>DASWIG010000674.1:0-4121 GCA_036397835.1 Thermoanaerobaculia bacterium
AAACCGGTCACCGTCCACCGCTACTTCCCGCCCGACGGCCTCGACGGCGCCCTCGGGTTCCTCGACCTCTCGCAGCAGCGGATCGCGCGGCTCATCGACGAGGGCTTCGAGCACACGGTGAGCCACGACTGCGAGGCCAACGAGTGTATCCTTCCGAAGGCCCACGACAAGGAGATCTACCTTTGACCCAGCCCACCGCGACCCTTGAGCAGGATCCAGCGCGCAACGCCCATGGTCAGGACCATGCGCCGCTGCTCGAGCGGGCCTTCGCCCTCGACGTGGTCGAGGCCGCCTACGAGATCGCCGGCGTCCGCGGCGAGATCCCCGCCTACCTCAACGGCAGCTACTACCTGAACGGGCCCTCGGCGTTCGGCCGCGGCGGCCTCGCCTACCGCCACTGGCTCGACGGCGACGGCATGGTCTCGGCCCTCCACTTCGCGGGCGGCAAGGCGCGCTTCGTCAACCGCTTCGTGCGCAGCGCCAAGTTCGTGGCCGAGCAAGAGGCCGGTCGCTCGCTCTACCGCGCCTTCGGCACCGCCTTCGAGGGCGACCGCCTGAAGCGCGGCATCGGCCTCGAGTCGCCGGTCAACGTCAGCGTCTTCACCTGGCGCGGCACGCTGCTCGCCTTCGGCGAGCAGGGCTTGCCCTGGGAGCTCGACCCCGAGACCCTGGAGACGCGCGGCGAGCACACCTTCGGCGGCCGCCTCAACGCCGTCAGCCCGCTCTCGGCCCACCCGTGCTTCGACCGCGAGCGCGGCGAGATGTTCAACTTCGGCATCTCCTTCGCCGCCCGCCAGCCGTGCCTCCACCTCTACCGCTTCGCGGCCGACGGCGAGCTCGCCTGGCGCCGGCGCCTGGCGCTGCCCTATCCGTGCTCGGTACACGACTTCATCGTCAGTCCCCGCTACGTCGCCTTCTACCTGAGCCCGTACCTGCTCGACGTCGAGGCCGTGATGCGCGGCGGCAAGACGATCATGGAGGCTCTCTCCTGGGAGCCCGAGCGCGGCAGCCGCCTGCTCGTGGCGTCGCGCGAGACCGGCGAGGAGGTGGCCAGCGTGCCGCTCGGCCGGCGCTTCTGCCTCCACCTCGTCAATGCCTTCGAGGAGGACGGCCGCCTGGTGGTCGACGTGGTCGAGCTCGACCGCCCGATCTACGACCAGTACCAGGTGATCCCCGACCTCTTCCTCGACGCTCCCCGCGGCCGCCCGCGGCGACGGGTGATCGACGCCGAGCGCTGGGAGGTCGTAGGCGAGGACGAGATCGACTACTCCGTGGCGCCGGACTTCCCGGCCATCGATCCGCGCCGCGCGCTCAAGCCCTACGACGACCTGTGGCTGCTCGGCATCTCCAAGACGGGCACGCCGGGGCGCAAGTTCTTCGACCAGATCGCGCACGTCTCGTGGCGGCGTCCCTCGGGACCCGACGTCTACCAGGCGGCGCCGCGCCATTACTTCGGCGGCGAGCCGGTGTTCCTGGGCGATCCCGGCGACGCCGGGGCGGGCGTGGTGATCTGCCAGGACTTCGACGCCGAGGCCATGGCGAGCTCCTTCCTCGTCTTCGACGCCTACGACGTGGCGGCGGGGCCGGTGGCCGTCCTACCCCTGAAGCACCCGCTGCCGCCGTGCTTCCACGCGAGCTGGGAGCCGAGGGGCTAGCGCGATGCCGAAACGGAGCCCGGTGCTGGCGATCGCCAACTCCAAGGGAGGCGTGGGCAAGTCCACGCTGGCCACCAACCTCGCCGCCGAGGCGGCGACGGAAGGCCTGCAGGTGCTTCTGGTGGACACCGATCCCCAGGCTTCGAGCACGGTCTTCGCCGCCACCCGCGGCGAGGACCGGCCGGCCTTCCGGGTCGTCCAGATGACCAAGGCGATCCTCCACCGCGAGCTGCCGCAGCTCTCCGAGCCCTACGACCTGGTGATCGTCGACACCGGGGCGCGCGACACCTCCACCTTCCGCTCGGCGATCGCGGCGGCGTCGCTGGTGCTGGTGCCGGTGACGCCGAGCGCCTACGACATCTGGGCGAGCGAGGACGTCTTCACGGTGATCGACGAGCTCGCCGTGACCCGCGACGACCTCGAAGTGCGGGTGGTCCTCAACCAGGTGATCCCGCGCACGCGCATCGCCCGCGAGGCCCTGGAGGCGCTCGGCGAGCTCACCGAGGAGCAGAACGCCCAGATCCTCGAGACCCGCGTCCACTCGCGGGTGGCGTGGAAGATGGCGTCGAGCGACGGGCTCTCGGTCAGCGAATGGGAGCCCCGCGGCGCCGCCGCCGACGAGCTGCGCGCCCTCTGGCGGGAGCTGCGCGCCCTCCTCGACCTCCCGTAGCGCGAGGCGCCGCCCAGCGGTCCCGAAGAATCCTCAAAAAAACCCTGCGGCCGTAATGTAGTTCGTAATCTTGGCCGCCTACACTCTTCCTTGTAAGTGATCTCGGCTCGTTGAGTCGTGGGGTTCCGAGAACGGGACCTGATCTCCGAAGCGGCCTGGGCCGAGGTTGGGCACCTGAGTTTGACGTTTGGATACTGGCGTCGGGCGGGCTCTTATCAACCGTCCCGATCCCTCAGTCTGCCCGACGCCGATGTCCCTCTTTTTCCACCACCGCCGGTCGTCCGGCGGTGGATGTGTTTTTGGGACCGGTCGGGGCAGACCTCCGTGTCTGCCCAGGACGCGTAGCGTCCCCTCCTCCGGCGTAGGGGCAGACCCCCGTGTCTGCCCAGGGACGCGAAGCGTCCCCTCCGGGCCTGAGGCTGCCGATCCGTCGCGCCGGCACCTCGGTCTACGGTGCCGTGGGCCAGTCGTCGTGCCTCATGGACCAGGGAAAGCCGGCTGACCGGTCCGCGTGGTAAGCTCAGCGCACGGCGACCGCACCAGAAGCATGAAGGTGCGCTATCGTGAAAGAGCGCAGGAAGACGATCGTCACGCCCGAAGACGAAGTAGACGATGACGGTTCTCGCTACCTGGCACAGACGCCTCGCGCAGCACTTTGAGCAGCTTTGTTCGGCTCGCCAGGCCGCCGGTGGCAACCGGCCGATCTTCGCCCTCGAGCACGGCCTCGACACCTCCGAGGTGCAGGCGGTCAGTACTGCTGTGCAAGCTCATATCGCCGGCCACGCACCGTCCCACGACCACGAGCTCGTGTGGATCGTCTATGCCGCCGAGATCGGTTATCTCTATTCCGGCGACGAGTACTGGCAGACGTTCGAGCAGAAGACACCAGGATGGACCGCCTACGGCGACCGCTACTGGATCAGAGACCGCTACCGGTCGTTCCAGAAGAAGTACGGAGGCGCGGAGCCGTCCGGCGCGTGGGCTGAGCATTTCTCCATCATCTGCTGGCCGATTACGCACGCGATCCTGCCCCGGGACCTGCAGCGTCAGCTCGCGCGCGCTCTCTACGAATTGCGGCACTCGTTTTCGGCCGAGCTCTTCGAATCGCCCTCGAGGCTCGGCGAGTTCATCGCTGCCGGGAGTTGGAATGCCACGGCGCGCTTTCAGAATCTCGCGCAGGAGCCGCACTTCGTGGGTCAGATCGCCGCAGCCCTGCTCCTTCAGGGGCAGTTCGGCACGGACAGCCTGATACACCCGGCAACGCTCCAGAGGATCGGCGAGGATCTGGACCGCGAGCGTCGGGCGCGTGAGTGGCTCCGTGGCGCGCGCCAGTTCGCTCAGAAGCGCGCGCGAATTCACGGCCTCGCGCTGGGTCGCGGCACTGCGCCCGCCCATCGCCCGGATGAGGCCCGGGCCGAGGTCGCCGCGCTAGGCATCGAGCCGCGACTGGTTCTTCGACCGAAGGACCCGTCCGGTTCCTCTTGGGATGCCTCGCTTGAGATCCCGGACCTGTCCCACTTGCTGTTCAGGTTCCCGAAGACTCGCGACATCCTGACGGGGTCCCGTTGTGTGGTCGCAGGCGCGTCGGGCCGGCCCCTCGCGAGGGGACGCTGCTTGCACGGTGCTCAGCGCGTCACGTTGTCTCGCTGGCCCCGCACGGACGAGGTGCTGCTCCAGTTCGAGCAGACGGACGCCCAACTCGAGTACCTCCTGCGCGCGGAGTGCCTCCTCCGCCCCGGCCCCTCCTGGCTCTTCAGGATCGCTTCCGACGGTCTCGCCTACGAGTCTCGGAGCCT
>DASWIG010000675.1:0-3648 GCA_036397835.1 Thermoanaerobaculia bacterium
GCTTCCTGAGCTCCCGCGCCACCCACGGCTGCCCCGCGTCCTTCATCCCGTCGTCGACGGCCGCGTCGAGCGCGCGGCGGTGGACGGCGTCCTCGGGGTCGTGGAGCAGGTAGCACAGGTGCCACTGCGAACGCGGCAGCCAGTGCTCCGGCTCCTCGCCGAGGAGCGCAATCCAGCGCTCCGTCGCCGGCCATTGCCAGGTGGTGACGGCCTGGGAGAAGCCGAGGGTGAGGTAGAGGGCCAGGCGTCCGGGATCGGGGTCGTCGGGGAGGAGACGGTCGACGGCGGGCCAGAGCTGGAGGAGCCAGGCGTTCTGAACGCGTCGTTGGACGTATGCGTAGCGCTCCTCCTCGGACGCCTTCGCAGTCGTCATCGCGGCGATCCACGCCTCTGCGGCCAGACGCGCGAAGACGGCCGCCATGTGGCGCTCGGCTTCGTCCTTGTCGCGGATCTTTTCCAATTCCCGCAGCGCCAGCGCGTCAGGAGCTGCCTGGTCGTGACGAGGGTCGTGCAGCGACATCTCCGCCGGGACCTCGAGAACGTCAAGAGCGAACTCTCCAGCGAAATATCGAGCGAAATATCGAGCGAAATATCCAGCGAAATCTCGAGCGAAATCTCGAGCGAAATATCCAGCGAAATCCGTGGACGTCGACTGGACCAAGAGCGATGGGCTCACGATCCCGACACGGAGAGCGAGCGAGCCCGGTTCGACGCGGATCCCCGCGGGAAGTCCGCGGCCACCGGGACGCTCGACGTCCGCCAGGCGGTCCGCGTTCGATCGTGCCAGCGCCGCCGTGGACGCCGTCCAGCGCAGGACACCCGCGACGAACCCCGGTGAAAGCTTCTCGCCGTCGTGCAAGCACGCGAGCGAGCGCACTGCCGCCAGATCCCCGGGGCTGTCCCTGGCCCAGACGAACGTCTCCCGCGCTTCGGCCTCGGCGGACGCCCACCTGCCGACGTCCGAGCCCGGCCAGAATTCGAGCAGATCCGGCGCGACGCGCTTGGCGTCCTGGCGCTGCTTCACGGCCGCGAGCGCCGCTTCGTCGTTGAAACGCAAGGCCACGATCGCCCGCAGCTCTTCGCCCTCGGCCGTGGCGAGCTCTTTCGCCACCCAGCTCCTGGCCCACTCGGCATGACGCAAAGAGAAGCGCATCAGATCGTTCAGGACGCGTGGATCTTCTCTCCATCCCCAAGGCCCCTCGCGGAGCAGACTCGCCCCGGCCGCACGGACGATGGCCTGCCGCTGCTGATCGTCGAACGCCGCCTCCTCGCGCAGACCATGGAGGAGGAACGTCCAGCCGCCTGGTTTCTCGCCAAGCGTCTCGTAGAGACGGTCGAGAAACGCCTTGTCCGTCGCCCGGCTGCCCACCGCCAGCAGACAGACCTCGCGCCATACCGCATCGTTGATGCGCTCCGGGAGATCCCCTTCCAGGTTTCCCTCCGCGTCCCAACCGCGGGCCGCCAGGTACTCCATGAGCGAGAGGTGGAAGAAGGCGAAGACGCCGGGACGCTGCTCCACGAGGATCCCCGTCCCCTCCTCCAGAAAACGCACCCAGCGCTCGATGAGCCCCCGCGTCGTCTCGTCCGGTCCGAGCGTGCCGCCGCGCCGGCGCAGGATCTCGACGAGGGCGTCCACGAGGGCGCCGCGCTCGATGACGACTTCCTTGTCTCCCCTGGATCTCTCCCGCTGCATGCGCAACGCCAGGGCCTCTAGATAAGCGCGCTGCAGCCCCGCGTCAATCTCGCGGAATGTCCTCCGGCGCGCCGCCGGCCAAGTCTCGATCAGCGTCTTGACGCAGATGTCGTAAAGCGCTGCCCGCTCCCCCGGCAGGTGAGCCTCGTAGCGATGGACGAGCGCGATCAACGTGGCGAGCATGGGATTGCGCGCCAGCTCGCGGACGCGCGCGTCAGCCTCGAGGGCCGCCACCAGGTCGGCGGCGCCGCGGTCGCGAGCTACCGGGTCACTCGCCTCCTGCACCGCGTACCACGACGTCACGAAACGCCGCAGGTCGTCGTCGTCGAACGACGCAAGCCCCAGGTGGACGAACGCTTCAGGACCCTGGCGGGGCAAGGGCGCGTCCTCGTAACCGGCGAAGCGGCTGGTGACGAGCACGGGCGTGCGCGGGTAGAGGCGGCAGAACGCCTGGACGCGCTCGCGCATTCCTTCTCGGTCTTCGGCCGAGCCCACCTCGTCGAGCCCGTCGAGCAGGAGCACGGCGCGTCCGTCGTCCAGGGAGGCTTCCAGGAATCCTTCGGGGACCGCGACCTGGAGCTGAGCGCGCGCTTGCTCCTCCAGGTACTCGACGAGCGAGCGGTCGTCCGTCTCGCGACACACGCGCACGTAGTCGCGGAACGGCAGGAAGAGGGGCAAGATCTCGTCCGTCACTCTGAGGTCCTCGCACTCCGTCTCGCCGGCGATCACCACGGCAGCGAAGCGGCAGAGCGTCGTCTTGCCGCTTCCGGGATCGCCGAGCACGGCGACGCGCGCCGCGCTCGTGCCCTCCGCAGGTTTGTCGAGCAGACGGCTGACGAGCTCCTTGGTCGTCCGGCTCGCCTTCTCTTCGTCCCGCGTCTCCAATCGCAACGGCACGAAGAGCTCCGGCACCTGGACGTTGGGCCGTGGACGATGGTCGGCGAAGCCCACGAAGCGCACCGTCCCGTGGACGGCGGCGGCGGCGGCGCGGTAGCGGGCGGCAAGAGTCGAGCGGCGCGACGGCGTCAGCTCGCGCTCGGCGGGCGGCGGTGCTTCGACGTCGAGCTTCAGGCTTGCGGGGAGCGAGAACGTCCAGACGCCGTTCTCGGCGTGCTCGTACGTGAGGTTGTCCGCGGTCCAGAATCCCTTACCCGATTCGCTGTAGCGGTAGAAGCGCACGGTCGCCTGGCCGGCGGCGAGGTCGGCGTCGGCCGCGAGGTACGTCTTGTCGTACTTGCTGTCGGGGTAGGCGGCGCCCGCCGCCAGCTCGACGACGAGACCGTCCGGCGTCGCCACCGTTTCCGTGCGGTTGCGGTGCAGGTGTCCACGGAGCAGGAAGTGGACGTTCTCGGCGGCGTAAAGCGTCTCGAGACGTTCGCGATCGAAGTCCTTGAGGTCGGCGCGCGGGTGGTGGACGAGCGCGATCCTGAGGAACGCGTCGGCGCACTCCTCGAGCGCTCGCTGCACCTGGACTTCTCCGACCACGAGCCCCTTCGAGTCGTCCGGGCCGGACGTCCATGCCGAGTTGAGCTGAAGGATGCCGACGTCGACGCCGCCGACCTCACGCACGTCCACGCGCCACGGACGCTCGCCGCGCCAGCCGCGGGCGGTGCCGAGGAAGCGCTCGGTAAAGGCGTAGAAGCTCTCGAGACGGCGTCCGAGAAGCTTCATGGTGTCGGGATCGCCGAAGAGGTCCTCGACGTCGTCCTGCGACTCGACGCCTTTCAGGAGGCGGCGGTCGCCGGCGCCGATGGCGTCGCGGTCGACGTCATGGTTGCCGGGGACGAAAAAGAAGCGTTCGCGCGGCTCGAGCTCGAGCTTTTCGGCGAGAGCGGTGAAGAAGAGGACGGCCTGGTCGTACTCCTTGGGCTTGCCGGAGAAGCCGACGTCGCCGGTGACGAAGACGAAGTCGGGGCGCGGCCCTTCGTCGCGGAGCTTCTCGACGTGACGCAGGA
>DASWIG010000676.1:0-23612 GCA_036397835.1 Thermoanaerobaculia bacterium
GGTCCTCTCGTATTCCAGCCACGACACGTTGCCCCGCCGGTCGACCGCTTGCAGGTAATAGGTCAGACGCGTCGCGCCGTCCGCCGGCACGCTTCCCCGGAAGCGGCCGTTCCCGTCGTCGACGAGCTCCACCGGCGTCCAGCGTCCGCGGCCGTCCGCGCCGATCCTGCCGTCGGAGACGACCGCGACGACCCGCCAGACGCCGGCCTCGTCCTGCACCGGCACCGACCATTCCAGCGACGTCCCACGTACCTCGTGGTACGGACCGTCGCTGAAGGCCGGCCCCGCCTCGTCACAGTTGCCCTCGCCGGTCTCCGTGTTGTTGAAATAGAGGGTCTCCAGCCACACCTGCCGGTGCAGCCGCTGGACGGAATAGTCCGGGTCATCGTCATTCGGCTTGAGGGCCTCGCCGGTGACCACCACGACGCTGTTGAGCTCCGGGTCGCTCGGCCGGCAGCTCGGCCCGTCGTCCAGCGGTCGGGGGCGCGGACGCCGCGGGCGCACGAAGATCTGCCGCGGCGTGGAGCCGTGGTCCGAGCCGTCGCCGCCGTTGGAGACGAGCTCGGCGAAGACCGGCTTCCAGTCGTCCTCCTGCGTAAAGGTCCCTCCCATCCACAGCACGCCGTGCTCGTGGGTGCCCGCGAGCCGCGAATCGTAGACGAAGAACGGCTGGATCGGCAGGTCGGGCGTCCAGGTGGCGAGGCCGTTGAGCCTGTAGTAGCAGCCGACCTCGGCCGGGCATCCCGGCTCGGAGACAGGCATTCCGTCGGCGTCGAACTTCTCGTAGACGCTCTCGAAGTCGAAGCGGAGCTCCAGGCGCGTGAGGAAGCGCGGGAGCGACAGGTCGGAGAGACCCTTCGCGTGCTCGCCGCCGAAGAGCTGCCGCTCGACCACGATTCCTTGGCGCTCCTCGTCCGTCCTGGCCGCGATCCCGGTGCGGATCGAATACATGGGAAGGCCGTAGAGCGTCCACTGCATCAGGGTCTTGGCGTCGTAGGCGTTGACGAGGGTCGTCTCGGAGAAGTAACGCCGTTTGGCCTGCCGCACCGCCTCGCCGACGCGCACCGCGCCGCCCGCGGTCAGCTCGTCCGTAAAGATCTCGACGAGCCGTTCGCTGAGGCCGACTCCGTGCAAGAGGCCCCAACCGTAGCCGGTATTCGCGACGTAGGCCTGAACGCCGAGGTCCATCATCCGCTGCGGCAGGTCTACGAGACGGTCCGCGGCCGAGCCGCCCGCCACCACCAGTCCGCCATGGCAGCCCACGGCGTAGACGACGCGGCCCGCAAGGTCCGCGTCGATGCTCTCGGCGGGCAGCCCCTGGACGTCGAAGCGGTCGAGGCCCGGGACCCCGAGCTCGTAGTGGGTGGCGTGGCCGTTCGGGTTGAGGATGAGGGAGGGCAACCCGCCGTTGCCGCCGAGGTGCGCCCGCAGCGCCTCCCGGCGCTCCTCGACGCTGTCCGCGTCCCAGGTCGCGCTGACCAGCTCACCATCGACCGATGAGCCGAGCGCGTCCGTCCAGCGGTCGCGGACGTTGCGGCCGGAATCGATCAGGAAGTCATAGGCGCTGACCATGACCTTGGAGCCGTCCTCGGGATCGGCCTCGGTCAGGTCGAGGAGACCGTCTTGCCTGAGGAAGGCGGCGACGGTGCCGACGATCTCCTCCGGGCTCTCGACGAGCCGTCCGACCCGGAGCTCGGGAAGGAAGACGCGGTCTTTCTCTCGCAGCTCTTCCGGACGCACGACGTCGACTCTCGCCAGCGGATCGTCGGAAAGGTAATGGTCGGCGGCGAGGGCCTGGCCTACGGTCGTGCCGCTCGCCGTGAGGCCGGCGTTCAAGTCCGCGGGGTCGTCGGAAGCGTAGCTCGATTCCGGTAAGAGCACCGTGCGGTCCGTGACACGCGCGAAGGGAACGATGCGATCGTCGCCGACGAGGACCAGGTGCTCGACCTTGAGGTAGGCCGCGAGGCGGCCGCGGACCGCGTCGTGGACGCCGTCCCGCTCGCCGGGACAGCCCTCCGGCAACGGCTCGTGGCAGCCGAAGAGCACGAGGTTCGCCCGAGCAGGATCGGGCTCGGCGGACCGCGCGTCGGCGTCCCAGAGGTCATAGAGCTCGTTGACCTCGGGCGAGTCGTCGAGGTCGACGACCACGCCCTGGACCTGCGGATGGTCGGCCAGCTCTTCGATGGCTCGCTATACAAGGTCCGGCTTCGGGTCACGGATCACGCCGGGCTCGTCACGGTGGCGGAAAGCGAGAAGCCGTTCTCCATCGTCCGGCCCAACAACGAGTCGGTCAGGACGTTCGAGCTTGCTCCGGAGCTCCTGAGTGTTTCCGAGCGCTCCCAGGCGCCCCAAGTGCGTCCGAAGGAGGCACTCCCGGAACCGGATAGGTGACGCTGGTGCGTCCTTCGCCGGGATGGGCACAGGCCCCGCCGGGTCCGTAGGTGACGGACGGCCCCGACTCCCACGTGTCCCCGCCGTCGTTCGAGAAGACGAGCGAGGCCGTTACCTGGCAGATCCGGACGTTGTCGGACATCTCCCAGGAGACGACCTGGACGTTCGGCTGCTCGGGCGTCGAGAGGAGCCAGATCTCGCCGCCTCGCGGGTAGAGCACGCCGGCCGCGGGCGGCTCGTGGTCCTCCACCAAGAGCTTGGCGCTCGGCGAGGTCCGCGTCGTGCAACCGTTCGCCAACCGGACGCGGTAGGAGGCGCCCGCGTCGGCGGCGGTGATCGGCGGCGTGGTGTAGCTCGCGGCGGTGGCCCCTGGGATGTCGAAGCCGTCCTTCTGCCACTGGAGAGACCGCGCGCCCCGGGTCCTTACCGTGAACGTCGCCGTCGCGCCGATGGCGGCCGTGGCGTCCCGCGGCGGCGCGTCGACGGCGAGGCCGCAGCCGACCTCCACGAAGCGCGTCTCGCTCGGCAGGCCCGCGGCGTAGACCGTGAGGGCGTGCCAGCCCGGTTGGAGGTCGGCGGGCAGCTCGCGGACGCGCAGCGTTGCCGTCTCGCCGCTGAAGTCGGGCCAGGCGCCGCGGGCGGGAGCGAGCCAAAAGAGCCGCTCGTCCTCGAGGCTGCGAAGCTGTACGAGCGGCAGGTCGACGGCCGAATCCCGCGCGTTGCCCTGGCTCGCCGCGGAGTCGCCGCGCAGTCCGGTGCCGGTGACGGTCAAATTCCTGCCGTGGCGAACCTGGGGCGAGTGATGGAGGATCAACGGCCGGCGTCGCGTGGGATCGACCTCCGGACGGTAGATCTCGGCGCTCGCCAGCGTCGTGCTCGCCTGGCCGCCGCCCACGACCAGGACGCCGCCGTCGGCCAGAACGGTCGCGGTGTGGAGCGCGCGCGGGGTCGTCAGGCGCGGTTCCTTTCGCCAGGCCCGCGGCGCCGGATCGTAGACGTCCACCGCGTCGAGGGTGCTCAGCGTGATTTCGTCGACGATGGCGGTCCCGCCGGTGACCATGAGGCGGCCGTCCGCGAGCAGCGTTGCCGTGTTGGAGGTTCTGGTGCGGTCGAGATCGCCGAGGTCGGTCCACGTCCCCGACTCGGGGTCGAAGAGCTCGACGTTCGTGGCCGGAAGACCTCCGGCGACGAGCACCTTGCCGGAGGGCAGGAGCGTCGCAGTGTGAAAAAGGCGCCCGGCATTGAGACGGCCGGTCTCGGTCCACACGCCCGACGACGGATCGTAGACCTCGCTCTCGAGCGCGTACTGGTTCTCGCTCCACCCTCCTGACACCAGGACCTTGCCGGAGGGCAGGAGCGTCGCCGTATGGCCGAGACGGGCCAGCAGCATGTCGCCCGTCCGCGTCCAGTGGTCCCGGGTCGGGTCGTAGCGATCGGCGCTCGCCAGGGCTCGGGTGAGAGTCTCCGGAGCGAGGGCCTCCTCGTTGACTCCTCCGGCCACCACCACCTCGCCTGAGGCCAGGAGGGTGGCGGTGTGCGCTGCCCGGCGGGTCCTGAGGGGGGCGGCAGGCACCCAGGTCTCCTCGGCGCTGCGGAAGATCTCGGCGCTCGCGAGGAACCGCTCCTTGCCGAGACCCGCCGCGACGAGCACGTCGCCGGAGGGCAGGAGCGTCGCCGAGTGGCCCGTGCGGGCCTCCCCGAGGCGGGCAAGGGGCTGCCACGTCGAGGTCCCGGCGCGATAGAGGCCGGCGGCGTCTCCCGGCACGATGAGATTGAAGAGGCTTTCGAGTGCGATCGGCGTCGCGTCGACGGAGCCCCGGACCTCGCCGCCGCCGGCGACGAGCACGTCGCCGGAGGGCAGGAGCGTCGCCGTGTGCGCGGCGATCGGTTCGGGGAAGGCCGCGGTCTGCGACCAGACTCCGCTTCGCGGCGTGTAGACCTCGGCGGACGTGAGACCGTTCTCGATGACCCCCTCGCCGCCGATAGCGAGCACCTGGCCGGAGGGGAGCAAGGTCGACGTATGAAGCCGGCGGTTCACTGCGAGCGGAGCGTCGAGCGTCCATTCCCCGGTGCGCGGATCGTACAGCTCGGTTTCGCGCCACGGAAAATCCCCACTCTGGCCACCCGCCGCCAGGACCTTGCCGGACGGCAGGAGCACCGCGCTGTGCCTGGCCCGGGCGAAGTGAAGCGAGCCCGTAGTAGTCCACGTTCCTTCTTCGGGATCGTAGAGCTCGGCCGGCGTCGGGAACGTGGTCACCAACATGCCGTCGACGGCGGATGATTGGTTGCCGCCCGCCACCAGGACCTTCCCGTCCGGTAGAAGGGTCGCGGAATGGTAGGTTCGGGCCAACGCGAGCTCGCCGGCCGGAGACCATTCCCGTGTCCGGGGATCGTAGAGCGCGGCGCTGGCCACCGACACCCCCCTATTTCCGCCGACGACGAGCACCTTACCGGACGGGAGCAGGGTTGCCGTGTGACCCCACCTCCGTTCGCTGAAGGACCCTGCAGCCTCCGATACCCCGATGGCCACGTCGTAGAGCTCGGCGCTCGCGCTCACGAGCTCCTCGACCGAGAGGCCACCGACGATGAGCACCTTTCCGGAATCGAGCAGAGTCGCCGTGTGCTCGGCACGGGTGATTTCGAGATCGTTCGCCATGGACCACCGGCCCGTGGCCGGATCGTAGATCTCGACGGCGGCGGTGGCGAGGTTGAAGCCGTAATCCTCGTTGAAAGCCTCGCCTCCCGTCACCAGCACGCGGCCATCCGGGAGAAGGGTGGCGGTGTGACGATCCCGGGCCACCTTGAGCGAGCCGGTCGGGGTCCATTCCCCGGTCATGGGATCGTAAAGCTCGGCGTTCGGCAGGATCAGGTCTTCCCGTTTCCCGCCGGCGACGAGCACCTGCCCCGACGACAGGAGGGTCGCGGTGTGATGTTGCCGGCCCTCGATCAGGGCTCCCGTGGGGGCCCAGCGAGCCGCTCCCTCAGGTTGCGCGTGCACCGCCGGCGGCATGAGACTCAAGACTGCGACGAGACACAACATCTTCGTTTCCTGGCGCATGAAACCTCCTTTGCTCTTCTCAGAGCGCCATCATTTCGAGCGGTAAAGGCAGAGTTCCCTAAGAGAGAGCGTGATTCGCCGCAGGAACGGGTCATCGTCCCGGGCTCGGGATCCGACCGCGATTGCGATTGACCCCTCTTGACCCTGGTTCGCGCTCTCTAGGGTATCGACCAGGCCACGGAGCCGATCCGCCACTCATCCGGCGGCGTCTCCGGCTGGGAAAGGAGACGACATGGTCAGCCGGTACAGGGTCTTACTCTTTCTGCTGCTGCTTCCGCTCGTGGGCGGGGGTGAGAGCGACGCCTACGAGATCTCCTGGTACACCGTCGACGGCGGCGGCGTCATGGCGAGCACGGGCGGGGACTTCACGTTGAGCGCCACTATCGGTCAGCCGGACGCCGTCGTCCTGGCGGGAGGAGGCTTCGAATTGCAGGGCGGATTCTGGGTCGTCGACCCGTCCAAGATCTTCTGCGACGGCTTCGAATCCGGAAACACGGCGGCTTGGAGCGGCACTGAGCAGTGAACCAATCAGAGACGAGGAGAACGACGTCATGAATCGAGAGCTTCACGCGTCAGGATGGATCATCGTATTGCTGCTGGCGCTGCTGGCGTCGACGGCGGCGGCCGCGCCGCCGAGCAGCGGCTTCCTGTATCAGGGGCGTCTTACGCAGGCGGGTACCGCTCCCAGCGGTGCGTTCGACTTCCAGTTCCTGGTCTTCAACGCGCCGGCGGGAGCCGGCCAGGTGGGGTCCACTCGCACCTTCAACGACGTGGCAGTGAGCCTGGGGCTCTTCAACGTCGAGCTCGATTTCGGCAACGAGCTCTTCACGGGCGAAGCGCTCTGGCTCGAGGTCCGCGTCCGGGTCGGGACGAGCACGGGCAGCTACACGACCCTCACGCCTCGCCAGCCGCTGCGACTCTTCGCGCTCAACGGGAAACAGGCGCCGCTGAAGACGCCGTTGACCGGGCTGGTGACCGTCGGGCTCTTCAGCGATGAGGTCACAGGAGTCGGCACTTTCTTCACCGAGGAGATCGACGTCGGTGATTCGATACTGCTCGGAGGAGAGACCCACACCGTCGCCCAGATCGACAACGACTCTCGGCTCTTCCTGCAAGGGCTCCATGGAACCGGAGCCCTCAGCGCGCAGGCGTTCACGGACGGCATTCTCCTCCGCGTCCAGGCCGGCGATCTCGCCGACGTCTTGGTGGCCGAGCGGGAAGGCGTCCGGATCGGCGAGCAGGGAACGCCGACCAGCCGTATCGAGCACGGGACCATCGGCGACTGCGGCTCCGGGAGCCTGTCTGATACCGGGTCCGTCACGTTCTCAACGCCTTTCCTCGTTCCTCCACGTGTCTTTCTGACGACCGATCGGACCGACAATCAATGCTTCACGGCGTCTACCACCGACGTGTCGAACACCGGTTTTGCGTGGGAGTCCTGGGGTCAAAACGCCGCAATCTACATCGGTCGCAAATCGTGCAGGTGCATCACCTGGATGGCTGTGGGCATCTGAGTACATGACGAGGGGCCGTGCCGAAGGGCGTGCTCGGGTAGGGTCGGGCGACGGCGGCACAGGTGACAATGGAGATATCATAATGAAGGAGAGGCGAAATCTGGCTTTGAGTGACTACGTTGAGGCCGTCGGCGAATCCTCCAAGAGGAGCCGATCGATTGCAATCGTCATCACGGTGGCTAGTATCTTGTGCTTCATTGCCTTCTGGAACAGCACGCAATGGAGTTGGGGAAGAAACCGAGTCTCGCAATACGAAGATGCGCTCAAGTATTGGCCGCTAGACAAGACGACTGACGAGCTGATGGAGCTCAAAGGAAACACCTACGAGGACTATGAAGGCGCAAAGTCGTTCATGAAGCGACAGGGCTACGACCCAGACGATATGGGCAGACAAGGGTTATCTAAAAAAGAGATCCAAGTCATTAGCGACAATGTCAGGGCTATTGTACGGGCGAAGTATTCTGCATTGCAGGACCAACGAATCGACAACGTTATCAACGTCAGAATTCCATTCTTTGGCATCTTCTTTGACGTCAACGACTTGGGGCTGTTCGGCGGAATTACCTTCCTTGCTATGCTTCTCATGTTCAGATATTCATTACTGCGCGAATACGAGAACATCAAGATATTTGCAGGTCAAGCCGGCACGGAAACGGACCTCTACCCGTACTACGCCCTCATGGCCACACAACAAGTGCTGACGGTGCCTCCGGGAAGACCAGGGGAAGGGGTCTTCTGGAGGAAGCTACCCAGACTTGTACTCTGGGCCCCGGTTCTCATCCTGCTGGTTATTCTCGTAAACGATGGCGCTACTTTTTCTATCGGTTCCGAGGTATCAGTGTCGCACACAATATCGAGTTTCGCCATGACGGGTTTGCTCCTTGCATTTAATACCATACTGGCGTTTAATTGCACTCGATACTGGAGGTATCTGGATGTCGAGTGGAATAATCTGTTCAGTCGTATCATCGATTCGTCGGCCACCTTCAGGGTCGGCACTTGACGCCCGTCTCCGGAGGCCTCCATGTCCCCGGCCGGCCATCCGGCCGGGGCTCACGGCGTGATCAGCTTAGCGATCCGAGCCGGAGAGCACGATCACGTAGACGCCCACGCCGCCCGGCGCTCCGGCGCAAGCGATCGGACCGTCGAAGTAGACGGGGACGATCTCGTTGTTCGAGTCCTCCGTGTCGTCGTCACTGCCGCTGTCCTCGGTCTTCGTCGTCGGAAAGTCTTCCTCGTCCGCGTAGCCTTCCTCCGCCGCGCAGGAGAGCGGCAGGATCTCGACCCAGGGCAGGCTCTCCTCCGGCCCGCAGTCCTCCAGCCCGCAGTCCGCCGGCTCACCGATCCTCACGAGGACGACCGCGGTGGCGCGGGCGTCGAAGTTTACGCAAGGCGGGTCCTGAGCCGAGACGGAAGCCGGCCCGAAAGCGACGCAGGAAAGAACGACGGCGACGGTGAGCAAAGTGCTAGGATGGCGCATGATACCTCCTTGGGCCCGCAGGGCCCGAATGTCGTGAAGCGGACCGCCGGACGCCCCGGTGGCGGGACGCCGGCGTGGCGAAGGAGGTAGCGGCGCGCCGTTTTTCGACCTCCGCGGGGGATTAACGGCGCTCGTCGGCAAGTGGCGGAACCGGCGAGGAGGAGGATGGGAAGAGCTGCGGCAGAGGGGACAGGGATCTTCACCCGTTACCTTCAAGGGCTCGATCCCGGCGGCGAGCCCCCGGACGTCGAGAGCTTCGACGCCGTGGTGGAGGCGCTGCGGGGGATCCTGCGCCGAGAGCTTCGGCGGCGCGGGCTGTGGACGCTGTCCCCGGGTTTCCTCGGGATCGACGGCCACCCGCGGTGGAGCCCGACGCCGCCCGGCGGCGGCGACGCGCTTGACGAGCTCGCCCTCGACGGCTACGAGTTCGTCTTCGTCGACCGCCTCGAGAGCCTGCGCGCGCAGCTTCGGCTCAAGCCGAACGTCGACGGCCTCGTGTTCCTGAACGTCGGCCATTTCGTGTACGAGCGCCAGAGGCGCCACGACCCGCTCGGCGCGCGGATCTTCGCGGTCCTGCGCGGCGCGGTCAGCCAGGCCGTGGGCGAGGAGAGGCTCCACGTGGCGGCGGGAGATGCCGCGGTGAGGAACGACACGCTCCTGTCGTTCGGCGCGGAGGGTCCCGCTCCCGTGCCGGCCGGCGAGAGCGAGCTCCGGCAGCTCGTCGTTCCCTGGATGGAGACGCTGCTGCCGGATCTCGTCGTCACCCGCGGCAAGGGGCACGCGAGGCTCCTCGACAAGGTGGATGGTCTCGTCGGCGCCCTGGCCGGCCACGGCGTCGCCGCTTTCCTCTTCAAGCACCTGGTCGACGCCGTCAAGGCCGAGGTGCGCGGACGCTGGGCCGCCGTCTTCGCGCCGCCGGAATCCGTCGACGCCCGGCCGCTCTTCGAGGAGCGCGAGAGCTTCCGCCGGCTTATCGACTGCGTCGCCGCGGAGCTCGGCTCGCTCGGCGTCGACGAGAAGACCTCGTCGTTCCTGCGGGCGCTCTGGGAAGCCCTGGTGAGCTGGGCCGGCGAGACCTCCGGCGGGGCGGAGCTGAATACCGACAAGAGCCCCTCGCACCGGGAGATCGCCCGCCTGCTGGGGATTCCGCGCGACCGTGTGCCGGGACTCTATGAGATGCTCGGCGGCGTCGTCCGCGCCTGTCGGGCCGCGACGCGTTACGCGGGCGGGGAAGTGCCGGCGGGCGGGGAGATGTCGATGGACTACCAGGAGCGGCGCAACCGGCTGCGACGCGGCACGGGAGAAGCCGTGGCCCGCGCCGTCGCGGCCGCGACGCGGGGCGGCGCGACGCCCCGGCCGGGAGACGTGTACGTCCTGCGGATCGCCGGCGAGCTGCCGTTCGAGTGGGTCGTCCTGGAGAGCGACGCCGAGCGCGTCGTCGCGGTGCCCGCCGATACCGACCCGCTGGCCGGCAGCGCCGACGTCGTCGTCCCCGCCCAGGCCCCCGGAGGCGCCCTGACGTTGCGCTGCGCCCACGCGGCGTCATTGCCTCGGATCCTCTTCGAGCCGGAGCTGCGGTCGCGGCGGCTGGCGCCGGCCGCCCTCGACGAGGCTCGCCGTCGGGCGGAGGGAGAGCGCGACGCCGCACGCGGCGAGACCGACCAGGATCCCGAGTACCAGGACGCGCAAGAAGCCGTGGCCGACGCCGTGCGCGCCGTGGCGGAGGCCGGCCGGGAAGCCGCGGGAAGCCCCGGCAGCACCGAGCTTTCCGATCACGAGGTGACGCGGCTGCTCCAGTCGTGGAGCGTCGGCTCGCTCGCGGCCCTCGACGAGCTGATCCCGCTGGTCTTCGACGACCTCCACCGGATGGCGTGCTACTTCTTCCAGCGCGAGAGCGGCAGCCACACGCTCCAGCCCACGGCCCTGATCAGCCTCCTCTACCTGCGCCTGCGCGGCACGAAGAACACCGAATGGACGAATCGCGAGGACTTCTTCAACTTCGCCGCCGAGCTGATGCGGCACGTCCTGGTGGACTACGCCCGCCGGCGCAAGAGCAAGAAGCGGGGCGGCGAGATGGCGCGAATACCTCTGGCGATGGCCTCCAAGGTACCTGTCGCGCCCGACCTCGACGTGGTCGACCTCGACGCCGCGCTCGCGGAGCTGGCGAAGGTGGACGCCCGTCAGAGCCGGATCGTGGAGCTGCGGTACTTCGTGGGCCTCGGCAATGCGGAGATCGCGGAGCTGCTGGGGATCTCCGAGGCCACCGTGAAACGCGACTGGCGAACCGCCAGGTTCTGGCTCCATCGTCGGATGACCGCCGCCGGCGAGACGTGATCTCGCCGCGGCCCGCTCCGCGCTTTCTTTCAGTAGATGGACACGGATACCGATCGCTGGCCCGAGATCAAAGAGCTCCTCGACGCCGCCCTCGACCTCGCGCCGGCCGACCGCGACGCCTTTCTCGATTCCCGCTGCGCGGGCGACGAGGCCCTGCGCGCGGAGCTCAGGACCTATCTCGCCGCCGAGGACGAGGTGGCGGCGGCCCTTCCCGAGGAGCCCCTTGTGGACCTGCTCGCGGCGCGTCCTCCCGAGGGCCGCAAGGGTCAACGCCTGGGCGCCTGGCGCCTCGAGAGCCAGATCGGCCGCGGCGGCATGGGCGTGGTCTACCTGGCGCGGCGCGACGACGGCGTCTACGATCGGCACGCCGCCGTCAAGATCTTGAAGCGCGGGTTCGACACCGGCGAGATCGTGCGGCGTTTCGCGCGCGAGCGGCGGATCCTGGCCCGTCTCGACTCCGTCAACGTCGCCCGGATCCTCGACGGCGGCGTGACGGAGGACGGCCTCCCGTTCTTCGTCATGGAGCACGTCGAGGGCCGGCAAATCGACGCGTACTGCCGCGATCTGCCGCTCGAGACCATCCTGGAGCTCTTCCGTACGATCTGCGAGGCCGTGCAGGTCGCGCACCAGAGCCTCGTCGTCCACTGCGACCTCAAGCCCGCCAACATCCTGGTCACCGCGGACGGCGTCCCCAAGCTGCTCGACTTCGGCATCGCCAAGCTCCTCGGCCCCGAGGGCGAAGCGGCCGAGACCCGGGCGCTCGCGGAGTGGCGGATGGGGACCCCGGGCTACGCCAGCCCCGAGCAGAGGAGCGCAGAGCCGATCACGACGGCCAGCGACGTCTATGCGTTGGGAGCGCTCCTCTACCAGCTTCTGACCGGCGGGACGCCCGGCGGCGAGGCGACGAGGCCCAGCGCCGTGAGCGAACGGTGGGGACGGCGGCTGGCCGGAGACCTCGACAACGTGGTCCTCAAAGCGATCCATCCGGAGCCGGGGCGACGCTACCCGTCGGCCGCGGCTCTGGCGGACGACGTCCGCCGCCATCTCGATCACTGGCCGGTGACGGCGCGTCCCGATTCGGCCGTCTACCGGGCGCGACGGTTCGTCCGCCGGCATCCCGCGGGCGTCGCGACGGCCGGCGCCGTGGGCGCGCTCCTGGCCGCTCTCGTCGTCGTCCTCCTGGTCTCTCAACGCGCGGTGGAAGCCCAGCGTGACCGTGCCAGGCACCTGCTCGACACGGTCCTCGACGTCCTGGCGAGCCTCGACCCGACGTCCGAGAGCGCCGACGTCGAGGCGGTCGCCGCGGCGCTCGAGCGGACGCTGCGCACGGAGCTGAGCTCCGATCCGAGAGACCGCGCCCTCCTCCTCGACCGCATGGGTCGGATCTACCACCGGATGGGTTTTCCGGACGAGGCGCGGCAGCGGCTCGAGGAGGCGCTCGAGATCCGGCGCCGGGCGCCGGGCGTCGAGCCGGAGGCGGTCGCCGCGAGCCTCACCAACCTTGCCCACGTCCTCATCGAGCAGGGAGAGTCGGGCCGGGTGGCGCAGATGCTGGTCGAGGCGATCGAGATCCGTCAGCGTCACGATCCCGACGACCAGGGCGCCATGATCAACACGTTGACCGCGCTCGCCAAAGAATTCGAAGAGGAAGGACGCTACGCCGAGGCCGAAGCGATCTATCGGGATCTGCTGGAACGTCGCCGCGGTCTCTACGGCGAGGAGAGCGAGCACTTCGCCCGCGGGCTCAACAACCTCGCCGTGGCGCTGTTACGGCAGGGCGAGCTGGAGGAGGCCGAGAGCCTCTTCGACCGGTCCCTCGAGCTCTGGCGAGCGCTCGTCGGCACCGAGAGCACGGACTACGTGACGACCGAGGTCAACTACGCGGTGCTCCTGGACGCCCGCGGCGATTATCGCTCCGCGATCAAGCTCCAGCGACACGCCCTTTCGGTGCGGGCTCGGCTGGGCGAGACCAGCAAGGTGCTGGCCCGCGGCTACGGCGCCCTCGCCTATTCCCTCCTCGGCAGCGGCCGCCGCGACGAGCTCGCCGAGGCCGAGGCGCTCCTGCGGCGGGCGATCGGGATCTACGAGGAGGACCCGCGCCATCCCCACGCGTTCGTCTTCCAGCGCAACCTGGCCGCCACGCTGATCGCCCGCGGCGATCCCGTCGCCGCCGAGACGCTGGCGCGTCGAGTGCTCGACGGCAGCCTGGAAACGCTCGCGCCGGGGCACTGGCGCGTCGCCGACGCCCGCAGCGTGCTCGGGCACGCGCTCCTCGCCCAGGGTCGCCGGGACGAGGAGGTCGCCAGCCTGCTCACGGAGGCCCTGCCGATCATCCGCGACGCGACCGGAGAGCGCTCCCGCTACACGCGCGAGGCTCGCGAACGCTGCGACGCGTACGCTTCTTCTCACGACTCCTGACAAGACACACCGACCTATCAGGCGTCTCTTTTCGTCCAAGGAGCGACGCTGCCATAGTCAATCTGCTCCTTCAGTGCTTGGGATCGAAGGTAGCCCGACAGCGCTCGGAT
This sequence comes from Thermoanaerobaculia bacterium, assembly GCA_036397835.1. GTDB lineage: Bacteria > Acidobacteriota > Thermoanaerobaculia > Multivoradales > J023 > DASWIG01. The sequence continues at coordinate 13,306 of DASWIG010000676.1, forward strand.
CTCGGCCTTTGCGGGCGGCGTCAGCTCAGTCCGGTAGCTCACCGGCGGCCTCGGCTTGGGCGAGCTCCTGCTGGAAGTCTTCCAGACTCGTGAGCTCGCCGGGAGAGTCCCGGTAGCTGGCGCTCAGCTCCAGAGCGTCACGCGCCAGAATCTCGTCCCCTTCAGGATCGTCCGGACCTTCCTGGCGCCAGTCGTAGAGGATCGCTAACGGATCTTCTCGCAGACGCCGGAGCTCCCGCCGCACTTCCTCCCGTATGACCTTCCGAAGCATCGCTTCCAGGTCGGTAGGACTCAGAGCAATCGTCGCGCTACTCACGTCGGCCTCCGGGACTCTTCGACACGGCCGAGATTATACCACCCACGACGCGCTTCGCGCGGCGCGGGACGAGTCGGCCAAGATGCCCCCATGATCGGGCGCGCACCTCACAGAACGAGGATCGACCACGTCCTACTACCACCGCTTCGAGGAGGGCGCCGGCACCGCGCTCGCCGAGGCCGCGGTTTGAAGTGTGTGTGGGGTGTGTATAATGGAGGCTGTGAGCAGCCGGGAGATCCTGACCGAGCTGAAGGCTCACGGCTGGTACGAGGTCGCCCACAAGGGCAGCCACGTGCAGCTCAAGCACCGGGTCCGACCCGGTCGGGTCACGGTGCCCCATCCGGAAAAGGACCTCCCCATAGGAACCGTCAAGAGCATCGAGCGCCAATCCGGCGTGAAGCTGCTTCCCTGAGGTGTGAGATGCCGCAATACGTCGCCCTGCTGCGCAAGGATCCACACAGTGACTTCGGCGTCGAGTTTCCCGACTTCCCCGGGTGCGTCACCGCGGGCTCGTCTCTTGACGAGGCACGGCGAATGGCGGAGGAGGCGCTTGCCTTCCACGTCGAGGGTCTGCTGGAAGACGCAGACGCCTTGCCCGAGCCCCGGAGCATCGACGACCTGATGGCCGACCCCGGGAATCGGGAAGCGGTGGCCTTCCTGGTCGAGATCCCCCAGGAGCCGCCGCGGAGGGTACGAGTCAACGTCACGCTGCCGGAGTCCGCGCTCCGCCGCATCGACGAGCTCGCTCGGGCGCACGGTCTGAGCCGATCGTCCTTCCTGGCGCGCGCCGCCATGGAATCGATCGCCCGCGGCGCCTGAGGGGCTGCTACAAGCTCCAGATCCGCTCCAGGAACCAGAACGCCGCGAACGACCCGATCGCGTACGCCGGCGCCACCGCCGCCGCCGACCACCGCGGCCACGCGACGGGCACCGCCTTCAGCGCCGCCGCCACCACCAGCACGACGTCGCCGAGCCCCGGGAACGATACGCCGCGATCTGGTCCATAGGAGGCTGACCGTCCGCCGCTCACCCATGCACGATGTCGGCCGGGCACCAAATTGCTGCGGTTTCATCTCCAAGAGGAACGGTCCGTCCACGAAGGTACTCGACTCCGACCCACGCGCAAACCAGGGCATCCAGGGCGTCCTCGTAGCGTTTGAGCCGTGTCAAGTAGGGGACGTCATCAGGAAGAGGCAGGTCGAGACTGAGCGGACCGAACACTTGCCCAAGCGCTCGATGTATCGCTTCGAACTCCCGAAGCAGCGCCGCGATACGATCTCGGATCATTAGCTGCGGCCAGTACTTTCTGGACTTGCCAACCTTGTACGGAATGCGGCGGGGGCGCTGAAGCAAGGACAGCATCGCGGGGTGTGGGTACACCTCAATGAGTCGCTTGGTCTCAGCGACGGCAGTGGCGGTCGTCGCGAGCTCGTAGCCGCTGGCAAAAATGGCCGAGGACAACCGAGCGCCGAGAAGCCCCGGCCGCGCCGTGTTCGGTGTGTGCGTGGAGCACCAGCGAGATCCGAACTCCGCGGATATCGCGTCGTCGGCTACACGACGGGACGAGAAGCGTTGCGTGGCCACAGGCATGTCCAACGTGACGATGTCGACGGGTTCACCGGCAAGCGCTCGCGCAGCGTAAAGCAGACGCGGTACGTCTGGCAGTGTCCCGCAGAACGTCCTATTCAACCAATCAGTCGCCCCGCCCTCGGCTTGTGCGAAGAACTCGTCATAGCTTGGTGCAAGGGCTAAGCAGCGCCACCCGGCAGGGCCGTCCTTCACGAGCGCAACCCCACTCGGTTCACTAGGTGTCCAGGCTGCATCCAGCGCAAGAATTGTCGTCATGATGTTCTTGATGTGCTCGGATCTCGGCCTTTGCGGGCGGCGTCAGCTCAGTCCGGTAGCTCACCGGCGGCCTCGGCTTGGGCGAGCTCCTGCTCGAAGTCTTCCAGACTCGTGAGCTCGCCGGGAGAGCTCCGGTATCTGGCGCTCAGCTCCAGAGCGTCACGCGCCAGGATCTCGTCCCCTTCAGGATCGTCCGGACCTTCCTGGCGCCAGTCGTAGAGGCAAGACAGGGGGAAAGCCTCAGCGCTGCGCCCTGACCCGCAGCGCGGCGCACAGGATCCACAGCGGAACGCCGACGAGGCCGCACGCCGTCCACAGTACGTCGCCGCCGAAGCGCTCGAGGACGCCCAGGCCCACCAGCGGCGCCAGGACCAGGTCGACGGAGAAGACGGCGGAATACATCCCGATGGCCGTTCCGGCGCGCCCGGCGCCCGCGTACTCGGCCACCAGCACGTTGGAGAACGGCAGCGAGAGCATCTCTCCCACCGTCCACACCGCGACGGTCAGGGCGGCATAGGCGAGGCCGCTGCCGAAGGGGAGCATCCCGAATCCGGCGCACATCAGGAACATGCCCAGGCCCATGACGGCTTCCGGCCGGCGACGTTCCAGGAGCTTGATGAGGACCATCTCGAAGGCCACGATCAGCGCCGCGTTGAAGGCGAAGAGCAGGCCCACCTGGGTCTCGTTCAAGTGGTAGTCCGAGGTCAGGTAGAGAGGGAGCGTCGAGAAGACCTGGTAGAGCACCAGGCCAAGGACGAAGACCAGGGCGAGCAGCCCCAGGAAGCGCGGGTCGCGCCATAGCGAGCCGGCGCCCGCGGTCGACGCCGGGCGCCGTGCCCGGGCAGAGCGCCACTCCCCCCGCATCGACCACGACAGCCACGCCGCGGCCGCCCAGCAGGTCACGGCCTCGCCGACGAAGATCCAGCCGTAGTCGATCCCGGCCAGCAGGCCGCCGACCGCGGGACCCACGGCGATGCCGGCGTTGGCCGCCAGCCGCATCAGGCCCATGGCGCGCGGACGCAGCTCCGGCGTCGACGCCTCGACGATCGCCGTGATGCAGGCCGGGCGGAAGGCGTCGCCGACCGCGCTGACCAGGAACATGGCGGCGGTCACCGCGGCGAAGCCGCGGACCTGGGAGACGAGGAGGAACCCGGCCCCCGCCAGCACCAGGCTCCAGATCTGGACGCGCAGGGTGCCCACGCGGCCCGCGATCACCCCGCCGGCGTAGGAGCCCGCCACCGAGCCCAGGCCGAAGGCGGCGAGCGCGGTGCTCGCGGCGCCGGCGTCGAAGCCCAGCTCGCGCACCAGGTAGAGGCTGAGGAACGGCAGCACCATGGTGCCGGCGCGGTTGACGAAGAGTCCGATGGAGAGCCGCCACACGGGCGCCGGCAAGCCCCGGAAGGCGTCGGCGTAGAGCTTGCCGATGGCGCGGACCATGAGGCGATACTACGCGGCCGCGTCGGGACGGATTACTCCGTGATGCCGGCCAGGTCGAGCAGGAAGGCGTACTCGAGCGCGGTCTCCCGGTGACGCTTGAAGCGTCCCGTGGCGCCGCCGTGCCCGGCCTCCATGTTGGTGTGGAGCAGCAGGCGGTTCTCGTCGGTCTTCAGCGCGCGCAGCTTGGCGACCCACTTCGCCGGCTCCCAGAACTGCACCTGCGAGTCGTGGAGACCGGTGGTGACCAGCAGGTGCGGGTAGTCCTTGGCCTCCACGTTGTCGTACGGCGAGTACGAGAGCATGTAGTCGTAATACTCCTTCCGGTTCGGGTCGCCCCATTCGTCGTACTCGCCGGTGGTCAGCGGGATGTCGGGGTCGAGCATGGTGGTGACGACGTCGACGAAGGGCACGGCGGCGACGACGCCGTGGAAGAGGTCGGGCCGCAGGTTGGCGACGGCGCCCATCAGCAGCCCGCCGGCGCTGCCGCCCTCGGCGAACAGGCGGCCCTTGGAGGTGTAGCCCTCGGCGATCAGGTATTCGCCCACGTCGATGAAGTCGGTGAAGGTGTTCTTCTTGCGCAGGAGCTTGCCGTCCTCGTACCACTCGCGGCCCATCATCTGGCCGCCGCGGACGTGGGCGATGGCGAAGACGAGGCCGCGGTCGAGCAGGGAGAGCCGCGCCGAGTTGAAGGTCGGGTCGAAGGTAGCGCCGTAGGAGCCGTAGCCGTAGAGCAGCAGCGGATGGCTGCCGTCCCTGGCGGTGCCCCGGCGGTAGACGATCGAGACCGGGATCTGCTGGCCGTCGCGGGCGGGCGCGGCGAGGCGCTCGGTCACGTAGTCCGCGGGGTCGAAATCGCCCACCACCTCGTCCTGCTTGAGCAGGGTCTTCTCGCGCGTCTCCATGTCGTAGTCGAAGGTCGACCACGGGGTGGTCAGCGAGGTGTAGCGGTAGCGCAGCACGCGGGCGTCGGGGTCGTAGTTGTCGCTCGCAAAAGCGAAGTAGGCCGGCTCGCCGAAGTCGAGGTAGTGCTCCTCGCCGCCGCCCCACGGCCGGATGCGCAGTTGCAGCAGCCCGGCCTTGCGCTCCGAGACCACCATGTGGTCGCGGAAGAGCTCGACGCCGTTCAGGTACACGTCGTCGCGATGGGGGATGACCTCCTCCCAATTCTCCATCCCGGTGGCGCCGACCGGCGTCCTCATCAGGCGGAAGTTCTTCGCCTCGTGGTTGGTGCGCACGTAGAAGTGGTCGCCGAAGTGGTCGATCGAGTGCTCGTGATCGCGTTGCCGGGGGAGGAAGACCCGGAGCTCGCCGGCCGGATCGGCGGCGTCCAGGTAGCGGTACTCGTCGCTCAGGGTGTGGGACGAGGCGATGATCAGGTACTTCTTCGAGTCGGTCTTGAAGACGTAGGTGGAGAAGGTCTCGTCGGCCTCCTCGTAGACCAGCTCGTCGGCGGCCGGATCGGTGCCCAGGACGTGGCGGTAGATCCGGTACGAGCGCAACGTCTCGGGGTGCTGCTTGCCGTAGAAGACGGTGCGGTCGTCGCCCGCCCAGGCGACGTTGCCGGTCACGTCCGCGAGGGTGTCGGGAAGCAGCTCGCCGGTCGCCAGGTCCTTGACGCGCACGGTGTAGAACCGCCGCCCCACGGTGTCGACGGCATAGGTCAGCAGGTTCTGGCCGGAGCTGACCTGGAGACCCCCGAGGGAGAAGAACTCGTGGCCTGCCGCCAGCTCGTTGCCGTCGAGCATGATCTCCTCGGCGGCCTCGAGCGACCCTTTCTTGCGGCAGTGCAAGGGATACTCGCCGCCTTCGACGTAGCGCGCGTAGTAGTAATAGTCGTCGCGCTTGTAGGGCACCGTGTCGTCGTCCTCCTTGATGCGGCCGACGATCTCCTGGTAGAGCTTCTCCTGCAGCGGCTCGGTGTGCTCCATGACGGCGCCCAAGTAGGCGTTCTCGGCCGCCAGGTAGGCGGTGACCTCGGGGTTGTCCCGCTCCTTCAGCCAGTAGTAGTCGTCCACCCGCACGTCGCCGTGCATCGACAGCTCGTGGGGGACGACTTTGGCGACCGGTGGCCGCGCACCGGTCGCTGGCGGAGCGGAGGGCGTGCAGGCGGCGACGAGGAGGGCGGCGGCACCGGCGAGGACAGCCGTGAGGATCGCGGATCTTGAGTGACGCATTTCGGGTTCCTTTGGGACGGAAGTGAAGGGGGCGAGGACGCACCGGGCGCTCGGCGGCCGGAATGCTATCAGGCCGGCGCCGGCTTTTCACTCAGCCGGCGTCAGGGTGAACGACGAGACCTCGGATTCCGCCGAGCTCCCGTCCACCAAATCGACGGCGACGTACCAGAAATACGTCGGGCCCGGGCGCAGGTTCAGGCCGGCAGGCGAAGCGTCCACGGCCCAGCGCGGCTGCGCGGCGGTCTCGCGGAGGACGACCTCGCCCATCGCGTCGAGGAGGGTCAGCGTATAGCGGCGCGCTCCCGCCACCGCGCTGCAGCGGAAGTCGATCGCGGCCGCCGACACGGCGCCGCCGTCGGCCGGCGCCAGGGCCAGCGGCGCCGCCAGGCCGGGAGCGTCGAGCCGCAGCGCGTCGTCCGGCGCCTCCGGCGGGGCGAGCTCGAGGAAGGTCGCCAGGCCGAGCGCCGCGGTCACCACGGCCGCGGCCGCGGCCAACCAACGCCGGCTGCGGGCACGCTCCGGCGGCCTGGCAAGCGCGCGCGCCGCCTCCTTCAGGGCCTCGGACGCGCGAAACGGCGGCCTGTCCTCGCCGGCGCGCGAGGCGTAGAGGACCACCAGCCGGTTCCGGCAACCCTCGCAATCGCTGAGGTGCGCCTCGGCGCCCTCGCGCTCGGCCTCCGCGAGCCGGTTCCCGAGGTAGAGGGTCAGCCGCTCCGGCGTCAGGCAGGAGGCTTTCAGCACGCTCGTCCTCCGGCCGTCGCTGCGGTCTCGCGGAGGGCTTCACGCAGCTCGTCGAGGCTGGCGCGGATCGAGCTCTTCACCGTCGACAGGCCCAGGTTCACGATCTCGGCCACCTCGACGAGGCTCAGGGCGTTGTCGTAGCGAAGCCTGAGGATCAGCCGCTCGCGCGGCGACAGCGCGGCCAGCGCCTGCTCCAGCGTCTCGCGCCGCTGTTTCGCCATCAACGTCTGCTCGGGGTCGTCGCCGCCGGCGGCAGGCTCGAATGCGAGGCCGGTCTCAGGGTCCTCGGCGGCGATCGCCAGCGCCGCGCGGTTGCCCGCCAGGCGGCTCATCAGTCGCCAGGTCTGGTCCCGGCTGAGCCGCGCGAAGACGGCCTCGAGCGCGTCGTAGACCTCGGTGTAGCTCACCTCGGCCTGCTGCTCGACGCGGAGCTGCTCGTGGACCCGCGAGGGCGTCAGGCCGTGCCAGAAGTAGAGCTCGAAGACGCGCTGCTCGCGCCTCGGCAGCTCGCCGATCGACTTGAACAGCCGCCGGCGGCCGTCCACCGACCATGCCCAATTGATCGCCAGATGCCGGACCACGGTGCGCAGCCACGGCGCGAGCTCGCCGCGCCGGCCGGCGAAGCGGATCGTCCTCAGGCGCCTGAACCGCTGCTCGCAGAGCTTCTCGCAAACGTAGATGAAGCGGTCCATGGCCTGGTCGTGGTCGAAGCCCAGGTCATGGAGGCAGAGGAGGATGAGGTCGGCGTACCGGTCGATGAAGACGTCCCAGGCGCTCTCCGGCTCGCGGCCGAAGAGCGAGAGCAGCTCGGCGTCCGTGGGCTCGCCGCTGGCCGGCCTCGGACGCCGCCGGTGGAAGGTGAGCACTGCCAATGCCGGGATCTCCCGCCGCGACTCTATCAACTAGGTTTGACGGGCGGCCGTCAAGGAACCGAGAGGGACCACCGGGAGACGTTTCCGGATTCGAAGCCGTCCTCGAAGATCACCGCTCCCTGCGGCTGCGGCGAAAGGAAGCCGCGGAAATCCATGACCAGCTCGATGGCGTCGAGGCCGCTGCCCAGGCCGGGAGTCACCGTGCCGCCCGTGAGCTCGGCCGACAAACCGGTGCCGCCGGGGAGCCGCCCGAAGGCGACGCCGTCGAACTCCAGGCGGCGGCGCGCTCCGAGGTCGTCGATGCCGACGGCGCTGAGCTGGATGGTGTTGACGAGGTAGTCGATCCCGTCGTCGTCGCCGACGGTGACCCAGGCCCCGGCGAACGGGGCGCTCTCGAAAAAGCCGGTGGGCGCTCCCGCCGTGGGCTGGTGGAAGACCCTGGTTTCGAGGAGCGGGTTGCCGGCTCCGGGCGTGAAAGTGATCTCGGCGTAGACGTCGAAGAAGGAGTCGACCTCGAAGGACCCGGGGAATTGCAGTTGGATGCGCCCCCGGTCCGCCGTCATGGCCCCGCTGAAGGCGGCGGGCGGATCGGCCGGTACGCCGTCCTCGTGGAGGGTGGCCAGGGTCACCTCGGCGTCGATCTCGGGCGTGAAGCCCGGCCTCGGCGAGCCGGTGAGAGTGAGCAGAGGCCGTGACGGGTCGCCGGGCGGCGGGAAGGTCGCCACCTCGCCGGCGTCGTCCCAGCCGTAGTCGGGAGCCGCGCCCACGTCGGCGGCGGTCACGAAGCCCGAGCAGGCCAGGCCCGGAGTAGCGTCGGAGAAGTCGCCTTCGAGCACCAGGGTCGAGCGCGCGCAACTGCCGTCGGCGCACATCCCCCAGTGCCGCGAGTAGACGGGGACGTCGATGGATTGGCCGGGGCCGATGACGATCGTCCGGGTCAGCGTGGGCACGGCGGGATCGAGCGGGTTGCCCGGCAGCGGCACGCAGCCGTTCGCGTCCAGCCCGTCGTCGAAGGCGATCGGGAAGTGATCGCCGAGGACCGGATCGGAGAGCGAGATGACCGCGGTGCCCGGCGCCATCGGGCCGCCGGCGCCCGGCTGACGCGCCTCCTGGACCATGTCGACGTCGAGCACGCCGCTGTAGCTGGCGGACGGGTCGTTGTTGGTAACGCGGTAGACGTGGACCGCCTGGTCGCCGGGATGGGTGCGGGCGATCTCGCTCCCCGGCGGCCCCAACAGCCGCAGGTCGAGCCGGGGAACGGCCGCGGCCTTCGCTGGCGCCGGCTCGCCGAGGCAGGCCACGCCGTCGGCGGTCTCGCTCAGGGTCATCCCGTCGCTCAGGGCGAGGGTGGCGGTGGCCTCCAGCAGGCACAGGCGGGGCGGCCCCGCCGGCACCGTCACCGCCACGCTGAGAACGTTGAAGCCGGGGACGATCGCCGCCCCCAGGAGCTGTCCGGAGCCGTCCGCCGGGCCCGAGCAGTCGGCGGTGATCGCCACGTCCACCGCGTAGGGACCGGCGGGGCAGATCCCCGTTCCGGCCGGGAAGTCGAGGAGCTGGAAGACGACCAGCGCCGGCACGTCGAAGGCTCCTCCCGAGGGCAGGAGCACCACCGGCGGGCCGGCGAGGGCGAGCGCCAGGGCCTTGGTGCACGCCGGCTCCGGCGGCGCGTGGGTGCACGCCGGCGCGGGTGGTGACGTCAGGGCGAGGCAGAGCCCCAGGGCGAGGGCGAGATCGAAAACGAGCGGCTTCCTGCGTTTCATCGCGTTTTCCTCCATGCGTAGCAGGTGAAGTGCCGTGACCCTCCCGACACGGGTCATGAGGACGTCTCGCTCTCCTCAACAGACGCCGCCCCGGAAACGGCCGGGTTCGGGGTTGGCCTTGCGCGCGGAACGGAGGACGTTGGAGCGTCCTCGGCGGTCGTGCGTTGTAGGATCAGCCCCCTGGCAGCACCAGACGGCCGAGCAACCGGTCGGCGCCCTGCTCCAGGAGATGCGGCAGCAGTTCACGTTCCTGCTGAAAGCCGGCGACAAGCTGAAGAAGCTGAGCGGCGTGGCGGTGGAAGCCGGGCTCACGATCCTCGGCGAGCTCGCCGACGCCTTGAGCGTCCTCCACGGCGGCCCCAAGACCGGCGCCGGCGCCGCCTTCGGACGGATCCGCGACGTGGGCGAGGCGTACGACAAGCGGCACTTCGAGACCCGTCACGACGCCCAACGTCTTCAGCTCCTCTTCGAGCAGGCGGTCGACCGTCTGCTGCGTCCCGAGCGCGACGACGACGACGCCTTCGCCGCCGGTCATCACGGCACCGGCGTCCTCGGCCACGCCGACGAGACCGCTCAGGAATACCTCGAGAAGCTCTTCCAGACCACGTTCATGGTGCCCGTGCCGCGCGCCCGGCGGAAATACGTGGAGAGCCTGCTCGACTATCACGGTCTGGACGCCGGTGTCGCCGACAAGGTGGTCGTGCTCGCCGAACCGAATCCGCGCAAGCTCAAGAGCTTCGTCGCCGGGCTGGCGGCGGGCTGGCACGTCTACGGCACGGGACGCGGCGCGGCCGAGCTCGATCTCTTCCTTCTCGTCCACTACCTTCGCGCCTACCATCCCGACGAGTGGAGGTTGAATTGCATTCCCTTCAAAACGTTGAAGTAATTTCCAGGACTGTATAGGATGCCATCGTGGAGGAGGCCCAGGGCTGTCCCATCGGTATCGCGGAGCTGCACGAGGTGGAGTGATTCGAGACGGGCACTCTCTTCCGGGGAGAGGACTCCGCGGGCGGCCTGCCAAAGCTCGTCGTCGGAGAGCAAGGATAGCCTCTCGACGGCCTCTTCGAGCTCCGGCGAGAGCATCTCGTCGACCGGTGCCGCGGCGGCGACGATTCTCAGGAGCTCCGCTTCCAAAGTCCGTCGGGCGTGCTCGGCCTGCTGC
>DASWIG010000677.1:0-11189 GCA_036397835.1 Thermoanaerobaculia bacterium
TCCTCCTTTGGAGATCTGGCTTGACCGTGTTTCTCCTGAATCAGGAGCCCCATCCCCACCTTACCAGCAGTTTCCGCCATGGCCCCGAGACCTAACCTCGGGCCTCAAACCTTCAGCTACTTATAGCTGACTACGTCGGAATGCCTCCCCGGATGGTGGTGGCAGCCATCCTCGTCCCGAAGGGCCGACCGAGGCGTGCCCCTTTCCATAAATACGGTGACGTATCCCGACCACGCTTTCTCCCACGCTCGCCCGCTTGGCCGGTCCCTGACGGGACATCGGGTATCTCTTTACCCCGACCATGGTCGCGCCCTGTGTGATCGTCGAACTCGAGGCGCAGGCGATGATCGCCCGCTACCTCAGCGCTGACGATATGGAGAATGTCGTTGTTTAGCATGGTGACTACTCCAGCGGCGGAATTGTTTTCAATGGCTCGTGAGCCCGCACCACAACCCGGACTCAATGCGGAACGGTTTTGAATCGGTGCACGGCGATCACCGCCGAGCGCGGGCACGTCGACCCCGGTGACGACCCCCTCGACGGCCCCGGCGTCGCAGGCGTCGCCTTCGGGACGCGCGAAGCCGCGCTGGTCCGTGTCCTCGCAGTAGAGGGAAAGGCCGACGTCGAGGGCGGGCTGTGCGGCATGAGGCCGGGCGTCAGCGTCGGGCCCCGTAGCGGCCGAGGGGGAGCAGGCCCGCGCAGACGTTGCGGCTGTGGCCGCCCGGCGCCGCGAAGCGGAGGTTCAAGAGAAGCTCAGGGTTTCGTCGGCGCCGTGACGGCCAGGTCGCGGACGGGCATCGCCGGCAGACGGGCGGCGGAGCCGGAGCCGGAGCCCGGCGCGCCGTAGGCGAATTCGACGGTCACCGTCTCGCCGTCCTTGACGACGACCTGCTGGTCGAGCGCCCCGAGCACCTCCTGCCAAGCCTGGAGCGTGTAAGTGCCCGCCGGCACCCCTTCGATGCGGAAAGCGCCGCCGCCGGCGGTGACCGCGAAGTAGGGGTGGCTCTTGACGCCCACGAAGCCGCGCATCCATTCATGGACGTCGCACTTGAGCCGCAACATGACCTCCTGGCCCCGCAGCTTGTGCTCGTACTTCTGTCCGGCTCCCGGCTGGCCGACGTTGAAGGAGTTGCCGGCGTCGGATTGGGTGTGGATGTTGTGGAGCGTCGAATCGCTGTTGACGATCCTCAGCACCTGGCCGGTCACCGCCCCGGCGACTCGCGGATGGTAGGTGCAGCCCCGCTGGTCGACGACGAGCGCGTCCGCCGGCGCCGCGCCGCCGGCGGCCACGTCGCCGGTGACGTGGACGAAGACGTCGTCCACCGACTGGTCTTCGTTCAACGAGACGTATTCCTGGACCACCTTCTTGCCGGCGTTGATCTGCAGGCAGTTGGGATCGGCTCCCATGTCGATCAGCGGATTGCGGCGCGCTTTGCCGGTGAAGACCACCTTGCCCTCGATGGCGCCGCCGGCCGCGGCGGCTTCCACCGAAAACCAGGCCGTGACGACCAGGAGCCAGCTCAAACGGTGAAGCGTCTTGTGATGGTGCATTCTTGGCCTCCTTGGGGGTCGGGATGAGCTCAGGGGGCACCCTGAGCGGTGGCGTCGTGACTGCGTTCCCGAGCGTACTGATAGATGAGCTCGACCTCTTCCTGGGTGAGGGCGCCGCGGAAACCGGGCATGCCGTTCTGCGAGCGGCCGTTCCACACGATGTAGAGGAAGCCCGGGAAGGAGAACCGCGGCGTCGAGCGCAGCAGGTCCACCGGGGCGAGGGCGTCGGGAGCGGCCACGGCGTCGGGGCCGTGGCACCTGGCGCAGTGCCGGGCGTAGAGGGGTGCGCCACGGCGCGCCGCGGCGTCGTCGCGCGGCGGCGGCCGGAGGTGGAGCAGGTCGCGGACGTCGACCTTCACCAGCTTCTCGGCCGGCACCACGCCATAGCCGCCGAGCAGCGACTCGATCGCGGCCGCGCACTCGGACGCTTCTGCCGAGGCCGTAGCCGCCAGGGCGGCCGGCGGCGGCGTGGGTCCGCCCGCGGTGCGCAGGCTGAGCGCGTAGTCGAGGTCGAGCTCCAGGACCGCGAGGCCCGCGAGCGGCGCCCACACGAGCCCCACGTCGAGGTCGCCGGCCAGCACCCCGGCGACGATCGCGCCGGCGTCGGCGGGATCGAAGGCCGGGGTCTGGTAACCGCTCAGGCCGACGCCGGCGGCCATCGCCGCCGCCGGGCTCTCGGCGTGGACGGCGAGGCGCAGGTCGGCGACGGCCGGGGCGTCGAGCGCCGCCACCTCCTCGGCGTGCTCCTCGCGGAAGACCAGCACGTAGGTGGACTGGTACTTGCCCACCCGGGCGAGCAGCCCGGCGAGCTCGGCGGGCTGGCGGAGGGCGCCGGCGCACGGCGCCTCCTCCTCGCCCCACTCGCCCTGCGCCGCCAGCGGCGCGGACGCGAGGAGGCCCAGCACGAGCGCTAATGCCGCAGCGCCGGAATGGGCGCGGCTCTCGTAGGGCAGGCTGTGCCTGCCGATCCGCGGCTTCGCCGCGGAAATCCCCCCTGGCCCCCCTTTTTCAAAGGGGGGAAGCGGACTCCTCGCTTCGCTTCGGGACATGGCCTAGATCCCCACCTTGAGCTTGAGCACCACCACGTCGAGGTCGAAGTCGAGGGGCAGGGTCCCCATGAAGAGACCGCCGTTGAACGACCCGTCGGGCGCCGTCGGCACGAGCTCGAAGCCCTCGTCGTTGAAGTCCAGGATCTCGTAGCGCTCGCGCACGTAGGCGAGCGAGATCGCCAGCCGCTCGCCGACCGTGTACTCGAGCTCCGGATTCAGGTTGTACCAGGTGACGTCGTCGACGGCGGCGAAGTCGGCGGGCGTGCCGGGGTTGTTGTCGACCTCGCCGATCGGGCTTCCGTAGGCGATCATGCCGTCGGACTTCGACCAGGTGTAGGCGAGGTCGAGGCGCAGCCTCTCCGGTATCAGCTCGACCTCGAGGCCGAAGGCGACGCTGTCGATCTCGTCGGTGGTGTCGGCCGACCAGTTGCTCGGCGAGTCGAGCCCGGGCTCGGTGCGGAACGGGTCGCCCGGCCCGAAGGCGATCCACTCGCGGCCGGCGATTGCCACCTGGTAGCGCTCGAAGCTGTAGGAGGCGAACAGGCTCAGGCGCGCGGACGCCGCCCAGCTCAGGTCCACGGAGTAGACTTGGTGCTCGTCGTCGAGCACCCCGAAGCTCGACTCCGGGTAGTCGTCCTCGCCCACGATCAGTTGAGCGCCCAGCACCAGCGACTCGGTCGGATAGAAGCTCGCCATGAGCTGCGCGCGGTCGCGGTCGCGGTCGGCCTGGTCGAACTTGCGCAGGAACGAGAGCACCGGGATGAACCGGATCCCCTGGTTGCGGAAGAACTGCGCGAAGTCGTATTCCTCGGCGTCGCGCTCGGCCACCAGGTAGGAGGCGCGCAGGTCCATCCAGGGCGCCGGCTTGGCGTCGAGCGAGAGCTTCAGGCGCTGCTCCTCGGAGCGCTCGACCTCGCGGAGCTCGCGGTCCACGTCCTCGTGCTCGTAGTCGAGCGTCAGCCGGGTGCCCGCCGCGAGGTGGAAGGCGAGCTCGAGGCCGAGCTCGCTCTTGGCATGGGCGATGGGCAGGTTGGTGAAGCCCCCCGCGGTGCCGCCGTACGGCCGCCAGTAGGCGTCCTCGGGCGCGAAGCCCGGGATGAAGACCTGGGCCGTCTCGTTGTCGAGCTCGTAGTCGCGGTAGTGTACCTGGAGCCCGAAGACGTCGGCGGGCCGCGACGTCCAGCGCAGGTCGACGAGCCGGGTGTCGAGCTGGGCGTCGGCACGGGTGACGGGCCGGTTGCCCGGGTCCGAGGGGTCGAACGGGGCACCGGTGAGCGCCGTGTTCGTCGAGTAGGGGAAGAGCGGGTCGTCCTGCTCGAGGCGGCCCTGGGACAAGGTGGCGAAGAAGCTCGACTTGCCGGGGAGCTGGCTGCGGACGAAGGTGAAGACGGCCTCCTCCTGCCGGTTGTCCGGGTAGAGGTCGATCAGACCGCTCGCCGGGCCCTCCTCGAAGGTCGACGTGAGGGCGGTGAAGGGGCCGCTGTCGACCAGGCGCCAGGGGTTGTCGAAGGCCACCGCGTGGGCGTCGTTGAAGAACTCCGAGACGCGGACCTTGCCGCTCACCAGCGTCCTGGGCAGCTTGTACTCGGCGCTCAGCGCCACCTCGCGGGTCTCGTAGTCCACGGGCCAGGGGATCTCGACGACGTTGGCGAGGCCGAAGGAGCCGCTCCATGGCCGGGTGCCCTCGCGCGTCTCGTGCTTGACCACGAGCTCCACGGCGAGCGGGTCGAAAGCGGTCAGGTCGAGCTCGAAGCCGAGCCGGTCGCGGCGGTGCCCGAGGTCGTGCCGCGAGGCGCCGGCCACCAGCTCGGAGAGGCGCGCCGCGGCGTCGACAACCGAGGTCGAGCCCTGGAGGAACGCCTGGCTGGCGTCCGGAATCGACAGCACGAGGGTGCCGACGCCGTCGTAGAGCGAGGCCGCGTCGAAAGCGTAGCGGTGCGGGATCTGGTTGAGGTCGAGCTTCGCCGCGAGCACGCCGACGCGGCGCAGCTCGAGGCGCGCGTCCTGGTCGTCGAGCAGAAGCTGGCGGCCGGTCAGCCGCAGCCAGGTGCGCTCGGAGCGGTACTGGGCGTCGACGCCCACCGCCGCGTCGCCGTCGAGGTCGCGGAACTCCTGGGCCTTGGCCGAGTCGCGCTCGCCGTCGGCGTTGAAGAAGTCGAGGGAGAACGCCACCGAGGACTGCGGCCAGCTCCGGACCCGGTCGCGGTCGCCGAAGTCGGCGGTCCGCGGCGAGAAGACCGGCGCCAGCAGGGGCACGCGCAGGCCCACGTCCGGGCGCAGGCGCAGCTCGACCTGGCGCCGCGAATAGAGCCGGAAGGTGTGCTCCGGATAGGGCTCGTTTTCAGCTTCGGCGCTCGGAGCTTCTTCCTGAGCCGGGATCGGTGGCGCCGGAACCCACAGGATCCAGGAGACGAGGAGGAGGACGACGGGGGTGCGCGTCATGCCGTGGTCTCCCTAGCGGTGGAAGAGCTTGCCCGAAGGGTGGTTCGAGCCGTGGAGGTTGACGTGGCAGTTGGTGCACGAGCGCTGGAAGAGCATGGTCGCCGGCAGGCCCTGGCGGCGCAGCTCGTAGGGAGAGAGGCCGGCCGCCTCCTCGTCCTGCGTCCGCGCCCACAGCACGCTCGGGTGGCCGACGGTGTTGTGGCAGCGCTGGCACAGGAGCGGACGCTTGACGCGCAGCAGCGGCTCGTGCGTCGAGCCGTGGGGCTCGTGGCAGTTGAGACAGCTCTCGCGCACCGGCGGGTGCTCCCAGAGGAACGGTCCGCGTTTCTCGGCGTGGCACTCGTAGCACTTGTCGTTGATGGTGGTCGCCGAGATCAGGCGCTCGCTCACCGTGCCGTGGGGGTTGTGGCAATCGGTGCAGACCAGCTTCTGCTCGCGGATCGGATGGTGGGAGGGACGCATGAGCTGGGCGCGGATCTGCTGATGGCAGCGGACGCACACCGGCGGCTGGCTGGCCTCGGCGAGGAGCTTGGTGTGTCCTGAGTGGATGCTGTGGCAGTCGGTGCAGGCCAGGTCGCGGCTCTCGTGCATCGAGCCCGGCCACAGGGCCACGATGCCCCGCGCGTGGCACTCCAGGCAGACGGCGTTCTTCGCCTCCGCCGTCATGGTGGCGTTGAACGGCTTGACGCCGCCCACGCCGCGCCCGCCGCCGCCGTCCACGTGCTGGCCGCCGGCGCCGTGACAGGTCTCGCAGGCCTGCTTGGCGGCCGGCGTCCGCGGATCGCCGGCGAGGGCGTGCGGGCTGTTCTGGTAGCTCTCGAAGCGGTCGAAGTGGCACTGCTGGCACACCTCGGCCCCCATGAAGACGGCGGGCGCGGGGGTAGCCGGCGTCGCGGAGGTCGCGGTGGCGTCCTCCGGCTGCGGGCCGGCGGCGAGCCCCAGGGCCAGCGACAGGCCGGCGAGCGCGGTGACCGTCACCCGTGACATGGACTGGCGGCTCCTGAGCGCCCGCTCTCTAGCAGCATCAAGTATTCACCTGTCATGGAAGGCATGCACGTTAGGCTATATGGTCTCGACGCCGGGACGCAAGACCTCGCGATAAAGTTCTCGCAAACGCGCCACGGACGTCCCGAGAGCGAATTCGGAGCGCGCGCGCTCGAGACCCTCGCGGGCCATGGCGGCGAGCGTCTCGCGGTCGCCGAGGACGCCGGCGAGGAGCTCGCCGAGCGCCTGCGGTTCGCCGGGCGGCACGGTGCGGCTGGCGCCGCCGAGGTCGGGCAGAACGCCCACCGCCGTGCCCACCGTAGGGCAGCCGCAGGCCGCCGCTTCGAGGGCCACCATGGCGACGTTCTCCGAGCGCGAGCTGAGCACGCAGAGGTCGGCCTGGCGGTAGACGTCGGGGAGGTCGCGGTGGGGCACCTCGCCGTGGAAGCGCACCAGCGGCGCCACGCCGAGCTCCGCCGCCAGGGCCTCGAGCGGCGCGCGGAGCTCGCCCTCGCCCACCAGGTGGAGGCGCGTGTCGGGGATCCTCGCCGCGACGAGGGCGAACGCCCGGAGCAGCGTCGCCTGGTCCTTGACCGGGGAGAGCGAGGCCACGTGGAGCAGCTTGGGATCGCCGTCGAGCCGCGGCCGCGCCTCGGCGGACGGCGGGCCCGGGTTGAAGCGGCGGACATCGACGCCGAAGGGCAGAACGAGCAGGCGATCAGCGTCGACGTAGAGTTCCGCGAGACGCCGCTGGTACTCGGACCCGGCGATGACGCGTCCGGCCCATGCGAGGGCGTGGCGCACCAGGAAGCGGTTGGCGGCGCGGCGCTGGCCGCCGTAGTCGACGTCGGGCAGGTCCACCAGCTCGCCGCCGCAGACCGAGACGACCACGGGCGTCGCGCTCAGGCGTCCGGCGAGGCCGGCGAGGAAGCCCGGCTCGTGCGCCCAGAACGCGTGGAGGACGTCGAAGCGGCGCCGGCGCAGGACGGCCGCGAGCGCCCGCGCATAGAGCGCCAGGCGCCGCGGCCCGCGCACCTGCGCGCCGCCGAGCGGGACCACTCGCGCGCCGTGGACGTCATAGGGCCGGCGGCGGTGGGGATAGCGCAGGGCGAAGACGGTGACGTCGTCGTCCGCCGCCAGCTCGCGCACGAGGTCGAGGAGCGCGGGGATGCACGGGTCGTCCTCGGAGGCGCTGAATCCGGGGGTCAGGAGGGCGAGACGCATCGATGGGCAGGATATGACGGGGACGTCACCGGGCGTATCCGAGCGCCCGGAGCTCCTCCAGGACCGACTCGTCCCGCTCGGCCGGCGCGACCAGGACGGCCGGTGGAGAGCCGGCGAGCGCGGCGCGGCCCAGGGCGCCGAGATAGCCGGCGAAGAGCGGCCTGGCCCGGGCCATGTCCTCCAGCTCGCCGACGTCCTCGGGCCGGAAGAGCTGGCGTCTCGCGCCGCGCTCGACCGAGAACGCCTCGATCAGCTTGAAGCCGCGCCACTGAACGGCGCGGTCGGCGACGTCGACCTTGAGCAGCTCGGCGACCAGCGGGCGCTCGCGCGGGGCTCCGGAGCCGGCGAGCGCGGCGCGCAGGCTGCGGCCGGGCAGCGGACCGTGAGCGAGCCCGATCAGGTCCAGGACGGTCGGCAAGACGTCGAGGTGCTCGACCGGCGCCGGCTCCCGGCGCGGCCGTTGCGCGCCCGGCCAGCGAATGATCAGGGGGATCCGCAACGCCTCCGCGTGGAGGTGGAGGCCGTGGCCGAAGCCGCCGCGTTCGTGAAGCTCCTCGCCGTGGTCGGAGAAGAAGACGATCACGGTCTCGTCGTAGATCCCCAGGCGCCGGAGCTCGTCGAGGAGCACGCCGAACCAGTGGTCGGCGAACGACGCCTCGGCCAGGTAGAGCGTCTCGAGCGCGCCCAGCAGCTCGTCGTCGACCGTGATCCTCCCGGTTCTGAGGTCGTCGCGAAGGTCGATCGAGAGCAGGGCGGGATCGATCGGCTCCGGGCGCAGACGCGCGACCAGGTCGGCGGGAGGGAGATAGGGCCAGTGGGGATCGATGGTGTGGACGTAGAGCAGGAACGGACGATCGGGATCGCGGGCGGCGAGCCAGTCGAGCACCCGGGGCGTGAGGACGTCGGCGGGGTCGGTGCCCACCGCGTAGTGCTCGAAGCCCTGGTCCAGGCCGCTCTCGCGCCCGAGGAGCAGGTTGCTGGAGAACGCGGCGGTCTGGTAGCCCTGTTCCCGCAAGACCTCAGCCAGCGTCAGCGCGTCCGGCGTCAGCCCCTGGTCGAGGGTGTGGAGACCGTGACCGGCGGGGCGCAGCCCGGTCAGGACCGTGGCCGTCGACGGCAGCGTCCACGACGATTGCGCGAGGGCGTTCTCGAACAGCACGGCGTCGGCGGCGAAAGCGTCGAGGCGCCGCGTCGCCGGCAGCGGCTGGCCGTAACAGCCCAGGGCATCGGCGCGCAAGGTATCCACCAGGTACAGCAGCACGTTGAGCCGCTTTCCCTCGCGGGGAGGCCGCGGCTCGGCGTGGTCCGCGACCGGCAACGGCGCCCCCGCCGTGTCGCCGGCGAGGGAGCCGTCGATGCGCAGCGCCCCGGTGCCCGTAGCCCGCAGGGCCAGACGGCCGAACGGGTTGCCCGGAGGAATCGGGATCTCGGCCCGAGGCCGTGGCGCGGCGAAGGCGGCCAGCGTCCGCGGCGGCTCGCCCTCGGCCTGCCATGCCACCTCGAGCACCGGCGATCCCGTGCCCTCGCGCTCGACTGCCCGCAGCTCGAGGTGCAAGCCGTCCGGCGCGGGCAGGTAGAAGCCCACCTCGCTGCCGGCCGGCACTCGCAGGCCGTCGCCCGCCGCCTCCGGGAACGCCGCGCCGTCGAGACCGACGAAGCGCAGCCAGTGGAACGCCACGCCGAGCGCGCGCCGGTCCGCCGACGCCGCGACCCGTTCCGGCGCCGTCGTCCGCCCGTAGCTCAAGGACAGCTCGTTGGCTCCGGCGCGGAGCGCTGCCGCGGGCACCGGCACGGCGTGCTCCGCCGGTCCCTGACCGACCTCGACGCGACCGAGCGCATGCCCGTTGAGCGCCAGGTCGACGCTCTGGGCCGGCGCCCCCTCGAAGTGGAACGCGAAACAGCGGAAGCGGAGCTCGAGCGCGTGGGGCCGCGAGACGTGGAACCGGATCGCCGACTCGGGCCCCACGCTCCACACGAACGGCTCCTCGCCGCTCTCGTCCCACGACCAGCCGCGGACCAGGTGCGGGCGGGCCGCGGCGGTCCCGAAGTCGATCTTCGCGGTCGCTGCCAGCAGCTCGGCGCCGGCCAGCAGGTCGGCGAGCGCGACGGTCTCTGAACGCGGGGGGCCCGAGGGCTGGCAACCCGAGACCGCGAGGGCGAGGAGCGCCAGTCGTCGCAGCAGGAGAGCGGATCGCACCGTGCCGGAATGCTAACACCGGCGTCATCGACGAGACTTGTCGGGATCACGGCTCCGAGGACGGGTCCTGATCCGAGACCGTACCGGGACGAGAGCCACCATCCGCGGCTTGTACCCCGGCTCCACGTGCTCGAGGCGGACCTCGATCCCCATGCCCTTGCGGACGACGCGAATCGTCGGCGCGTCCGCTTCTGGCGTCCCGGCGTTCCTGCTCGACGAGGTCGATCAACGCCGTCAGCCGAGGATCTTCAGCTCAGGCCAGTCGAGAGCATAGCCAAGGGCGCGTTTGACCTCGACGCTTCTCGCCGTTTCGAGGACGCCGATGAGCTCACCGATCCGCGTCTTCACCACGACATGGAGGTTGTCGAGGTTCGCGACCGATGGGCGCTTCAATCCCTCTCGTGGTCCCAAGGCGATCTCTTGAGGGATGTTGCGGACAGTCGTGGTCACCTGGGCGACGATGATCTTGTTCAGGTAACTGTAGGCAGGGGTACGTGACAGGAGCAGCACCGGACGCCGGCCGATCGGCTCAGGCATGTCGGCCCATCGGATCTCGTACTGCTTCAAGGGTCGAGGTCCCGGATGCCGGACCCGGGCTATTCCCAGGCGTCCTTGTCCACATAGGAGTCTTCGGCGGAGTCGGGTTGACGGGCGTATGCTTCGGCCGTCTCCCGTTCTTCCAACTCCCAGAGGGCCTTGCGGAGAGCCATGGAGACGAACTCGGACTGTCGCTGTGAATGCTCGGGTGCCACCCTCGCAAGCTTCGCGACGACCTCGTCTTCGACCGTGACCACCAGAGTCTTCATGGACTGCATTCTACACGAGCTGGGGACCACGGACGAGAGCCAGCCCTGGAGCTTCCCTGCGCGCGATCGCCAGGCGCGCCCCGCGGAGGCGTTCGGTGAACGGACGCAGCAGATCAAGGACGACGTTGACGTGCCGCTCCGGCCCTTGCGGGAACGTCTGCGTCACTACCACATCCTCCACTTCGACCGGGCTCTCCATGCGTTGGGGAGGTTGGAAGAAGCCGGGGGACTTCTGACCAGGGTCCTCGCCACCCGCCGGGAGCTCCTCGGCGAGGGCCATCCCCACGTCGCTCTGACGAAGAAGAATCTCGCGGCTCTCCTACTGGAGCGTAAGCCCGTCGCCGTCGAAGCGATCGTCGAGGCCGAAACGCTGCTGACGCTCTTCGTCCCGAAGGGACGGAGGGGACGCCATGGGCGCCACCGGGCGCCTGTACACGACGTCCATAAGTGGTAGAGACCTGACCATGCATCTGCGAAACGACGTCCATGAGCGATATGGACGCCACCGTGCATCTGCAGAACGACGTTCATCAGCGATATGGACGGGATTCTGCACCTGCAGAATAACGTTCATAAGCGATATTGAGCGTTATCTGCAGGTGTAAAACGCCCTCCATAAGTGGTGCGGACGGGTTTCGGCAACTGCCAGTACCCGTCCGCAACGGTCGCGGGCGGGTTTCGGCAACTGCCAGTACCCGTTCGCAACGGTCGCGGGCGGGTTTCGGCAACTGCCAGTACCCGTCCGCAACGGTCGCGGACGGGTTTCGGCAACTGCCAGTACCCGTCCGCAACGGTCGCGGACGGGTTTCGGCAACTGCCAGTACCCGTCCGCAACGCGGCTCCGGAGCCATAAGTCGTTCAAATAGCGCCACTTAACCATCATGAGCTGGTCTACGAGGCGCAGATAGAGCTCCCGCACCACCTCCGTGCCGCGTG
>DASWIG010000678.1:0-1578 GCA_036397835.1 Thermoanaerobaculia bacterium
CGAGGAAGCACCTTACGAAGATTCTCGCCGCTCTGCTCGGGACTCTGGCCATCGTCGTCGCGACCTTGGTGGCGCCCTCGTGGTCTCGTGAGCTTCTCGTTCGCGTGTCCGACGCGAGGAGCGCCGGGGTTCGAGGAGCCGAAGTGCTTCTCTTTGCCGAAGGCGGACCCTACAGGAGCACGACGGACACCCACGGTGCAGCCCGATTGAGCTTGCCTGGTTCCGGCCGGCTGGCGGGCCGGCTGGTGGTCCAATCAGCCGATTACGAGATCTGGGAGAGGGACTTTCCATCCCTTCCCGACGAGCACGTCGACGTACGGCTTGCGGTCCGGAAAGCGGATTTCGGAAAGGTCCTCTTCCGCGTCGTCGACGGCTCGACCGGCGAGCCGGTGCCGAATGCCGAGGTGCAGCTCCTCGAAGGCGCGGAGGTCTACTCCCAGACGAGCGATGCCAGCGGTCTGGTGAGGTTTGACGCCGATTTTCAAGACGGCAAGGCCGAGGTGCGGATCACCGTCAAGGCGGTACCCCATACCTTCAAGCACCAGTACCTGACGCTGCGGCCCGATACCTCGCAGGACATCGCCTTGAATCGCCACGGCCAGACGCTCGAGCTCTCGCCCCTGGGATCCAGGTGAAGCTCCCTTGGAACTTCTTGGCGGCCCTTTGCGCGATGCCTGGGTGAGACGAGAACCATGAGGAGAATCGAGATGTCTGAGGGTATCTGGTATTACGCCCAGGAGGGACGACGAAACGGCCCGGTGTCACTCGAAGAGCTCCGGTCGCTGGCCAGGTCCGGCGGTTTGAAGGCCGAGGACTTGGTGTGGAGCTCGGGAATGGAGAGCTGGACCTCGGCAGCAAGCGTCCCGGGTCTCTTGCCGGCGGCCCTCCCGCCGCTGCCGGTCCGCGCCGCCGCTTCCGCATCGCGGGCTCGCCGCTTCCCGTGGAAGCTCGCCGCCGTGGCCGCCATCGTGGCCGTCGCGGTCCTCGGGGCCTTCCTCTGGCGACGCCTCTACTCCCCATCGATCGATCGCCTCCTCGCGGTCGTGCCACGGGACGCGCAGGCCCTGGTCGTCGTCCGCGGGCTGCCGCAGCTCGCGCTCGACCTCGGTCTCTTCAAGGGAAGGGGAGGCGCGGTGAT
This sequence comes from Thermoanaerobaculia bacterium, assembly GCA_036397835.1. Lineage (GTDB taxonomy): Bacteria > Acidobacteriota > Thermoanaerobaculia > Multivoradales > J023 > DASWIG01. Next base: position 1,139 of record DASWIG010000678.1, read on the forward strand.
CGCGGCCTTCAGCGATCTCGTGGGGCTCGCGGCGATGGAGCTGAGCGACGAGGCTTCGCTGCTCGGGACGGGCCTCGACGTCACGGCGCCGCTCGGCATGAGTGTCCACCGGCTCGAAGGTCAGGAGGTCGAGGTCTACTACCTGCCCGTGGCTGACCGGGAGCGCCTGCGCGCGGCCCTCGGGCGCTTCGCGGAGAGCAAGGGGTGGAGCCTCGAGAGCGCCACGCTCGCGGGCACCACCCTGGAGAGCGCCGATGACGGCCGCTTCGGATTCGTCGAGCACCGGGGACACCTGGTCGCGGCGTACGCCCGCGGTGCCGGAAAGATCGCCCCGTTCCTTGAAAAGCTGGCGGGCGCGGAGGCGGGCTCGGTCGCGGAGGCAGGATGGCTCTCCTCCATGGGCCCGCTGACCGACGGGCGCTGGCACGTCCTCGCCCTGG
>DASWIG010000679.1:0-8990 GCA_036397835.1 Thermoanaerobaculia bacterium
CGCCGGACCGGTTGCTCTCCGACGTCCGGGCGACCACGGACCTGCTCGAGGAGCGCAGCGCCAATGGGATCGACGAGAGCGCGGCGCTGCTGAGAGCCAGTGTCCTGGCCGGGATCCTCGAGACGGAGCAGGAGCGCCTGCACGCGAGCCCCGAGGCCCTCTCGTCGCTGGTCCACAACCGTCTCGTCGAGCGAGAGAGCTCGCCCGGCGCCTCCGCTTTCCGCTATCGCGGCGGCCAGCCGCCGGAGCTGCGCCTCCACCGCGTCGTCCGGCGCAGCACCGGCGACGGCGGCGAGCCGGCGGTGCGTGGCCACCGTGGGCCGGTGGGAGGGGTGCTCTGGCTCAGCGCGGGCAGATCCGGCCTCCTCTCCTGGGGCGAGGACGGTGTCGTCCTCGTCTGGGCGCTCCCAAGTACAGCGCCGCAGCGGCTCACGGCGCGGCCCGGCGTCGCGGTCGGCGCCTGCGCGGTCCTGCCGTCCGAGGAGGTCGCGGTCGCGTACGCCGACGGCGTCGTCGAGATTCTCCATCCTTTCGAGTCCTCGGAGCCGCGGGCTATTCAGGCGCACGAGCAGCCGATCGGCGGAATCGTCGCCATGGGCTCCGACGACGGGCGTTTCGCCACCTTCGCGGCGGATGGGCTGGTGCGGCTCTGGCAGCCCGAAGACGATACTCCGCTGCTGACTCTGCATGGTGGCCACAGCGGACCGGTCGCCGCCGCCGTCCTCTTGCCCGGAGACCGGCTCGCCACCGGGGCCGCCGACGGATCGGTACGGATCTGGGACCTCGGGACCGGCGAGGAAATGCACCGCTTGAAGGCGCACAACGCGCCGGCCACCGTCCTCGCGTTCGGAGAAGGACCCTACCTGGCCACCGCCGGTGAGGACGCCACGGTCCGGCTCTGGAATCACAAGAGCCTCGAGCTGGTCGCCGAGCTCCACGGGCACGACTTGGCGGTGACGGCGGTCGAATTCGATCCCGCGGGCAACGTGGTCTCGGCCTCGCTCGACCGGACGGTCCGACGCTGGAGCTCCCGGTCCGGAAAACAGATGGACCGTTTCGACCATCCGGCCGTGGTCACCGGGATGGCCATACCTGTCCCTGACGAAACGGTTTGGGCCCACGCCGGCGAGCCCTTGCCTTTGGTCACGGCCTGCGCCGACGGCACGTTGCGCGCGCTTGTGCCGTGGTCCGCGGCATGGCGCCGCGAGAGTGTCCTCGACGCCCACCGTCTCCCCTGCCGCGGCTGTGCCATCGACCCCGCCGCCAGTACGCTGGTCTCCTGGAGCGACGACGGCTCGATCGCGCTCTGGGACCTCAAAACCGCCGAGCTGCTCTTCCGTCTCGCGGAGCCCGAGCCGCCGCGCCGTCCGCTGATCGCCAGGGATCGAAGCTGGATCGCCTTCGGGCCCCAGGGAGGATTCGAAGCCCACCTCGACCGGGAAGAGCTCCGCGAGCTCCGAGGCCCCGTCAACGCCGCCGAGATGAACGTGGTGGTGGATCGAACCGAGTCGCGGGTCGCGTTCTGGTACGAAGAAGCGGGCACAGCGCGTGATCGGATCCTCGCTCTGCACCCGCCAGAAGGAGGGGTGCGCCGGCTGCCGACCTCTCACACTCGACGGATCGGCGGCTGCGCCGCGATCTCCGACGATCGCGTCCTGACCTGGTCGTGGGACGGCACTCTCCAAATCCACTCGCTGCAGGGCTCGGCGCTGGCGTCCGTCCTCCGAGGCCACCGTGGCCCGATCCTCGAGTGCCGGGTCAGCCGGGGAGAGCGTCCGCGCGCCCTGTCGGCCTCGACGGACGCTTCGGTGCGGCTCTGGGACCTCGAAACGGGCTCCCTCCTCCGCGTCTGGGAGGAAGTCTCTCCCCACGTCACCGCGCTGCTGATCGACGAGGACCTCGAGCGCTACCCGGTGGGGACCGCGGCCGGGGAGGTGGTCGTCCTGCTGCCCGAATGGCCCAAAGTCGTCCCCCTCTCGGGTCACCAGGGTGCCGTGCGGGGGCTCGCCATCCAGCCCGATGCGCTCTCCGAGGTCGGCTTCCCGCGGTTCTACTCGACCGGCGACGACGGCACGCTGCGGCTGTGGAACCTGCTCGATCCCTATGAGATCGAAGCCGCCGCCGTCGCCTATGCCGACGCGCCGCTGCGCTCGGTCTCGGCGATCGGGAGTTACGTGGCGGCCCAGGACGTCTGGGGCAACCTATGGATCTACCACCACGTGCCGAACGATGCCCGCTAAAACTGACAAACGGTTACAACGAGCGTCGTTTACACCGCTGAAAAAAGTAAGCGGTTACAACGAGCGTCGTTTACACCGCTGAAAAAAGTAAGCGGTTACAACGAGCGTCGTTCACACCTCTAAAATGTGTAAGCGGTTACAGCGAATCGCCGTTTGCACCTCTAAAATGTGTAAGAGATTACACCGGCCGCCGTTTGCACCTCTAAAATGTGTAAGCGGTTACAACGGCCGCCCGTCCGCACCGTTGGGAGGTCTTCCCGGTTACAACGGGGCGCTGTCGTCGCCTGCGACGCCGCTCACCACCAACGCCAGCAGCAGGCAGGGTGGGTGTAGGGGCGCACGGCGTGCGCCCGGCCCCGAAGGGGCCGGCCAGGAGGCGCAAGGCCTTGCGCCCCTGCCACGGGCCTCACGACCGGCGCGGTACGAGCCGCACCTCGGAGGGCCCCAGCCGCTCGATCTCGCCGCGGCGGATGGCGCTCCTGAGCGCCGATTTCAACCCGCGGACGATCAGGCCGTTCTTGGGCAGCCGCTCGAAGACGAGCCCCATGTTCTCCGCCGCCCAGATGGCGGCGGCCTCGATCGCGTCCTGGCGGTCGGCGGGCTCGTCGCCGATGCTCGCGAGCAGGGCGCGTCGCCAGTCGTCGAGGGTGTAGTCGCGGGAATTCGCGAGCGCGGGATCGGTGGCGGGCGCCGGCGCGAGCGCGACGGAGGGGCGCGGCGGCTCCGCCGCCGCCAACCGCTTCACTCTGGCGCGGCGCCGCCGGCGGCGGGCGGACGTCTGGGCGGCGCGCTCCGCGCGAAGGCGTTCGAGGAGCTCGGAGGCGGACTCGTCGTCCGGGTCCTGGGGGACCAGCTCGCCGCGAAACGCCTTGGCGAGGATCGCTTGCTCGAGCCTGGCGAAGGTGCCTTCAGCCTTGGCGACGCGGGAGCGGACCGCGGCCGCCTGGCGGGAGCTCGTCCGGATTCGGTCGAGGATCTCGGCCAGCTCGCGCTGAGGCGGAAGCGGGATCATCGTGGTCCGGACCTGGTCGGCGCTCAGACGCCGGCGACGCTGCTGCGGGCGACTCGGTCCGTGGACGAGCTCTCGCAGCCGTCGTTGCCCATGCTCGGCGCAAGCGAGGTAATAGAGGATGAACGGACTGAGCTCGGCGAGGACCGGTCTCACGACAGCGACGCTCGGGCCGACGTAGTGCCCGGGCAGATCCTCGGGGGCCCGGCAAACGTCTCCCGCGTTGGCGCCGGCGATGGCGATCAACACGTCGTCCTTCTCGATCTCGGTCTTGACGATCTCGGAATCCGTCTGCGGAGCGTCGACTCTCCGGCGCTTTGACAGGTCCAGGCGTCCCCGCGCCACGTTCCTGGCCAGAACAATAGTGTCGGCGCCGCGGCCGTGGTACCTGGACCACCCTCGCGATCCGCTCGTGATCAACGAGGACAGCTCATCGAGGGGCAGGTACAGCCAACTCGCCGGCAAGGAAGACGGCGCCGGGACCTCGGAGGCCCAGGGCTCCTGGTACCGCGCTTGCCACCGATCGTCCTCCGGCGCCTGCCCTTGCGCCGCCATCATCGCCAGCTCCGCCTCCTCCCACCGCCGCCGGCGCTCGGCCCGGATCCGTTCCAACAACGCCAGGGCCGGCTCGACGTCGGGGTTGCCGGCGCGCCAGTCGGCCGTGAGGCCGCCGCGGAAGGCGGCCGCCAGAACGGCCCGGCGCAGCGGCTCGAGCAGCGACGGGATGACGCCGAGGGCGGCGCGGGCGCGGCGGGCGCGGCGCCGGAGGGCTTCGACCTTGGCGACGATGCGCCGTTGCTCGTTCAAAGGCGGAATGAGGACCGGGTCGAGAGCGGCGAATCCGGGATCGAGCACCTTCCCCAGGTCGTGACGTGCGATATCTGACAGCGGAGCTTCGACCCAAGAAGCGGGCATGTCTTCCGTCCGCTTCATGGCTCTCCGAGGATCTCCGTCAGCGCGCTCATCTCGTCCATGGCGCTCCGGAGGTTCCCGATGATCTCCGCCGCGATCGTCTCCGGTTCCGGCAGGTCGTCCCCATGGCTCCCGCTTTCGTCCTTGAGCCAGGAAATGTCGAGATTGTCCCGTCGCGCCGCGATCTCCTCGCGCGTAAAGCGGCGAAACCGCCCGTTCTCCCCCTGGTCCTGGCGCTTGCTCCACCCGAACGGATCCTCGCCGAAGACTCTCTCGACCTCCGAGAAGTGTCTCCGGGTGAGCGGCACGCGCTTGCCGGCGGCGGGCAGGTTGGCCCGCAGGTCGTACACCCAGACGGCGCGGGTGTTGTCCTCGTCCACGTCGCCCCGCTGGAAGAAGAGCACGTTGGTCTTCACGCCCTGGGCGTGGAAGATGCCGAGGGGCAGGCGCAAGATCGTGTGCAGGTTGCACTTGTGCATGAGGTCGGCGCGGATCTTCGCGCCCGTGCCCTCTTCGAAGAGCACGTTGTCCGGCAGGACCACGGCGGCGCGGCCACCCGGAAGCAGGCCGCGGTAAACGTGCTGGAGGAACGCCAGTTGCCGGTTCGACGTGGGATAGGCGAAATCCTCCCGGGTCGGACGACCGCCGCCTCTCTTCGGTCCGAAGGCCGGATTCGTCAGGATCACGTCCGCCGCCGGCATCGACGCGCCGGCGGGCGACAAGGTGTCGCCGAGCAGGATCTTGCCCTCGATGCCGTGGAGCACCGCGTTCATCACGCACAGCCGGTGAGCGCCGGGCGCCAGCTCCATCCCGGAGAACGCCTGCCGGCGCTGGAACTCCTGCTCGCGCTCCGAGAGATCGGAATAATCGTCGGTCCGCTCGCGCATGTAGCGGTCGGCGGCGACCAGGAAGCCGCCGGTGCCGGCGGCCGGGTCCTGGATGCGCTCGCCCGGCCGCGGCTGCACGAGCTCCACCATGGTGTCGATCAGCGCCCGCGGCGTGAAATACTGGTCCCCCTCGGACTTCTGCTCCGCCGCGTTCTTCTCCAGCAAACCCTCGTAGAGCTCGCCCAGGCCCTGCTTGCGGACGCCGCGCCAATCGAGCGCGTCGATGCCTTCCACCAGCCTGCGCAGGCTCCGCGGGTGCCGCAGCGAGGTGGAGGCGCCGGCGAAGATCTGCTGTACCCGTCCGCGGCCGCGGGCGCCGAGGTAGACGAGCAGGTCCCGGTAGTAATCCAAGAGCTCGACGCCGGTGCGCGACTCGAGGTCCTGCCAGCGGCAGCCGTCGGGGATCCGGTCTTCGGTGCCGGCCTCCTCGGCCATCTTCAGGAAGAGCAGCCGCGTGAGCTCGGTCACGCAATCCGGATAAGTGAGGGCGTCGTCGCGGAGGACGTGGCAGAGGTCCCAGAGCTTCTGTACGATGTCGCGGGTGGTGTTCATGGATTCTGGTCTTCGTCCGCCGAAGAGGCGGTTCATGCGGTTCAAGCCGCCGCCCTGGCTGCGGAATTGTCCTTGATCGGGGGCCGTCTTGTCTACGGCGATCTCGAGGCCCGTCGACTTGCCGGGGCGCCCGGGAGCGGCGCTCCCGGCGGCCTCGGCGGTCCGTTCGCCCGGTGACGCGAGCCGCGCTTCGGGCTCGGCGAGGCGGCGCGCCGGCGGCACCCGGGGTCCGGGTCGGGAGGCGCCGAGGTTGCCGGATGTCTGGGGGCGTTGACCGCTCATCGCCGGGCGGAGGCATGCGAATGGAGGAAGTTGGGGGGATTATACCGCCGCCGGCCGCGTTTGTCTCCCCCGGTCTCGGAACGCCGAAGGGACGCGGCCGCCGCGGACCAGGCGCGAGCGACGCGGGCTTCATCCGGAGGTGATAGCCTGAGGCCCGCTCCGGAGCAGGAGGCATGAGCGCCGAGAGCGGAGATCGGGACGCTACCTGAGCCCTTGGGAGCGAGGACGGTCATGGCCACTCGAGACGGCCAGGACTTCGCGTTCACGGAATACGTGCGCGCGCTGGATGGCGCGGGCCCGCCGGACCGGTCCGCCTTCGCCGCGGCGTGGGGCAAGCTGCGCCGGATGCTCAAGAGCGAGCTGAGGCGGCGTTCGTTGTCGACGGCGCCGCCCGCCTTTCTCGGCATCTACGGCTATGAGAGCTGGCACGACGAGCAGGACGTTCCCCTGCACGAGCTGACGCATGACGCCTTCACGGCCATCTTCGTGGATCGCCTGACCTACCTGCGAGACCTGCTCCGGGAGCTGGACCACGTCGAGGGGATCGCGTACCGCACCCTCCGCAACTTCCTTTACGACCGCCAGAAGAGGAACGATCCCCTGGGCTTCAGGGTCTTCGACGTCCTGCGCGCCGCGACGCGCCGGTCGATCGAGAGGCAGGTGCTGTACGTGCTCGCCGGCGACCCGCGGGTGCGCAACTCGACGGTCCTGGGCTTCGCGCCGGAGACGGACCCCGCGGCAGCGCACGGCACCGACCTCGGCGAGGCCGTCGCCGCCTGGGGCGGCGAGCTCCTGCCGGAGCTGGTGACGGCTCCGCCGCAGAAGCTCGAAACCGTGACGGAGACGCTGTGCGCTCACCTCGAGGGTCTGCAGGCGCGGGGACGGGCCTTTCGCTTCCGCGACCTGATCGGGCCGTTCAAGGACGACGTGCGAAAGCGCTGGTTCTCCGGCTTCCGGAACGGCGAGGCCGAGAGCGCTTCGGCCCTGGAGCGCCCCGGCGCCGGCTTCGAGCAACGGCAGCGGTTCCAATGGCTGATCGCCTGCGTGGAGGAGACCCTCCCGCAGCTTGCCGCGCGCCGGCGGACCTTCGAGCACCTCCGCAGCCTGTGGACGTTCCTGAAGATCCACGTGGCGGCGTCCGGCGCCGGCGCCTTGCCGTCCGACCGCCAGCTCGCGGAGCGGCTCGCCGTTCCCCGCAAGAAGATACCGAAGCTCATGCGCCTCCTCGGCGCCTCGGTCGAGAAGTGCCGCGAACGTCGCGAGCTACGCCCGCGAACCCTCACCCCCGGCCCCTCTCCCAGGGGGAGAGGGGGGTCGGGAACCCTCACCCCCGGCCCCTCTCCCAGGGGGAGAGGGGAGTAAGGTACCAAGGCCGGAAAGCGAGAGCATCGTCATGAACGCCGGAGACATCCCCGATCGGCTCTGGGAAGCCAGCCGCCAGGCGCTGACTCGTTCGCAGCGGGCGCGGGCCGAGCGTGAATCCCGAGGCGCGGAGCCGCGGCCGGGAGACGTCCTGCTCTTCGCCGCGACCGCCGAGCCCGGCGTCCTGTGGGTGGTCGTCGAGGCGGACCCGGAAGCGGACCGCTACCGGCTCGTGGCGGCGGACGGCCATCTCCTGGTGGGGAGCGCCGACGTCGCGGTAGCGGCCGGCGCCGCCTGCGGCGCCCTGAGCGTGCGCTGCGCGGTCGAGGTCGAGCTCGCCGCCCGTGACCTGGCGGCGGGCCGGCCGGCGGGCGTCCTGGATCTGGAGGTCCTCGATCGGGTCCGGGGCAAGCGCGCGGCGATCGCGGCGGGCGAGAGCGTCGGGTCGTGGCTCGAGCGGGAGACCGATGCCGAGGTCGAGTACCGCGATTGGATGGCGGACGTCGGCCAGGCGGCGGCGCTCCTCGCAAGAGCGCCGGCAGGCAGGATTCTCGAGTTTCGCCCTCCGGTCCGGCGGGGCGTCCTCGGCAGTCCGTGGGCGATCGCGGCGACGGTCCTGCTCGCCGTCTCCCTGGGGCTGGCCGGCGGCGTGGCCTGGGAGCGCGGCCGGCAGCGCCCGCCGTCTCCCGAGGCGGTCCTCAATCTGCCCTTCGTCGACCTCTATCCCATGGCCTTGCGCGGCGCCGCCCGCCTCGAGGTGCCGTCCACGGCGCCGCTGGTCCACCTGATCCTCGCGCTGGACGATCCGCGGCCCTATCCCGAGTATCGGCTCGAGCTCCGCGAGCGGCGCGAAGGCACCCTCACCTGGTCCAGCCGCGATCTCGAGCGGATCGGCACCAGGGTCAGCGTCGCGCTGCCGCGCGCGCTGTTCGGCACCGGCGAGTACGAGCTCCGGCTCTACGGCCTGCGCGACGCCGAATCCGTCGAGCTGGGCGAGTACGCGCTCGAGATCGCGATCGACGACTCCCAATCGCCGTAGAGCTGGAACGCCGCCCAGTAGAACGGCGCCGAGGCGTCCTTGGCGACCGGCGCGCCGCCGTCGTCCTCGACCCGGATCGGGCCTCGGATCAGCTCCGTCTGGGCCGCGCGCAGCGCCGCGTCCATGGGCCGGCCGGCCCGCAGGTGGCGATAGAAGCGCACCATCAGCTCGGCGGTGGCGCGGTCGGCCACGTTCCAGAGCGAGGCGATCACCGAACGGGCGCCGGCGTACTGGAAGGCGCGGGTGAGCCCGATCAGGCCCTCGCCGCCCACCTCCTGGCCGACCCCGGTCCGGCAGCCGGAGAGCACTACCAGGTCGGCGTCGAGGCGGACGCCTTCGAAGATCTCCCAGGCCTGGAGCAGGCCGTTGTCGCGGTCCTCGCCGGGCTCCTCGGGGATGGAGAGGGCCACGAAGGAGCTCAGGGGAAAACGTTCGTCGTAGTGGCCGTGGGCGGCGACGTGGACGATGCGGGGACCGCGTCCAAGGGATTTCAGGCGCTCTTCCGTCGCCTCCTCGCCGAGGTAGGTGCGCACGGACCGCGAGCCATAGAGCCCGGCGATCCCGACGACCTCCCGCCGGGTGTGAGGAAGCGACTTCCAGTCGAAGACGTCGAACCCGCCGCGGTCCGCGGCGGACCGCACGTGGACGTCGGCGATCTCGCCGCTCCTCTCCCGGCTGAGCCGCCGCGGATAGTGGGGATCGCCGAA
>DASWIG010000680.1:0-10569 GCA_036397835.1 Thermoanaerobaculia bacterium
CTCGGCGACGCGCCGCCGCCGCCGCCGACCGAGACCTCCGTGCGGGTGGACGTCACCAATCCGGCCGCGCCGCCGTACTGGATGGGGCAGCCGATCACCTTCACCGCCAGCGTGACGCCGGCCGGGGACTGCCCCGGGGGCACCTGGTCGTGGGACCACACCGACAACTTCACCGCGCAGCCCTCGGACACCGACGACGTCGCCGTGATCAACTTCGGTCTTTGCACCATCGGGGATTGCCCCGCGCGCAATCCGTTCATCTCGGCGAGCAAGAGCGTCTGCCCGGACGCCTTGTCGGTGGCGGAGCAAGACGTGACGGTCCAGGATCCGCGTCCTCACGTCCGGTCCGTCGACGTGACGCCGGCCAGCGTCGGCGGCATCTACGACGCCGGCACGCCGCTGACGTTCACCGCCACCGTCGACGGCCGCGACGACGCGGCCGTGTCCATGACCTACAACTGGACGGTGCTCGATGGGGAGGGGACGACGCTGCTCGTGCTGCCCCCGAAGGTGAGCTCGCCGACGCTGGAGCTCGACACCTGTGCCGACGAGCTCACGGAAGACACGGGCATCATCTTCGTCGACGGCTTCGAGTCCGGGAACTCAGCGGCCTGGAACTCCGCCACGACCCCCACGAGCCTTTCCACGGACGAGCCGAAGGCGGTGGTGGCGAGCGTCGCGTTTCGCGAGCTCATCGAGAAGGACGGCAGCGTCGACTTCAGGATGCGGCTCGAGGCGACGAGCTCCGCGGGGCAGAGCACCCACGACCAGACGCCCTTCACCTTGCTCGGCGCCGGTCCTCTCGCCATCGGTCCCGGCGGGCTGAGCCGCACTCCCGCGAGCCAGACCTCCGCCTCCGGCGTGACCTTCAACGTCGACAGCAACGCGGCCGAGGTGCGCTGGGAGATCGAGGACGCGGGAGGCACCTGCGTGCTCGCGGGCAATTGTGGCGCGGTGTGCGATCACTACCCCGCGGGCTGCACCGTTTTCGACTGGGCGCCGGCGGCCAGCGCCAGCGAGCTCACCTTCGTCTGGGAAGCTCCCAACCTCCAGGGCACCACCCGCCGGGCGAGGGCCGACGTCCGCAAGTGTGAAAACCAGCTCTCGCTGGAGACCAGCGTCGTCCTCGACGTCGTGCCGGTGTCGGTGGTGCCGACGGTCTCGCTCTTCGAGGTCCACCCCGACGACGTCGCTCCCCAGAACCAGCCCAGCGCATCGAAGCCCTGCGTGTGGGACAGCTTCCTCACCCAGGACCTCAAGTGCCGGCCCAACAGCACGATCCGTTTCAGGGTTACCACCGACGCCGATCCGGTCTCGGACTATCAGTTCGACTGGAACGATACCGGCAGCTTCGGCAGCTTCACGACGACCCTGACGCACAGCTATCCCAGCACCACGTCGACCGCGTTCACGCCGGCGGTCAAGGCGCGCAAAGGAACGGGGGTCTCGCAGGCCGCCGACCTGAGCGTCCCCGACTTCGGCTTGGGCGTCAATCTCAGGATCCAGAGCTTCTAGAGAACCGGGGCCTCACCCGCCGAGGCCCCTCTGAGGTCCTTGCACGTCGCCTACCTCCTCGACGCCGCGCCGCTCTTCGGCGGGGTCAAGGTCGTCCTGCAGCAGGCCAACCTGCTCACGCGGCGCGGCCATCGGGTCACGGTGGTGTGCCCGGGCGAGGCGCCGGACTGGTTCCCTCTCGAGGCCGAGCTGCGGCGCCCGCCCGGGCTCGGCCGCGACGATCTGCCCGCCGCCGACGTCACGGTGGCCACCTACTGGACCACGATCCCGCGCGCGCTCGAAGGCGCCCGCGGCGCGGTCGTCCATTACTGCCAGGGGTTCGAGGGCCACTATACTCACAACCGGCCCGAGCACGCGGCGATCGCGGACGCCTACCGCGCCCCCGTCCCGGCCATGGCGGTGGCGCCGCACCTCGTGCGTCTGCTCGCCGACCGTTTCGGCCGGCCCGCCCGGGTCGTGCCGCAGCCTCTCGAGCCCTTCTTCCACCCACCGCGTTTCTTCTCGTGGCGGCGCCTGCGCCCGCGTCGGCGCCCACGGGTGCTGGTCACGTCACCCTTCGAGATCGATTGGAAAGGCGTGCGGACGGCGCTCGAGGCGATCGTCGAGCTGCGGCGGCGCGGAGGCGATTGCGTCTTGGTGCGGCTCTCGCAATGGCCGCTCACCGACGCGGAGAGGGCCGTCGTGGCGCCCGACGAGTTCCACGAGCATCTGACTCCGGGCCAGGTTTCGCGGCTCATCCGTGGCTGCGACCTGCTCCTCGCTCCGTCGTGGGAGCAGGAGGGATTCGGGCTGCCGGCGCTCGAGGCGATGGCCTGCGGGGTGCCGGTGGTCGCCTCCGACGTCTCCTGTTTCCGCGATTGGACCGCCGGGGCCGCGCGGCTGGTGCCCTACGACGACTCGCGGGCGTTTGCCGCGGCGGCGGCGGAGGTGCTGGGCGATCCGCGGCTGTGGCGGCGGATGCGGCGCCGCGGCAGGCGCGTCGCGCGGGGATTCGGCGAGGACCGCTCGGCGGACGCGGCCGAGGACGTGCTCAGATGGGTGGTCGCGGGCGACTGGCGGCGGGAGCTCGGATGAAGCTCGCGGTCGTCCTCGTGCACTACCACGCCGCGGAGCTCGCGGCGCGGGCCTACGAGGCGCTGGCGCAAGACCTCGCGGCGGCGCGGCTCGGGGCCGAGTGGGTGGTGGTCGACAACGGCAGCCGGCCCGCGGAAAGGGAGCGGCTGCGCTCGCTGCCCGCGGCGTTGCTCGAGCCGGGAGCCAACCTGGGCTATGCCGGCGGCGCCAACCTGGGCGTGCGCTCCACCGCGTCGGAGCACGTCGTGCTCATGAATCCGGACGTGATGGCGCTGCCCGGCTGTGCCGCGGCCCTGTGCGCGGCCCTGGACGCGGGAGCGGCGGCGGCCGGGCCGCGCTTCTACTGGGACGCCGAGCGCCGCTTCCTGCTGCCGCCCACCGAGAGGCGCACTCGCGTCGACGAGCTGCTGCGGCTGCTCGCCGAGCGCGGCGAGCGCTGGGCGCGCTACGGCCGCCGCCGCTGGCGGGCGCACGCCCGCCGCTGCTGGACGGCGCGCGCGCCCTACGTCTGCTACGAGCTCAGCGGCGCCCTGCTGGCGTTCCGGCGCTCGGCCTGGGAGGAGCTCGGGGGCTTCGACGAGGGCTACCGGCTCTACTTCGAGGAGACGGACTGGCTCGAGCGGCTGCGCCGGCGGCGTCTCGCGGCCCGCTTCGTGCCGGGGGCCGAAGCCGTCCACCTCTACGGCCGCAGCACCGCCGGCGAGCCGCGGGCGCAAGGCTGGTTCGAGGAGTCCTACCGCCGCTTCCGGCGTCGGATCTACGGTCCGCTCTTCGCGGCGTTTCTGGAACGGCTGGCGCGGGCATGGCCGCCGGCCGAGCCTGCCGTGACTTCAGTCGAGCCGGGGGCGGGGAGGGCGGCGTGGCTCGAGGTCTCCTCCTCCGCCGTCGGTTATCCCGCGGCGGCCCGGCGTCTGGGGCCGGGCTCCGACGACCGGGAGGGGCTGCCGCCCGGGACCTGCTACCTCAGAACGGTCGATGCTGAAGGACGAGAGCTGGGCGTCCGGACCGTCCGGACGTGAGGATCTCAGAAGAGGTCGCCGTCGCCCATCGTGTAGTAAAGCCGGTCGAGCGGCGGGTCGTCCTCGCCGTCGGGCAGGTACATCAGCCCCAGGCCGTCGGGATGCGGCAGGCTCTCGAAGCCGAGGCGGTCGAGCTCGGCGTCGAGGAAGGCGGGCCGGCCGGGGAACCAGCCCTCGACGCGGCGCCCTCCCGCGAGCTCGGGCGCCGCCAGGGCCCCCGCCAGGAGCGCTCCGGCGGCGCCCGCGTGCCGCGGGTCGAGGAGGGCGTCGCCCCAGACGATCCGGTCCTCGCGCCGGCGGAAGACGCCCCAGCCCACCAGCCGGCCCCAGCGCCAGGCCGCCAGCGTCACGTAGGGCAGCGGGTCGGGGCAGCGCAGGTAGCGCCAGTCGAGGTACTCGGCGTCGCGGCGCGCGAGGAAGCCGTAATGCCCGGCCACGCGCGCGAAGAAGCGGTCCCATCGCCGGTCCACCCGCGCCACCCGTTCCACCCGATAGGGCGGCGAGCCGGGCGGCGCCGTGGCGTCGCGCGCCCGGTAGCAGACGGGCTCGGCCCGGCTGCCGCCGATGAACCAGCGGCAGAAGCGCTGGATGCCCCCGGTGTTGAAGCCGTAGAAGAAGGCGGACGGCCCCCGGCGGTGGACGGCGAAGAAATGCCGCACCGTGCGGGCGAGCAGGCTCGAGGTGCCGCGGCCCACGTGGCGCCAGCTCGGCGCCGTCATGGTGTCGCCCATCTGCAGCCCGAGCACGGCGCGGCCGTCGCGCCAGAAGGGCATCGGATAGCCCGCGTAGTGGCAGGCGAGCTCGCCGCCCGGCGCCCAGGCCAGGCTGGCGTAACGGCCGCCGTAGGGGTTCTCCTGGTATTTCCAACGCCAGTGCGCGGCCGGACGCTCGACGTGGAAGCTGTCGGCGAAGAGACGGGCGACGGCGTCCTCGTCGCCGGGCTGAAAGGGGCGGACGACGAAGTCGTCGCGACGGGCCACGAGAGCCTCGGGGGCCAGCTCCTTGACGACCACGAAGCCCGCCTCCGACAGGGCGCGCACCAGCCGCCGGGTGACGGCGCCGTCCGGCGCCGGGGCCGCGGCCTGCCCCAGCAGCACCAGCCGGCCGTCCGCCTCGAGCAGGTCGCGCACGCGCCGGCAGGCGCCGGCGTCGACGCTCGCGGCATCCGCCGTCCACAGGATGGCGTCGAAGGGTCCGTCGTCGACCTGCTCCGGGCACGGGCGGCGCACGACGCTCGCGGCGACGCCCGTCAGGTCGGCAGCGTCGTCCCGGCCCAGCACCAGCAACCGCGCCGGAGTGCCGGCGCCGGGCCGCCGCAAGGCCGAGCGGAGGTCGGCAACGGCGTCTCTTCCCGCGGCCGCGCCCGCGGCCCTTTCCATTCTTCTAGAATTCATCGAAAATCCATCCTTGACGCGCCTCCCCAGGATTACCACAAAAACAGCGGATGCAGCCCTCCCTCACAGCTCCTGGTACGACCGAGACCGTCCGCGCGTCGCGCGCCCTGGTCGTGGCCCCCCACTACGACGACGAGGTGCTCGGCTGCGGCGGCCTGGTGGCGCGGCTCACCGCCGCCGGCGCGGCGGTGCGGGCGCTCTTCCTCTCCGACGGCCGCGGCGGCGTGGACGTCGAGGACCGCGACGCCTACGGCGCCCGGCGGCGGGCCGAGGCCGAGCGCGCGGCCGCGGTGCTCGGCCTGGCCGGGAGCGAGCACCTCGAGCTCCCCGACGGCGCCCTCGAGGACCACCTCGAGGCGATCGCCGAGGGCGTCCGCGCCGCTCTTACCGCCCACCGGCCCGAGCTCCTGCTCGTGCCCTCGCCGCTCGAGGCGAGCGCCGACCACCGCGCCGCCTTCCACGCCGTCCACCGCGTGCTCGCCGCCCTCCGCGACGAGGAGCTCGCCGCCTCGCTGCGGGTGCTGGCCTACGAGGTCAACCATCCGCTCTACCCGGACCTCCTGGTCGACGTCGGGGCCGAGCTGCCGCGGCTGGCGCAGGCCATGGGCTGCTACGCCAGCCAGCAGGAGCGCCACGACTACCTGGGCGCCCGCCTCGGCCTGCTGCGTTTCCGCGCCCTGACGCTCGCGCCCGGCGTCGAGGCCGCCGAGGCCTACCGGCGCCTCGCCGTCGCCGACTTCGCTACCAGCGGCCCGGCGCGCCTGATCGCCGAGCTGGGCGGCGCGGCGCCGCTCGTCGAGGTCCGCGAGGGTCCCCGGATCTCGGTGATCGTGCGCACCCGCGACCGCCCCGAGCTGCTCGCCGAGGCCCTCGAAAGCCTCGCCGCCGGCACCTACCGCCGCGCCGAGGTGCTGGTGGTCAACGACGGCGGCGCGCCGCCCGAGCTGCCCGCGGACTTCCCGCTGCCGCTGCGCCGCCTCGACCTTGCGGCTCACGGCGGCCGGGCCGCCGCGGCCAACGCCGGCATCGCCGCCGCCGGCGGCGACTGCGTGGCCTTCCTCGACGACGACGACCTCGCCGAGCCCGAGCACCTGGCCACCCTCGCCGGCCTGGCGTCGGCGGCGGGCGTCGCCGTGGCCTACACCGACGCCGCGGTGGGCGTCTACGAGCTCGGCGCCGGCGGCTGGAGCTGCGTCGAGCGCCGGCTGCCTTACAGCCGCGACTTCGACGCCGACCTGCTGCTCTTCGACAACTACATCCCCTTCAACACCCTGGTGATCGAGCGCCGGCTGCTCGCCGAGGTGGGGGAGCTCGACGTCGGCCTGCCGTTCTTCGAGGACTGGGACCTGCTGATCCGGCTCGCCGCCCGCGCCTCCTTCCACCACCTGGCGCGGGTGACCTGCGAGTACCGTCACTTCCGCGGCGCTGCCCACCACGTGCTCGGCGACGTGCCGCGGCGCCGCGCCGACTTCCTCGAGATGAAGGCGCGGGTGCTCGCCAAGCACGCCGGGCGCCGCACCGACGCCGCCCTCGCCCGGGTGGTGGACCTGCTGCGCGCCGAGACCGTCGCCGAGCGCGAGGAGCGCGACCGCCTGCGCCGCGAGCTGGGCCGCGCCGAGCAGCGCTTCCACGAGACCAACGGCCGCTTGGGCGCCAGCGAGGTCCACGCCCGCACGCTCGAGGAGTCGCGCCGCCGTCTCGCCGCGGAGCTCGAGACGCAGCGCCGCGAGCACCGCGAGGCCGACCGCGAGCTCGACCGGCTCTACGCCCGCGAGCAGGCGCTCGAGGGAGAGATCCGGGAGCTCAGCGCCCAGGTCGAGCGCCTCCACCGGCGCGAGCGCGAGCTGGTCGCCGAGCGCGACGGGGCCCACGGCGCCCACGGCGACGCCGTCGAGCGGCTGCGCCTGATGACCGAGCAGGAGGCGCGGGTGGCCGCCGAGCTGCGAGCGACCTACGCCGAGATCGAGCGCCTCACCGCCCTGATCCGCGAAATGGAGTCGACGCGCGCCTGGCGCGCCCACCAGTGGTGGCAGCAAAGGAAGGGATGACGGCGCAAGGGACGACGCGGGTGGCGCTCCTTTCCAGCGAGCCGCTGCGCCGGCGGATGGCGGGCATCGGCATCCGCTACTTCGAGCTGGCGCGCCGACTGCCGGACTGCGGCCTCGAGGTGGTGCTCCTCCACCCCGGCGATCCCGTCGAGGTGCCGGCCGGCGAGCTGCCGGGGGTCGAGATCCGGCGCTTCGAGCGCGGCCGGCTGGCGTCACTCACCGCCGACTGCCGGGTCGCCGTGGCCCAGGGCCAGCTCGCCAACGACCTCCTCGTCGAGGCGCCGCGCCTGCCGTGCGCCGTCGACCTCTACGACCCCTTCCTGGTCGAGAACCTCCATTACCTGGACAGCCTCGGCCTCGACCCCTACCGCAACGATCACGCCACCTGGGTGCTGCAGCTCGCCCGCGGCGACTTCTTCCTCTGCTCCTGCGACGAGCAGCGCCTGTTCTACCTCGGCTTCCTCGCCGCCCTCGGCCGCGTCAACCCCGAGTCCGTGCGCCGCGACCCGGACCTCGCGGAGCTCGTCGCGGTGGTGCCCTTCGGGGTGCCCGAGGAGCTGCCGCCCCACCGTCCCCTGTTGCCCGAGCGGGCGCCGGGCGAGCGCCGCCTGCTCTTCGGCGGGCTCTACGACTGGTACGACCCCTGGCCCGTGCTGCGCGCCTTCGAAGAGCTCGCCGAGCCGAGCTGGAAGCTGTACTTCATCCGCAACCCGAACCCCGAGAGCACGCCGCAGGAGCTCTTCCGCGCGGTGGAGGCCTGGTGCCGCGAGCGCGGCCTCTGGGGCGAGCGGGTGCAGGCGCTCGACTGGGTGCCGGCCGAGCGCCGCTACGACCTGCTGCGCGACGTCGACCTGCTGGTGGCGACCCACACCGCCACCCTCGAGACGCGGCTGTCGCTGCGCACCCGTTTCCTCGACGCGCTGGCGGCGGGGTGCCCGGTGGTCACCAGCGAGGGCGGCGCCATGAGCCGTCTGCTGCGCCGGCACGAGGCCGGCTGGGTGGTGCCGCCTGGCGACGCCCGCGCCGTGGGAGCGGCGCTCGCCGCGGCCCTCGCGGAGGGCGCCGCGCCGCGCCGCGCGGCGGCCGCGCGCCTGCTCGAAGCGTTCGCCTGGGAGCGGGCCCTGGCGCCCCTGGTGCGCTTTTGCCTCGAGCCGCGGATCGACCCCACCAAGGAGGCCTTCGCGTTCCGGCCGCCCACCCTGGCGCCTCCCGACCCGCTCGGCTTCCGGCTGCGGCGCCGGCTGCGGTTGTGGATGGGGAGCGCCGCGTGAAGGTCCGCAAGGTCTCGGTCGCCGTGGTGAGCTGGAACGGCCGGCGCCACCTCGAGGTCTGTCTGCCGGCGCTCGCCGACCAGCTCGACCCCGGCGTGCCCTTCGAGGTGCTGCTGCTCGACAACGGCTCTTCCGACGGCACCGCCGAGTGGGTGCGCCGCCGGCACCCCGAGGCGAGGCTGATCGAGAGCGGCGTCAACCTCGGCTTCTGCGCCGGCAACAACCGGCTGGTGGAGGCCGCCGAGGGCGACGCGGTGGCGCTGCTCAACAACGACACGCGCCCCGAGCCGGGCTGGCTCGCCGCCCTCGTCGACGCCCTCGCCGCCGCGCCGGACGACGTCGCCGCGGTCTCCGGCAAGATCGTCGACTGGACGGGCGAGCGCCTCGACTTCGCGCGCGGCGTCCTCACCTTCGACGGCCACGCCTTCCAGCTCGACTACCGCCGTCCGCTCGCGACCGCCCGGGTGCCGCCGCCCGGCAGCGAGCTGCTCTTCGCCTGCGGCGGCAACATGCTGGTGCGCCGCGCCGCCTTCCGCGCCGCCGGCGGCTTCGACGAGGACTACTTCGCCTACCTCGAGGACGTCGACCTGGGCTGGCGGCTGTGGCTCGGCGGCGAGCGCGTGCTCTTCGCCCCCGAGGCCGTGGTCCGTCACCGGTCGATGGCGACCAGCGACCTCCTGGGCAACGCCAACCGCGGTTTCCTCTTCGAGCGCAACGCCTTCCTGACCGTCTACAAGAACTACGACGACGACTTCCTCGCGCGCCTTCTGCCGGCCGTCCTCCTCACGCTCACCCACCGCACCCAGACCCTCATGGTGCAGAACAACCCCGGCGGCGAGCAGCTCACCTTCGATCCCTACGCCGGCCTCATCGCGAACACCGCCCGCCCGAACCGGGAAGCGGAGGCGCCGCAGGAGCCGGTCATCCCGACGTCGCCGCCGAAGATCGGCCTGGTGCAGAAGTGGCGGGGATACGGCCCGCGGGAGTTCGTGCGGCGGGCGGTGAGGAAGGCCGTGAGGACGGCGTTGCCGGCGTGGGCCGTGGACGCGCGCCCCCCGTACGAGGCCCGGCTGACGGACGACCGCACCGTGGCCCAGCTCCGGGCCGTGACCCAGCTCCTGAGCCACCTCGACTCGGCGTCGGCCAAGCGCCGCCGCGTCCAGGCCCGCCGCCGCCGCTGCGACCGCGAGATCTTCGAGCGCTTCCCGCTCTACGTGGTGCCGACCTATCCGGGCGACGAGCGGCTCTTCGCGAGCGCGGCCTTCAAGGCGTGGGTGGGCGACGACCTGCCCGTGGTCCACGCGGCGTTCGAGGACGTCATGGCGCGGTAGATTCGGGCATGCCCCCGCGCGTGACCCAGGGTGCGGACCCTGGGCTTTGATCCTCAACCCCTCCGGGGTAGCCCCTCGGGTGGCAAGGGTAAGCCCGAGGAAACGTCGAGACATCGCCGGCCATTGGCGGCCATGACTCGATCGTCAAGGCGCCTCGTGCTTACCCTTGCGCTCGGAGCAGGGCCGCAGGATCGACGATGACGGCAGCTCGCCGGGAGCCCCCTGCCTGCAGCGGATCACAGCCCCGCATGGTCGCGCGTTATCGACTGGCCGTCGTCGGGAAGGAGCAGGACGTCCGCCGGCGCGCCGATTCGCAGCGTGCCGCGGCGCTCGCCCAACGCGAAGATCTTCGCCGCCTGCGTCGTCACCATCTCGAGCAAGGCCGGCGGCTCGACGAGCCGGGTCGACGCGGCCACCCGGAGCTCGTCGAAGAGAGTGGGCGAGCCGGTGACGGTCGAGTCGGTCCCCAGCGCGACCTTCACCCTGCCGACGAGCTCGCCGACCGGCGCCGTGGCGCCGTAGAGCCCAGGCTCGACGCCGGGCACCAGACGACGCTGGTGCCGCCGGCGGCGAGGAGCTCGCGCCGGCGCGCGTCCACCGCGACGGCGTGGACGAGCACCGTCGACGGCCCCAGCAGGCCGAGCTCGTAGAGCCGGTCGACCTCGGCCCACGCCCGCGCGTCCGAGGACGAAAACGAGGACCGCCAGGCCGGCGATCGAGTGCTTGGGACGGGTCACGTTGGCACCTCCTCCGAGGTTGAGGCTCCTGCGGCCCGTCGCCTGCCGACGAGCTGGGAGCGGCTCTTCGTGTCGCTGCTGGGCGAGTATACGCTGTGGACCGCGGCGGGTTGGCGTCGAGGAACCCCATCAGCGATCCGGCGCCGAGCGCCACGAGCACGGTCTCGAGCACGGAGCGGA
>DASWIG010000681.1:0-2310 GCA_036397835.1 Thermoanaerobaculia bacterium
GACCTCCCGCCGGGTGTGAGGAAGCGACTTCCAGTCGAAGACGTCGAACCCGCCGCGGTCCGCGGCGGACCGCACGTGGACGTCGGCGATCTCGCCGCTCCTCTCCCGGCTGAGCCGCCGCGGATAGTGGGGATCGCCGAAGGCCGCCAGCAGCACGGGGACTTCGTCGCGATCGCCGGGCCGGCGCCGCGTCTTCCTGAGCTCCGCGTAGACGGTGGCGGAGAGCACCGAGTGGACCGGTTTCCATTCCACCAGGTACTCCCAGCCGCGGGGTGAATCCGTCTCCCGAACCAGGGCGCCGAAAGGGAGGAGATGGAGGGGGCCGTCGGCGACGACCAGGATCCGGTCGCTCTCCGCGATGCGAGCCGCGGCGGGCTCGATCAACGCCGCGTAGAGCCGTCGCGCCGACTGGAGGAGGATCTTCAGGTCGGAGTCGGCGGATTCGCCGGCGGGCGCCTTGGCGATCAGATCTCGGAAGAACTCCACTTCGTGCCGCAGGTCCTCTGCGCCGACGTCGAGGGTCTCGACGCTGAGGCCGCCGGCGCCGGTCACGACGAAGAGGTGGGTCCGCTCCTCGCCGACGCTGTAGGAGAGCAGGACGGTTCCCTGATCGAGGGCCGCCGCTGCCTGCGCGAGCTCGAGGGGCCGCGGATACCGCAGGGACGCGAGCCGGGGCGAGGCGCGGCGGATCCGTTCGACCACGTCGTCATACTCGTCGCGCAGGCGGCGCAGTCGGCTCACCAGGGCCGCGATCTCGGTCTCGTCGGCGTCCGGATCGAGGCGTGCGATCTCCTGCTGGGTCGCCTCGTAGCGTTTGGCCAGACGCCTGCGCGCGTCGTCCCACTTGGCGGGGATCTCGTCCGAGATCGACAGGTCGCGCTCGGTCAACTGGGCCAGGAAGCTCTGAGCGCGGGAGCGCTCGAGGACGTCGAAGGCGTCTCCGGGACGCTCCAGCTCGAGCAGCAGCTCGATGGCCGCGGCGTAGTAATCCCGGTAGTCCGCCCGGAAGGCAGCCTCGACGCCTCGGGAGGCGCCGAGCCTGGCGACCTGGCTCTCGAAGGCCGCGAGCGCCCGCATGAAGAAATCGAGCGCCGGACCGAGCCGGTCCTGACGGCGCGCGAGGGTCCCCAGGCCGTGCAGGGTATCCGCCGCGTCCCGGCTGTCGGGCGCCAGCCTCTCGAAGATCGCCAGGGCCTGCTCGCCGTATCCGGCCGCGTGCTCGAGGTCGCCGCGCTTCTCGGCGACGATGGCCAGGTTCTTGAGGTTGCTGGCCACCGCGAGGCTGCCGGGCGCCAGCTTGCTCACGATCTCCAGGGACCGGTCGTAGTACTCGGCCGCCGCGTCCAGGTCGCCGCGTCGTTTCGCTACGATCCCCAGATTGCCGAGGCTGTGGGCCGCCCCGAGGCCGTCGGGCGCCAGCTTCCGTTGGATGTCGAGGGCCTGCCGGTGATGGCGGCTCGCCGTCTCCAGGTCGCCGCTTTCCCGGGCCACGATCCCCAGGTTGTTCAGGCTGTCGGCCACCGCGAGACCGGCGGGCGCCAGCGTCTGCCGGATCCGCAGCGCTTGCTCGTGGTAGTCCACGGCCCGGTCCAGGTCGCCGCGGCCCTTGGCCACGACTCCGAGGTTGTTCAAGGTGCTCGCCATCGAGAGGCTGTCGGGCGCCAGCTTCTCTTCGATCTCCAGGGACTGACGGTAGTACTCGTCTGCCTGGTCCAGGTCGCCGCGCTCTTCCGCGACGACTCCCAGGTTGCTCAGGCAATTGGCCACCGCGAGACTGCCGGGCGCCAGCTTCGCGAACGCCTCCAGGGCCTGCTCGAAGCCGTCCGCCGCCGCTTTCAGATCGCCGCGCACGAGCGCCGTCACGCCCAGGTTCCCCAGGCTGGCGGCCACCAGGGGGCTGTCCGGGGCCAGTCGCCGCCGGAGCTCCAGGGCCTCTTGATGATGCTCGCTGGCCCGTTCGAGATCGCCGCGCTGCTTGGCCGCGATTCCCAGGCTGTTGAGACTGGCAGCCGCCAGGAGGCTTTCGGGCGCCAGCTCGCGCGCGATCTTCACGCCGCGTTCAAAGGCATCCGTCGCCGCGTCGAGGTCGTCCATTTCGAAAGCCAGACGGCCCAGGTCGTCCAATATCCGGACCTGGGACAACGGATCCCGAGCCTCCTCGAGAGCGGAGCGAAAGGCCGCGAGGGCGTGCTCCCGTTGCCTGGCACGACGCCAGGCTTTCCCGCTCTCGAGGAAGAGCCAGGACCGCAGGCGCCAGTCCGTCCCGATCTCGGGTCGACGCGTGAGCTCTTGCCACGACTCGGCCGCCGC
>DASWIG010000682.1:0-9588 GCA_036397835.1 Thermoanaerobaculia bacterium
TTCGGCGAGCTTGCCGGCGGCGAAGCGGCTCTCGGCGTCGTGAAAGATCCGGGCCAGCTCGCGCATCGCGGGCTTGGGATCCTCGCCCCATGGGGACTTTTCGGGAAAGCTGCGGTTCAGGTAGTGATCGGAAAAGAGGGCCCGGTTGTTGAAGAGCTCCTCGGACCAATCCGCGACGGAGTAGGCGGCGAGGATTTTCTGATCCTGCGCCAGGCTGTCGGCCTCGGTCCAGCGCAGCCGTCGCAGGACGCGCAGGCCGACCCGGTGGGGATTGCGGCGGTGGACGGTCAGGATCCGTGGCCGCAGGCGGACCCGTTCCGGGCCGCGGGGGCTCGTCGGGGATCCGCTGCCGGCTTCGGGGACCTGGCGCTCCACGTAGACGAAGTCGAGCCTCTCCCAGTCGCTGGTGAGCACCAGGAGGAAGAAGCCCACCCGGTCGCGAAACGCCTTGACCAGCGCTCGGGTGTGGGTGAGCGTGACCTTTGAGAGCTCGAAGAGGTAGACCTCGATCTGCGGCAGGAGAGGATCGCCGTGGCGGGCGATGCGCTCGATGCGGCGAATCGGGCGCCGCGTGCTCTCGGCCGTGATCCCGAGGTTCTCGGGAATCTGCTCGAGGCGGTCGGGAGCGTAGCCGAGGCGGTCGAAGAAGGCGGTGAGGGCGTCGACGCCGCTGAGGTCGAGCAGGTCGTGAGGGGTTGGGGCATCCGTCTTGGGGGCTGAGCTCATCGAGGCAGGCTTCCGGGGTCGATGGCCGCGAAACTACCACACGCCTGCCGCCGGCACCGCAGTCGAGGATTCGGTGAGCGCTGCCGGTCGGGCAGGACCGGATGAGCTCAGACCGAACGGGCTGACGAGCCCGCCCCGAAGACGTGGGCGACGCTCCCTCGCGCTGAGGAGGCCGTCTCCGGAAGGACGGCCGCAGTCCCTCACGCTGAAGCGGTCGGCCCGGCTGTTCATGGCCGCGCGTCTCAGGCTGAAGGACGCGTCCCGCCGTCCTCAGGACGGCCTTCTCAGCTTGAAGGACGCAACCCGCCGTCCTCAGGACGGCCTTCTCAGCTTGAGGGACGCGTCCCGCCGTCCTCAGGACGGCCTCCTCAGCGTGAAGACGCCGTCCTTGCCGAGACGGGTGCGGACCGTCACGCTGATACCGACCACCCGGTAGGTCTTCAGAAATCCCGTTTCCTCGAATCGCGGCCGCGGCGCTTCCCTAGAGTCCGTGGACGAAAGGAGGAACGCGTGATGCGAGCTTCAACGTCCAAGGAAATCAACGACCGCCAGAGGGCGGGCCTCTATCTCCTCACCGCCCTGACGAAACAGGGGCCGACGGTCGCCGCGGCGCTCCGGGAGCGCGTCGGCACCGATTTCGCGGCGATCATCGTCGGGCTGGCGCGGGCCCTGGAGGCTGCCCTGAATCGTCTGGTCGCGGCCGACGCGGCCCTCGTCGACGAGCGGGCCCGCGACGCCTCCGCGCGCGACGGCCGCACGACGTGGACGGCCGTGCTCCACGACCTGCTCGTGGGCCTGCGCTCGCTGGTGATGGGTCACTTCGTGGCGCCGGACCTCGCCGGCCTGGGCTTCGAGGGCCGCACGCCCCAGGAGCCGGTGCTCCTCGGCCGTCAGGCCGACCGGATCTGCGTCAACCTGCGCGCCGGCGTCGGCGTCGGCAAGGCGCGGTTCAAGAAGTCGCGGTGGCTTCCGGGCGAGTACGTCGAGGAGATCGAGGAGGCGTCGAAGGAGCTGCGCGCCGCCCGCGACCGCGTCAACGTGGAGCGGCGCCGGACCGACGAGGCCTGGGTGGCCAGGGAAAGGGCAAGGGACGGCTACGACGTCCTGCACCTCGAGACGGCGCGGACGTTCGAGTCGTACTGCCGGATGGCGGGAATGGAGGAGCTGGCGGCGCGGGTGCGTCGGCGGACGCGGCGGGCGAAGAAGACGACGGGCCCCTGACTTGACCGTCCGGTATGTACGCTCTAGGCTGGGGGCGGACGTCAGATCAGGAAGGAGATCATGGGCACAGCCATCACCGCCACGGACCTGCGCAAGAGTTCGGCATTGTGCGCGGTCCTCATTCAGCTTCGGCGAGATCGGCGAGGAGATCCGCGAGATCCTCGTAGCGGTAGGGAGGACGCTTGGCGACTCGCAAGACACCCAGCTCGTTCCACGACTCGTTGATGGCGTACACGACACGCCAGTCGTCGAGCTGAGCCCGACGAACTTCCCAATCCTCCATGATCTCGTGGGTCGTGTCGGGCAATCGGAGTTCACGGCTGCCAGCGGGGCGAGGCTCGGATGCCAGATCGTCGAGGAAGCGTTGGATCCGGTGGCGCACGTTGCCCGGGAGTCGACGGCGAGCCTGGTGAACGGACGGCTTGAGCCAGATCCGATAACGAGGTGGCTCAGCCGGCCGTTTCTTCGTCATCCCACTCCTCGCGAACGTCATCCCAGGCGAGCCAGCCGGCCTTCTGCGGGCCGCCAGCCGCCCGCAGCTCGCTCAAGGCCTTGACGGCAGCCTGAGCATCCAACGTGGCTTCCATCCACTGGAGTAGCGATTCCCAGGCCTGGATCTCGAGCAGGACGGCGGTCTGCCGTCCGTCGCTGTCCATGACGTACTGGACCTTCTTCAAGGCTTCGGCGTTCGTCATTCAGGGGCCTCCTTCAAGAGTCGGCTGACCACCTCCTCATCCTATCGGATGGAAGCAGGCCCTGCCAGGCTGCTACACTCTGACCGCCGCGAAGCCGGGACCGTCCAGCGCGTCCCGGCTGCGGGTACCCGTCCCGTTCCCCCATCGCTGAAGGAGTCAAGACTTGAAGATCCACGAATACCAGGCCAAGGAGATCCTGCGCCGCTACGGCGTGGCGACGCCCCGCGGCAGGGTCGCCGAAAGCGCGGCCGAGGCGCGCGCCATCGCCGAGGAATTCGGCGGGCGCGCCGTGGTCAAGGCGCAGATCCACGCCGGCGGGCGCGGCAAGGGCGGCGGCGTGAAGCTGGCGAAGTCGGCCGACGAGGCCGAGCTCGCCGCGGCGCAGATCCTCGGCATGCGGCTCGTCACCCCCCAGACCGGACCCGAAGGACAGACCGTGCGCCGGGTGCTGGTCGAAGAGGCCGTCGACGTCGCACAGGAGCTCTACC
Source organism: Thermoanaerobaculia bacterium (assembly GCA_036397835.1). Lineage (GTDB taxonomy): Bacteria > Acidobacteriota > Thermoanaerobaculia > Multivoradales > J023 > DASWIG01. The sequence continues at coordinate 3,131 of DASWIG010000682.1, forward strand.
TCGCCATCACCCTCGACCGCGCCGCGGTCAAGCCGCTGGTCATGGCGTCGGCCTCCGGCGGCATGGAGATCGAGGAGGTGGCGGCCCGCGATCCGCAGGCGATCGTGCGCCGGCACTTCGACCCCCACCTCGGGCTCCTCCCCTTCCAGGCCCGCGCCGTGACCGCCGGCCTCGGCCTCGAGGGCAAGACCGCGCGCCAGGCCGAGAAGCTCCTCGCCGCGCTCGCCACGGCCTTCCTCGACACCGACGCCTCGCTCGCCGAGATCAACCCGCTGCTGGTCACCGGCGAGGGCGACGTGCTCGCCCTCGACGCCAAGATGAGCTTCGACGACAACGCCCTCTTCCGTCATCCCGACGTCAAGGAGATGCGCGACCTCGCCGAGGAGGACCCGCTCGAGGTCGAGGCCTCGAAGCACAGCCTCAACTACGTCAAGCTCGACGGCTCGATCGGCTGCATGGTCAACGGCGCCGGTCTCGCCATGGCGACGATGGACATCATCAAGCTCTACGGCGCCGAGCCCGCCAACTTCCTCGACGTCGGCGGCTCGGCGAGCCAGGAGGCGGTCAAGAACGCCTTCCGGATCCTGATCTCCGACCGCCACGTGAAGGCGGTGCTGATCAACATCTTTGGCGGCATCGCCCGCACCGACCGCATCGCCCGCGGCGTGATCGGCGCCATCGACGAGCTCGGCGGCATCGACATACCCGTGGTGGTGCGCCTCGAGGGCACCAACGTGGAGGAGGCGCGGCGCCTCCTCGCCGCGGCCGATTTCGAGTTCATCGTCGCCGCGCACATGGCCGACGCTGCCGAGAAGGTGGTCGCCGCCGCCGGGAAAGGGGGGCGGTGATGGCGATCTGGGTCAACGACTCGACGCGCCTGCTCGTGCAGGGCATCACCGGCAAGGAGGGCGAGTTCCACGCCCTCGGCTGCCGCGACTACGGCACCCGGGTGGTGGCCGGCGTCACTCCCGGCAAGGGCGGCCAGGAGGTCGACGGCATCCCGGTCTTCGACACCGTGGCCGCGGCTCGCGAGCGGACCGGCTGCAACGCCTCGATGATCTTCGTGCCGCCGGCCTTCGCCGCCGACGCGATCATGGAAGCGGCCGACGCCGGCGTCGAGCTCATCGTCTGCATCACCGAGGGCATCCCGGTGGGCGACATGCTCAAGGTCAAGGCGTTCATGAGGGACCGTCCCAGCCGGCTCATCGGTCCCAACTGTCCCGGCATCATTTCGCCGGGCATGGCGAAGATCGGCATCATGCCGGGCCACATCCACGCGCCCGGCAAGGTCGGCGTGGTCAGCCGTTCGGGCACCTTGACCTACGAGGCGGTCTGGCAGCTCACCAACGCCGGCCTCGGGCAGTCGACTTGCGTCGGCATCGGCGGCGATCCGGTCAACGGCACGAGCTTCATCGACGTGCTCGCCGCCTTCGCGGCCGACGGCGACACCGCCGGCGTGATCATGATCGGCGAGATCGGCGGCAGCGCCGAGGAGGAGGCCGCGGCCTGGGTGCGCGAGAGCTTCGACCGTCCGGTGGTGGGCTTCATCGCCGGCCGCACGGCGCCGCCGGGACGCCGCATGGGCCACGCCGGCGCCATCGTCTCCGGCGGCAAGGGCACGGCGGCGGCGAAGATGGAAGCGATGCGCGACGCCGGCATCCACGTGGTCGAGTCGCCGGCGGAGCTCGGCGCGGCCATGGCGAAGGCGTTGGGGTAGGGGCGCCCGGCGTGCGCCCGCGAAACCATGGAGAATGATCGGATCGTGCCGCCCGAGCGCATCGCCGGCAAGGGCTGGCTGGCCCTGATCGGCGGCGGCGAGCTCACCTTCGGCGAGACCGAGGTCGCCGACCGCCTGTGGCTGAGCAAGCTCGACGCCGGCGCCAAGGTGGGCTTCCTGCCCGCCGCCAGCGGCTCCACCGAGTACGGCGGACACTTCGCGGATTACCTTCGCGAGGCGTTCGGCCGCCAGGTCGAGACGATCCCGATCTACCGTTCGCGCGACGCCCGGCGCGCCAAGAACCTCGGGCGCGTCGCCGCCTGCGACGCCCTCTACCTCGGCGGCGGCGTGGTCGACCAGCTCCTCGACGCGGTGCGCGACACGCCGGCGGCCGAGGCGCTGGCGGAGAAGCTCCGCGGCGGCGGCGTGGTGACGGCGATCGCGGCGTCGGCCCAGGCCCTCGGCCAGGTGGCGCCGAGCCTGCTGCGCCACGAGCTCGTGGACGCTCTCGCGTGGCTGCCCGGCGGCGCCGTGGCCACCAACTTCGACCCGCGCGACGAGCGGCCCTTGCGCCGCCTGCTCGAGCATCCCGTCGTCCGCTGGGGACTGGGGATCCCGTCGGGCGCCGCCGTCCTGCTGGGGCCGGGGGGCGAGGTCGAGATCGTGGGCGAGGCGTTCGTCGCCGAAGGCGACGGAGAGATCCGGAAGCTGTAATCGTGGGGCGGGCGCTGCCCGCCGATCCTGCCGAATAATCCTGACCAGGAGAAGCGATAGATGTCGACGACGCTTGCGATCATCAAACCCGACGCCGTGGCCGCCGGCAACGCCGGCAACGTCCTGGCGCACCTCGAAAAGGAAGGATTCAAGATCCGCGGGCTGAAAGCGTTGCGGCTCACGGCCGCGCAGGCCGGCGCCTTCTACGAGGTCCACAAGGAGCGTCCCTTCTACGGCGACCTGGTGGCCTTCATGACCAGCGGAACCGCGATCCCGGTGGCGCTCGAGCGCGAGGGTGCCGTGTCCCAGCTTCGCCAGGTGATGGGCGCCACCAACTCCAGGGAAGCCGCCGCGGGCACCATCCGCAACCTCTTCGGCACCGACGTCGAGAGAAACGCGATCCACGGCAGCGACTCGGAAGAGAACGCGGCCAAGGAGCTGGCGTTCTTCTTCTCGCGCGCGGAGCTGATCGCGGAGTAATCCTCCCCCCCAGCCCCCTCCTTTTTCAAGGAGGGGGAGCCGGAACATGCCCCGCCTGAATCCTGAAGAGAACGTCCCCCTCGCTCCCCTGACGACCCTGGGCGTCGGCGGTCCGGCGCGCTACCTGGCGCGCTGCCCGACGCCCGCGTCGCTCTCCGTCGCGTTCGACCATGCGCGCGAGCTCGGCCTGGCGACCTTCGTCCTTGGCGGCGGCAGCAACCTCCTGGTCTCGGACGACGGCTTCGACGGCCTCGTCGTCCGCATCGACGACGGTTCCTTGTCGTTCGAGGACGAGTCGGGCCTCGTGACCGTGCGGGCCGGCGCCGGCGTCGACTGGGACGTCCTGGTGGCGGCGACGGTGGACGCGGGCCTCGGCGGCCTCGAGTGCCTGAGCGGCATCCCCGGCCTGGTCGGCGCCGCACCGATCCAGAACCTCGGCGCCTACGGCCAGGAGGTTTCGGAGACGATCGCCGCCGTCCACGCCCTCGAGCGGGCCACGGGGGACTTCGTCAGCTTCGCCCCCGAGGACTGCGGCTTCGGCTACCGCCGCAGCCATTTCAAGGGAGCGTGGGCGGGCCGCTACGCCGTCGTCCGCGTGGACTTCCGGTTGCCGCGCCGGTCGTTCGGCGCGGTGCGTTACGCGGACCTCGAGCGTCGCTTCGGCGCCGGCGCGGCGCCGCCGCTGGCGAAGGTGCGGCAGGCGGTGCTCGAGGTGCGTCGGTCGAAGTCGATGGTCCTCGAGTCGGACGACCCGAACCGCCGCAGCGCCGGCTCCTTCTTCACCAACCCGATCGTGACGCCGGCGACGGCCGACGACGTGCGCCGCCGTCTGGCGGCCGACGACATGCCCGTCTACCCGGCGGCGGACGGCCGGGTCAAGCTCTCGGCGGCGTGGCTCATCGAGCGTTCGGGCCTGCGCCGCGGCGAGCGCCTCGGCCGCGCCGGCATCTCGACGCGCCACAGCCTGGCGCTGGTCAACCTGGGCGGCGCCACCGCCGCCGAGATCGTCGCCCTGGCGCGACGCGTCCGCTCGCAGGTGCGCGAGAGGACCGGCGTCGTCCTCGAGCCCGAGCCCGTCTTCCTGGGATTCGCGGGGGGCGTCGACGGGGCGCTCAGTTGACGGACGGCGCGTCCCGGGTCGCCGGAGCGCACTTGTTTCATGGGATCGAGCCACAGGCGGACGACTTGACGACGATAAATGGCCCGGCCTTTCGCCACCTGACGGTGGATTGCGCGGGTATACGCTAACTGCTTGACATGGTGTATGTTAGGTCTGTAGACTTCACCCATGCCGCACGCCAGAAGACCCTTCAATTCGCCTCCAACTGTTTGCTCAATGTTTACTCAACCTGCCGAGGCGAGGGCCGGGCGAGGCATCGCTGGGCCGCGCCCGGACGGGCGCTCTCGAAGCTCTCGCCTGCGCCCGCAAAGCCGAGGATCCTGCTCGCGTGGTCCATCGCCGGCCACCGCGCCCAACAGGTCGCGCAGGGCTGGCAGGGACCAGCGGTCCGGGCCGTTCGCCCTCGGTCGTGACCTCTCCCCCGGCGGTTGGTGGTCGTTGATCTTCATTCGCGGGGCGAAAGATCAACGCCACAACCGCCGGAGGAATCAATCCATGACCAGCACACGAGGACCCGTGATCTTCGCTCGCCGCTTCGACGGCGCCTGGGCGCTCGCCGTTCGCGTTGGCGGAGCAGATCGAGATCGGCCTGGCCGCCGGGTGGCACAGCGCCAGCCGGCCGGGAGACGGCCATGAAGGGCATCAAGCTCACGAAGCGGTCAGTGGATGCCGCCCGATACCAGGGTTCGGGTGCGTACTACGTGTGGGACTGCGAGGTGCGTGGCTTTGGGCTGCGGGTCTATCCCAGCGCTCTCAAGAGCTTCGTTGTCACCTACAGGGTCCGTGGCAAGCAGCGCTTCTATACCATCGGCCGTTACGGCGAGCTGACGGTCGACGAGGCGCGGACCAAAGCCCTCCAGGCGCTGGGCCGGGCGCGCAACGGCGAGGATCCCGCCGGCCAGCGGCTTGCCTCCCGGCGGGCGCCGACGATGGTCGACCTGGCCGAGAGGTACATGCGCGAGCATGCCGAGGTCAGAAAGAAGCCGGCGGTCGCCAAGGCCGACCGGCAGACCTGGGAGCGTTTGATCCTCCCGCGCTACGGCAAGCGCAAGGTGGCGGACATTGAGCGCTGCGATGTCACCCAGCTTCACACGGAGCTGGCGGCGACCCCGGCGATGGCCAACCACACGCGCGGCCTGCTGTCGACGGCGTTCAACCTCGCGGAGGTCTGGGGCTGGCGAGCGGAGGGGACGAATCCCTGCCGCCACGTGAAGAAGTTCAAGGCGCAGGCTCGCGAGCGCTACTACTCCGAAGTCGAGCTGAGCCGTCTGGGCGCCGTCCTGACCGAAGCCGAGAGGTCGTGGGGCGAGTCGCCCCACGCCGTCGCGGCGATTCGGCTGTTGATCCTCACGGGTTGCCGCAGCGTCGAGATCCTGACGCTGCGGTGGGATTACGTCGACTTCGAGCGCCAGTGCTTGCACCTGCCCGACTCGAAGACCGGCAAGAAAACCGTCCGGCTCAATGCCCCAGCGCTGCGGGTGCTCGCAGACATCGAACGCGTGGACGGGAGCCCGTGGGTGATTCCCGGGAAAGCGCCGGGCAAGCCCCTGCGAAGCCTTCGCGGCCTCTGGGCCAAGATCTGCCAGGCTGCCGAGCTCAGGGACGCTCGGATCCACGATCTGCGACACACCTTCGCCTCCTTCGGTGTCAACAGCGGCCACAATCTGCCGGTGATCGGCAAGCTCCTTGGCCACAGCAAGACGGCCACCACTGAGCGCTACGCCCACCTCGCCGACCACCCGGTCAGAGCGGCCAACGAACAAATCGGAGCGACTCTCGAGGCGACGCTGGCCGGCGCACCGAAAGCGGAAGTGGCGCCGATCAACCGAGAGGCATCTCGCCGATAGGCACCGTCGCTCGAGTCGAGTCTGGGAATGCCGCCTGGGCGAGAGCGCCGAGCGCTGTGTGTCGGCTTGGCCGACCCTCGCCACCTTTCGAAAGAGCCGGGCGTGTCGCCGGCTCCACCGTCATCGCTCTTCTCGAGGCCTGCGCAGAACAGTACCACGCGCGGCGTCGTCCGCGGTCGAGGTGCGGATCCGCTGCTCGACCCAGGCCTCGATGTCGCTTCGCCGGTATCGGACGCAGCCCTTCGAGATCCGCACGAACGGCAAGCCGGGGCCGCCATCGCTTCGCCATCCCTGGAGTGTGCGCCGGGAGAAGCCGAGCAGCTCGGCGGCCTTCTTCTCGCTCAGCAAGAGGGGCTGTCGTGAATCATCTTCATGTCGGCTCATGGCAACACCCTGCTTCCGGCTCCTCTGCGGCCCCGCGGCATCCGGGCTCGGCGATCGCCGATACCGCCGACCTCCGCGCCGGCCGGCATGACCTTCATGTCGTTCCTCCTGCTGGAGCCTGAGACGGGTCCGCAACGGCCGCCCGCTTCGCTGTCCGGCCTCGACGCCGCGCCGCTCTCTTCTCCTCCTGGACGGC
>DASWIG010000683.1:0-2065 GCA_036397835.1 Thermoanaerobaculia bacterium
ACCCGGAGCGCGTGGCGGACCAGCGCCTCGGTGAAGAGGCCGGTACCGGCGCCGAGGTCGGCCACGGCGGCGCCGGGCTCGACGCCCAGCAGCTCGATCAGCAGCGCGACGAGCTCGGGCGGGTATCCCGGCCGGGCGCGCGCGTAGGCGTCGGCCTGGGGACTGAAATCTCCGGGACGCGTCCGCGTCATGCGACAGCTCTCTCTCTTGTCGGGGACGGGCGATAAGATGGTCCCGTCCCCCCGGCCGGATCACCAACCGTCCTCATGATTCTCCCTTATACGGCAAGCGGAGCTCAAAGATATGCGGATCGTCTCCTGGAACGTCAACGGCCTGCGGGCGCTCGCCAGGAAGGGCTTCCTCGACTGGCTCGAGGCGAGCGGCGCCGAGATCGTGGGCCTGCAGGAGGTGCGGGCGCGCCGCGAGCAACTGCCGGAGGACGTGGCCCGTCCGCCGGGCTGGCACGTCGACGTGGTGGCGGCCGAGCGGGGGGGCTACAGCGGCGTCGCCCTTTACTCGCGGCGAGCGCCGGACGCCGTGGACAGCGAGCTCGGCGATCCCGAGATCGACGCCGAGGGCCGGCTCCAGGTGGCGCGCTTCGGCCGTCTGCTGGTGGTCAACAGCTACTTCCCCAACGGCAACGGAGTCAATCGCGATCTCTCGCGCATCCCGTTCAAGCTGGGCTATTACCGCAAGCTCTTCGCGGCGCTCGAGCCCGCCAAGGAGCGCGGCGAGCCCATCGTGGTCATGGGCGACTTCAACACCGCGCACCAGGACGTCGACCTGGCGCGCCCGAAGCAGAACCGCGAGACCAGCGGCTTCCGTCCCGAGGAGCGCGCCGAGCTCGACCGCTGGCTGCGCCGCGGCTGGATCGACGCCTTCCGCCAATTCGAGCCGGGCGGCGGCCACTACACCTGGTGGAGCCAGCGCAAGGGAGTGCGTGAGAAGAACGTCGGCTGGCGTATCGACTACCACCTCGTGTCGCCCGGGGCGCGGCCGTACCTCGAGCGGGCGGAAATCCACGCCGGCGTCACCGGGTCGGATCATTGTCCGATCTCGATCGTCATGAACGACGCGGTGCTGGGAACCCTCACCCCCGGCCCCTCTCCCAGGGGGAGAGGGGAGTAAGATGTCGGGGATCGAGCCCCTCTCCCGCTGGGAGAGGGGTTGGGGGTGAGGGTTCCACCAGGAGAAACTCTGCATGACCGCTACGATCGACAACGTCGCGGTGATCGGCGCCGGCACCATGGGCGCCGCCATCGCCGCTCACTGCGCCAACGCCGGCCTGCCGGTGCTGCTCCTCGACGTCGTCCCGGGCGAGCTCACCGCCGACGAGCAGCGGCGCGGCCTGACCCTCGACGATCCCGCGGTGAAGAACCGCGTCGTCCGCGACGGCTTCGAGCGCATCGGCAAGATCCAGCCGCCGTCGTTCATGAGCGCGCGGGCGCGCGAGCTGGTGCGGCTCGGCAACCTCGACGACGACCTCGAAGCGGCCGGCCAGGCCGGCTGGATCGTCGAGGCGGTGGTCGAGAAGCTCGAGGTCAAGCGCCGGCTCATGGCGCGGCTCGACGCCGTCCGCCGGCCGGGCGCCATCGTCACCACCAACACCTCCGGCCTGCCGATCTCCCGCATCGCCGAGGGCCTCTCCGACGGCTTCCGCCGTCATTTCTTCGGCACCCACTTCTTCAACCCGCCGCGCTACCTGAGGCTCCTCGAGACGATCCCGGGGCCGGAGACCGACCCGGAGACGCTCGAGGCCTTCGAGGCCTTCGCCGACCGTGTCCTCGGCAAGGGGGTCGTGCGCTGCAAGGACACACCCAACTTCATCGCCAACCGCATCGGGTCCTTCGGCTTCGGCGCGGGGCTTCGGGCGATGATGGACCTCGATCTCACGGTCGAGGAAGTGGACGCCCTCACCGGCCCCGCCATCGGCCGGGCGAAGAGCGCGACCTTCCGCACCGCCGACATCGCGGGGGTGGACGTGGCGTTGAAGGTGGCGGAGAACCTTTTCACGGCGGTGGAGAGTGACCCCCAGCGAGAGGTGTTCAAGGTCCCCGCCTTCATG
>DASWIG010000684.1:0-27888 GCA_036397835.1 Thermoanaerobaculia bacterium
CGGCCCCTTACGGGACCCGCCGCATAGCTCGGGGCCAGCGTGGGTCGCTACTCCTTCACTGTGGAGGACTTCCACCTCCTACACTCCGCCGGTTTTGACCGGCGCTTTCCGGCAGGCGGAGCCTGCCCTACTAAAGACACCATCGCGGGATTTCCGGGGGAAGACGCGGAAGACGCCGGCCCAAAATTTTTCAGATCCGTCTCATACATTTCCTGGGCAGACCGTGTCTATCCCCGCGAAGGGCGATGGTCACCCTTCACGGGATGAACGCTCCCGGAGAAACCGAAGAGCCCCCCGAGCGGGGAAAGGGGAATCTTTATGTCGGCGGACCTCCAAGAGCAACTGACGCGCGGCTTCGAGAAGGCGCTGGGCAGCCAGAGCCCCGCGGTCGCCACCTACGTCGCCGAAGGACGTGGAGCTCTCCCCGGCGCGGCCCGTCTTCTCGCCTGGGACGCCAACAGCATCCACGGCTTCGTCTTCGACACCGCGAACGCCACCGCCATCCGCGGCGCCAGCGAAGTCTTGAGAAGCTCGACGAGGATCTCGTCGGGGGCGAGCCCCTGGGGCTCGACGCCGCGCAGATCCTCTTCGCCGGCGGCGGCAGCGGCCTGGCGGTGGTCTCCGAAGCGCAGGCCAGGAAAGCCACGGCGCGGCTGCACGAGCTCTTCGCCGAGCGGACGCTCGTGGGCACTTGCTGCGCCGCGACCGTGGAGCTGGGATCGGGCGACGCACCCTTCAACGAGCTCTACGACGCCTGGCAGAACGAGCTCGCTCGCGAGCGCGTACACAGCGGCTCCGACGCCGAGCCCGCTTCCTCCTTCTTCGCCCTACGCTGCGAGGTCTGCGGGCGCCGCGCCGCTACCAAGGCGGAGGCCCGGAAAAGCGGCCTGCGGCCCGAGTGCGCCGTGTGCCAATTCATGATCGAGCTCGGCAAGAAGAGCCGCTACGACTCCGAGGAGGTCACCGACTTCGAAGCCATCGCCGACGAGGAGCGCGGCGGCTTCCTCGCCGTCGTCTACCTCGACGGCAACGGCATCGGGCGTCGCATCTCCGAGCTGCCCAGCCCGCTCGCCTATGCCACGTTCTCGGGAGCGATGAAGCGTCTACTTCGCGGCGCTTTCGAGAATCTGGCCGCCGAGTACGGTCTCGTGGAAGAAGGCGGCAAGGACGGCTCACGACGCCGCGGGCACAGTTACCAGTTGCCGATCTGCGGCGGCGACGACCTGGTGGCGATCCTGCCGGGCAACGTCGCGGTGCCGTTCACTCGCGATCTGTTGCGCCACATCGAGCAGAAGGCGGACCAAGACCCGGAGCTGCAGCATTCCAGCTTCCGCAAGCTCGAGAAAATCGGCGCCGGTGCAGGTGTGGCCATCGGCAAGAAGGGGTTTCCGATCCGGCACCTGATCACGGAGGCCGAGGAGCTGCGCGAGACTGCCAAGAAGCGCTGCTACCGCGACGCGGGGGTACGTAGCGCACTCGATTTCGCCGAAGTGACGGACGGCTCGCCGCGCGGAGATTCCGGTAAAGCGAGATGGCGGGGAGGGATGTTTTCGTCGGGACGTCCCTACTCCCTGCCGGAGCTGGACGACTTTTCCGCGCGCTTCAACGCCGTGCGCCGCGCGTCGATCGGACGCAGCCAGCTCTACGCCTTCCAACGCTACGCCGGCGCCGGGCTCGCGCAGCTCCGCAACCACGCGCTCTACCAGATGGCGCGCAGTCACGACTGGCGGGACCTGATCGGCAAGCTGGCCGGCGATCCGGACGCCGTGCGCGACAAGGAACGAGCGATGCGGCACGTCGTGCCGGAGTACGGCGGGCGTCGAATCTTCGACGTCGCCGACATGATCGAGCTCTTCGACCACTGGCGTGAACCCGAGGAGGCTGCTGCATGACGCGCTATGCCATGACCGTCACGCCGCACTCGTCGCTTTTCATCGGCGGCTACGCCCACGCCCACGGCGAGTCCGACGGCGACACCGCCCGCGACGCGACGAGCATGCTGATTCCTGGTTCCGCGCTGAAGGGCGCCCTACGGGAAGCGGCCTTTCGTCTCGTGAACGCCGCGGGCTGCGGCCACGAGACCTTGCGCGATCTCTTCGGCGAAGCCGAGGAGGAAGGCGCGCTGCGGATCGGACCGTTGCGTCCCGTCGAGGACGCGCCGGACCTGTCGCTGCGTCATCACGTGAGCCTCCAACGCGCCACGCGTCAGGCCGCAGACCAGCGACTCTTCCAGAACCGCGTGACGGCGGCCGGCTACGGCCTGCGCTTCCGCGGCGAGCTGACCACGTCGCGTCCGCTCTCGGGGGACGAGCAAGGGCTGCTCGAATCCGCCCGGCAGCTCACGGATCAGCTCGGCGGCGGGCGTGGCCGTGGGCTCGGCCTGGTGAGCATCGACCTCGAGCAGATTCCGGTCCCCCCCTTTGAAAAAGGGGGGTTAGGGGGGATTTCTTCCGAGCCGGGGACCATCGTCCTCACCCTCACCGCCGAAGAGCCTCTCCAGCTCGGCATCGTGAAGGACCTCAGCAACGTCGCGACGAGCAAGGGCCACCTCGACGGCAGCGCCGTGCGCGGCGCCGTGGCGGCGGCGATCGGGTGTCTGGGCCGCGACGACGCTCTCGAGCTCGTCCTCGGCGGCGACCATCCCGCGCAGTTCGGCGACGGCCATCCCGGCCATGTCTCAGCCGTCCCAGCGCCCCTGACTCTGCGGGAGCCCAAGGCAGGCGGCGCCCCCTCCGACGACGCGGTGGCGCTCTGCGCCCATGCCGCGGGTGGGCGGCCCTCCAGCCGTCGACACGGCTATCGTGCTGCCAAGGGCAGCTTCGCCCTCGACGGCGGCGGCTGGCAGGAGGTGACGATCGAGCGGCGGATGGTAACCCGCACCGCCCGCAACCTCGTCGACGGACGGGCGGCGGACGGTCTGCTCTTTTCCCTGGAGGTCATCGAGCCGCACGGGTTGTGTTTCTACGTGCCGGTAACCGGCCGACCCGAGCAGCTCGAATGGGTCGTTCAAGCGGCCGGGGCTGACCTGTTCGTGGGCGGCACCCGCAGCCGCGGCTTCGGACGCCTGCGCCTTGCCGACGTCCTCACCGAGTCGCCGCTCGCTTCGCTCGCCGAACGCCACCAGCGCTGGATCGACTGCCTGAAGACGCTGGACGCGCAACGCCCCGAGACGACCGGAGCGCTCCTCGCCGTCGGCCCGATCGCCGTCGACCAGGCGCGCCTCTTGCGCGCCTTCGAGCGGCACGACCTCGAGCTGATCCACGGCGTCAGCCGTCGTCAGGCTCACGGCGGCTGGAACCGCAGGAAGCGCCTGCCCCGCGAGGTCGGGAGCTGCTTCGTCCCCGGCTCGACGTTTATCGTGCAGCACCGGAACGGCGAATCCGCCCTCGACGCCCTCGCGGCGATCGAAGCCGAAGGCATCGGACCCGGACGTCCCGACGGCTGGGGCCGGCTCATCGCCTGCCACCCCATCCACGTCGATTGTTTCAAGGAGAACCAAGGATGACGTCGCTATCACTTGAACAGCAACGCGCGATCGACCGGCAGAAGGAGGTGCTCGTGCTCGCGGCCGAGAAGCTCCTCGACAACGGCGGGGTGGTCGGCATCCCCAAGAGACATTTCGGCGACTCGCAGCTCCGCAACCTGATCGCCGTGGCCAACGAGACGGAGTCGCCGGCGGTGGTCCTGAATTTCATCCGGTATCAGATCGGCCGCGATTCCGGTCAAAGAAGCTGGGGACGCGAGCACGGCGGCCAATCGCTCGGCGATCGTCTGATCGAAGACCTCCAAAAGGGCGCGGTCGAGCAGGCGCTGGCAAGGGTCCCCGGTGTCGCTGAAGACAAGACGCTTCGGCAGCTCGCCGCCATCGTGCTGATCCGGCAATACCTCGGATTTGCCAGCCGGTACTTGAAGTATCTCGACCTGCAACGCGGGAAGGAGCCCAACCGTGACTGAGCCTGCACTGCTCGATACGTTCAAAGGCCGCCTGCGTCTCGAGGGCCTGTTGACGACGCGCACGGGTCTGCACATCGGCGCCGGCGGCAGTGGCGATCCTTTGGCTACGGACTCGCCGGTGGTGCGCAACGCGGCCGGCGCGCCGTTCATCCCGGGCGCGAGCCTCAAAGGTGTGATCCGCAGCGCCGCTGAAGGTCTGCTCCGCGATACGCAGCCCCGGAAGGACGCCAAGGAGAAGCTGTGGACCTGCGACTTCCTCATCGACGACCCCTGCGTCCATCACGAGCAAGTCAAGAAGCTCCGCGAGGACCTTCAGGAACGACTCAAGGACCAGGTGCCGGAGAAGAAGCTCGGGTCCGAGGTCCAGCGCGCGACCGCCCGCGAGATCTGGAACGAGAGCTGCACCGTCTGCCGGCTCTTCGGCTCGCTGGCCATGGCCAGCCGGGTGCGCTTCCCCGACTTGCCGCTGCACGGCGGCGTGCCGATGATGGAGATCCGCAACGGCGTCGGCATCGATCGCGACCGTGAGCTCGCCGCGTCCGGCGTGCTCTACGACTTCGAGGCCGTGCCGCCCGGCACCGAGTTCGAGCTGACGGTGATCCTCGACAATTACAGCGAGGCCGAGGTGGGGCTCGTGCTCTGGCTCTTCGATCAGCTCGACCAGGGCAACCTGGCGCTCGGCGGCAAATCGAGCCGCGGGCTGGGGCAGGTGCGCGTCGAATGGCGGCACATCCTCGAGACCCGTCTCAACGGCGGCAATCCTTTCGCCAAGATGCTCTCCACGCAGGACCTGCTGCAACCTGACCGCGACCTGCTACAAGCCGAGACGAGCCCGGAGAAGGCCGAGGAACCGGAGCTGAAATTGCCCACGTCCGGCGACGCCGAGGCGTGGAAGAAGCTCGCGTCGATCCTCCAAGAGATGCCCGTGGTCGACAAGACGGAGCTCGGCAAGCGGGCCAGCGAATTCAACATCTCGAAGGACAACCTCAACGAAAAGCTCGCGCTCGGACTTGAAGGTCGACGCACTCGCAAAGCCTGGGACACGGTGCTCGAGCGGTTCGTCGAATGCGGCTTTCTGGTCGAGAAGAACGGAGGCTACGTGCTCGCCGCCGCCGAGAAGGCCGAAAAGGCCGAAGCCCCGGCGCAAGGCCCCCGAGAACGCGACCCTCGTCTGCAAGAAGTCTACGACCGATACGTGGGCGCCATGGCCCGTCTGTGGGAGGAGACCTTCTGATGTTCGCGCGACAGCTCAACCAGATCCGCCTCGACCTTTCGATCAGCCCGCGCGGCCCGCTCCTCATCCGCAGCGGACGCAAGGGCGCCGATCCGTCCCGTCCCGACCTGGAGTGCGTCCGCACCTCGGTCGACGGCACCCCTACCGTCTACGTACCAGGCTCGTCGCTCAAGGGGGTCATGAGATCCCATGCCGAGCGCCTGCTGACCAGCGAGGGCGTGGCGATTACTGAGACGTTCTCCAGGGAGGGGATGCAGGCTTTCCGCCAAGACGTCGACGGCGAGACGGCTTATTCCGGCACCTGTCCCCTCGGCCGCACCTTCGGCAACCTGCACGTGAAGGGGCACGTCGCGGTCTCCGACCTGCTTCCGGGCGGCCACGATCCCGCAGGCAGCGCGGAGCGCGCCGCGCAGGTCGCGGCGGCGAACGCCACCGAGCAGCGCAACGGCGTCGGCATCGACCGGCTGCTCGGCTCGGCCAAGCGCGGGGCGCTCTTCGACCAGGAGGTCGTCGTGGACGGGCGCTTCGACGGCCGCGTGGTGCTGCGCAACGTCCAGCTCTGGCAGCTCACCATGTTGCTGCTGGTGGTACGCGACCTCGACGAGGGCTACGTCTACCTCGGCTCCGGCACCACCCGCGGCAATGGCTGGGTCGAGGCGAGCATCCGCGGCCTGACGATCGAGACGCGCGCCGGCAAGACGCCCGCCGGAAAGCTCGCGGGCGTCGGCGGCCTCGGCGAGGACCTGGGGCCGTACGAGCTCTTCGGGCGCGACGAGATGACGCTGCCCGCGGGGCTGACGTCCCAGCGCAAGCTCGTGTGGGACCAGGTGACGGTCTCCGGCGAGCGCGTCGAGGAGCTCGCCGAGGCCCTGGTCGCGGGTCCGTGGGGAGCGTTCCTGGAGCAGACGGAGGGCCGGAAATGGGCCGCCTGAGCCCTGACGTCAAGCCCCTCGTCTTCCCGGTCGAGGAGAGCGTGGAGATCGAGTACCTCGATCCCGCGGACGTCGAGGCCGAGGTCGGGAAGCTCCGCGAGCCGTGGATCGCCGACGAAGGGCCGCTCGACGCCGAGCTCTGGCGTCACCCGGGCGGCGCCTTGAAGCGTCCGCTGCTGCCGCGGGGGTTGGCCTTCGACGACGAGACCACGGTCGCCTGGGACGAGGACGTCGTCCGGGTGATCCGTCCCGCGCCGCCGCGCGCCGGCGTGATCGCGCGCCGCAGCCAGGTGCTGATCCGCTTCGATGGGTACGACCCGGTCGAGCGCGTCGACTACCTGGAGCGCGGCGTGCTGCTGGCCAGCCGCTACCAGCCGGGTCGTCCACGAGGAGAGTCCGACGATGCGTGACCGCAAAGCCTACGAAGCCCATGGCCGCAACGACCCCACCGCTCCCGAGCAGCTCCGCGAGCACCCGTACGACTTCGTGTCGCTGCCGCCGCGGCCGGCGCGCGGCGACGCCGTGGGGCACCACCGCTACGCGCCCGGCCGGCTGACCGGCACCCTGCGTCTCGTCTACGTCACGGTGACGCCGCTGCACGTGGGCAGCGGCGTCTTCGAGACGGCGCGCGAGTGCGGCCTGGGCGAGCGCTCGACGCCCGTGCGCGGCATCGCGCGCCGGCAGGGCCGTCCGGTGCTGCCGGGCTCGGGCTGGAAGGGAACGGTCCGCACCCGTTACGAGGCGATCACCCGCTCGCGTCTCTGCCTGGTCGACGCCGGCTCGCGCGAGCCCGCCTTCAAGGTGCCGGAGGCGCTGCGCAGCGTCCGCGGAAGTCACAAGGTCGTGGTCGAGGACCCGCGGGTGACCCGCGAGCTGAGCGCCATGGGCACGATCCGGACGGCGGACGACCTCGGGAAGCTGTCGCCGGCGGACGCGCTCTTCGGCTGCATGGGCTACCGCGCCCGCGTCCACCCGAGCGACGGCGAGATCGAGGTCGCGTCGCCGGCGTCCGCGCCTCTCGACGTGGCGCCGCTCGAGAGCCCGGTGATGCACCGGCTGGCACAACCCGGCGCGATGACGAGCGACGGCCGCGGCACCTTGCGCATCGCCAGGATCGAAGGGCGCAAGTTCTACTACGATGGCCCGATCGTCCACTCGCGTCAGGACGACCGCGCCACGGGCGGCCGCTACGAGCTGATCGACCACGTGCCGCCCGGCGCGACGATCACCGTCGCGGTCTGCTTCGAATCGCTGACCCGGGCCGAGCTCGGGGCGCTCCTCGTCGGCGCGGGCTACGGCGCCCACGCCGGCGTGGTGCGTTTCGGCGGCTTCAAGCCGGTCGGCCTCGGCAAGGTGGAGCTTCGCGAGGCGCGGGCGACGGCGGGCGACGGACGAGAGGTCCGCCGCTGGCGCCGCGAGCACGCCGCCGTCGACCTCGACGCCGCGGTGGCCGAGGCGAAGGAGAAGCTGATCGACGTCGACGCCCTCGCCGAGCTCGCGGCGGTCACGACGCGGCGACGACCGGAGGCATGAGATGCGCGAAGAAGACCTGATGCAGCGCGGCGACACCTTGGCGCGTCTGTGCGCGATGGAGAACGTGCCCGAGAACCAGCTCGGCATGGTGCTCGCGCACCTCAAGCGTCACCGGCGTCCGGAGGCGACGCGGGAGCTGCTCGCCGAGCTACCCGCGAGCCCGTTCGGACGCCGCACGGGCAGCACGCGCTCGCAGCTCCAGGCGCTCGAGCGCCACGTCCGATCGGCGCTCGGCGGCGTCGCGAGCTGGGAAGACGCGGCGGTCGTCGTCGGCTGGGCGAAGCGGTTGTGGGGCGTCTACAAACGTCGGACTCACTGACGCCATGATTACAGGTCCGGGCCTTCAGGCTTGCGTCGCTCAGATGCCCAGGGCCAACCGGTCGGCGAGCACCTTGGGCAGGCCGGAGCGGATGATCCGCTCCTGGGCCTTCTCGACCGCGTACTCCACGCGCTGCCAGCGGATCGTCTTCAACTCGCTGTCGAAGGTGAAGTAGGCCGCCCGCGGGTCGCGGTCGCGGGGCTGGCCGATGGAGCCGGGGTTCAAGAGGTAGCGCTTGTCGGGCTCGAGGGTCAGGGTGAAGGCGTCGTCCTGCACCACCGCCACCTCGATGCCCTTCGAGTGCATCACGAAGAGCGACGGGATGTGGGTGTGGCCGAAGAAGATCACCCTGGCGTCGTAGTTGGTGAAGATCTCGTAGGCGTCGTAGATCGAGAACACGTAGGTGTCCTCGTCGAGGGGCGAGCCGTGGCAGATCTCGAGCTCGCTCTCGATCGACTTCGGGCCCTTGGGGAGCTCGCGCACGTAGCGCAGGTTGGCCGGCGTCAGGCGCTCGGTGGTCCAGCGCGCCGCGGCGAGCGCCGGCTGGTTGAAGTTCGAGCCGTCCTCGAGCTCGGCCACCACTTTGTCGTGGTTGCCCCGCACCACGTGGACCACGCCGTCCATGTCGCGCACCGCCTCGACCACCTGGTTGGGACCGGCGCCGTAGCCGACCAGGTCCCCGAGGATCAGGGTGGCGTCGAACTTCTTGCGCTTGACGCGGCGCAGGACGGCGGAGAACGCGTCCCAGTTGCCGTGCATGTCGGATAGCACTAGATAACGCAACGTCGTTCTTTCAGGCGCAGTGCGATGCGCGCCGCCACCTCGGCGGCCGTCTCGCCGGGGGCCACGTCCATCTGCAGGTCTGATCGGCGATAGGCGGGCAGCCGCTCGCGGAAGAGCGCCAGCGCCTGCTCCTCGGTCTTGAAGAGCGGACGGTCGCTCTTGCCGCGGCCGCCGATGCGCTCGACGATGGTGGCGAAGCTCGGATTGAGCCACACGCTGACCCCGAGGCGCCGGATGAGAGCCAGGTTGCGCGGGAAGGTCATGGTCCCGCCCCCGGTGGCGACGACCGCCGCCTGGAACCGCGCCGTCTGCTTCAAGCAGTCATGCTCCAGCTCGCGAAAGGCACCTTCACCCAGCCTCTCGAAGATCTCGCGGATGCTGAGTCCCGCCCGCGCCTCGACCTCGTGGTCGAGGTCCAGCAGCGCAGAGCCCAACAGCCCGGAGAGGTTACCACCAACGGCGGTCTTTCCGGCACCCATGAATCCCGTCAAGTAGATGCGCATGGCGCGTCCGGCCGCTGTGCAGGCTCGTCCCTCAGGGCGCGCCCGCGCCGCCGCGGCGCTTCTTGCCCTCGCTCGCCACGGCGAAGGCGGCGAGCGCCGCGAGCCCTCCCCAGACGAAGCCGCAGATCACGATCATGGTGCCGATGGCCAGGGGCGTCATGAGATTTCCCCCCCGGCCGACGGCGCTTCTGCCGCGCGGCGGACCGTGGTCCCGGCCAGCCAGCCGGCGAGCAGGGCGACCAGGGCGATGGTGAACTGGAGCAGCACGGTGCCGGCGCTGAAGGGCTTGAAGGGGTCCCAGCCCCCGCCTTGCCACACCAGCCACCAGATCAGCAGCACCACGGCCTCCACCGGCACCAGGACGCCGACCGCCACCACCCACCAGCGGCCGATCCGCAGGTCGGCGCCCTCGTGGTTGACCACCTCGGTGCGCAGGCGCTCGAGGCCGAAGCGGGCGGCGGCGAGGGCGAAGAAGAAGCCGGAGACCATCAGGCCCACGCCCCAGACCCAGTCCTGGTTGTTGAAGACGTCGAGCGAGAGGGCCGAGGGCAGGCCGAAGACGAACCCGGCCCCGGCCACCCAGGCGAGGGCGGCGCGGCGCGCCAGGCCGGCGTCGATCAGCACCCGGGTGGCGAGCTCGAGCATCGAGATCAGGCTGGTCAGGGCGGCGAAGGACAGGGCGAGGAAAAAAAGCACCATGAAGAACGATCCGCCCGGCATCGCGGCGAAGAGCTGCGGCATCCAGACGAAGGTCAGCCCCGTGTTGTCGGCGCCCACGATCTTGGTCTCCGCCGTCGGGTCCATCGCGAATACGGTACACAACACCATGATCCCTGCCAGCAGCGACACCGAGTTGTTGCCGAAGCCTATCAGAAAGGCGTTCAGGGAGACGTCCTCGCGCGCCCGCATGTAGATGGCGTAGCAGAGGATGAGCCCCCAGCCGGCGCCGGTGTCCCAGGCGTTCTGGGTCAGGGCCTCGAGCCAGATCCGCGGGTTGGCGAGGTCGGCCCAGTTGGGCGTGAAGAGGAAGGCGAGGCCCGCTTCGGCGCCCGGCAAGGTGACCGCCCGCAGCGCCAGCGCCGCCACCAGCACGACCAGGGTGGGGATCAGCACCTTGGCCACCCGCTCGATGCCGCGCACCCCGAAGCCCACGACCAGCGCCGCGGCGCCGAGGGCCAGGAAGTGGGTGAAGACGGCCTTCGGGGTGCCGGCGAAGGAGGTCCACAGCCGCTCCGCGGACGCCTGGTCGCCGAGGCCGCCGGTGAGGGCCGCCGCCAGGTAGCGGAAGCACCAGCCGGTGACCACCGAGTAGTAGAACATGATCGCGGTGGCGACGAGCGCCACCCAGGCGCCCATCCAGGCCATGGCGCGGCCGCCCATGGCGGCGAAGGCGGCCACCGGGCCGCGGCGCGTGTGCTTGCCGAAGGAGAACTCCACGATCATCAGCGGCACCGACCACAGCAGCAGGAAGACCACCCACGCCACCAGGAAGCTGCCGCCGCCGTTGGCGGCGGCGATGCGGGGAAACCGCCAGATGTTGCCGGTGCCCACCGCCATGCCGAGGGTGGCCAGCACCAGGCCCCAACGGCTTCCGAAATGTTCCGCTCGGCTCATCCGTTCTCTCCTCCTTGACCGGCGCCGCCCCGAGTCTACGCGCTACGCCGCCGCCGCGAGCAGGGCGCGGGCGCTGCCGGCGATCTCCGCCGCCGAGGCCGAGGCGCCGCCCAGGGCGCCGATCAACGCCACGGCGTCGGCTCCCGCGGCGAGGGCCGCGGCCAGGTTGCCGGCGTCGATGCCGCCGATCGCCACCAGGGGTTTGTCGGTCGCCGCCCGCGCCCGCCGCAGGAGCTCCAGGCCCACGACCGGGTCGGGACGCTCCTTGGAGCGGGTGGCGAAGACGGGACCGCAGGCCACCACGTCGACGTCGGGATCGGCGGCGGCGGCGCGCACCTGCTCCTCGTCGTGGGTCGAGCGGCCGATGGCGAGGCCGCCGCCGACGGCGCGGCGCACCGCCTCGGGCGGCAGGTCGTCCTGGCCCACGTGGACGCCGAAGACCGGGAAGAGCGCCGCGACGTCGGCGCGGTCGTCGATCCAGAGCTCCGAGGCGGCGCCCTCGAGCCGCCGCACGCAGGCCTCCACCCAGCGATAGAGGTCGGCGCCGGCGGCGCGCTTGGCGCGCACCTGGATCCAGCCGACGCCGGCCTCGGCCAGCGCGGCGACGACCTCGGGGAGGCGCTCGCCGCCGAAGGCGTCCTGGTCGGCGATGGCGTAGATCCGGGGGACGTTCATCCGCGGCACTAGGGCTTCTCCGCCGTACGCTTGAAGAAGTCTTCCATGAAGCGGGTCGAGATCTCGCCGCTGCGGAAGACCTTGTCGGCGAGGATGCGGCGGTGCAGCGGGATCGTGGTGTGGACGCCCTCCACCACGAAAAGGTCGAGCGCCCGCAGGGCCCGCGCGATGGCCTCCTCGCGGTTGCGCCCGTGGACGATGAGCTTGCCCAGCATCGAGTCGTAAAACGGCGGGATCACGTATTCCTGATAGGCGTGGGTGTCCACCCGCACGCCCGGCCCGCCCGGCAGGTGGAGGGTCGACAGGCGTCCCGGCGAGGGCGTGAACGTCTCCGGGTGCTCGGCGTTGATGCGGCACTCGATGGCGTGGCCGCGCGGCTTCAGGCCGCTGCGGATCGACAGCTTCTCGCCCGCCGCCACCCGGATCTGCTCCTTGACCAGGTCGACGCCCATGACCACCTCGGTGACCGGGTGCTCGACCTGGATGCGGGTGTTCATCTCCATGAAGTAGAAGCTGCGGTCCTGGTCGAGCAGGAACTCCACGGTGCCGGCGTTCTCGTAGTCGACGGCGCGGGCCAGGCGCACCGCCGCCTGCCCCATCTCCTCGCGCAGGGCCGCGTCGAGGGCCGGCGACGGCGATTCCTCGATCAGCTTCTGGTGCCGGCGCTGGATCGAGCACTCACGCTCCCCCACGTGGACCACGTGGCCGAAACGGTCGCCGAAGATCTGGAACTCGACGTGGCGCGGCGCCGCGAGGTACTTCTCGACGTACATGGCGCCGTCGCCGAAGGCGATGCGCGCCTCCTCGCTGGCGGTCGAGAACTGCAGGGCGATGGCGGACGCCTCGCGCACGATGCGCATGCCGCGGCCGCCGCCGCCGGCCGCCGCCTTGAGGATCACCGGATAGCCGATCTCCTCGGCCACGGCGCGCGCCTGCCCGGCGTCGGCGAGCGGCTCGGTGGTGCCCGGCAGCACCGGCAGGCCGGCCTCCACCGCCACCCGGCGGGCGTTGGCCTTGTCGCCCATCGCCCGGATGGTCGCCGGCCGCGGCCCGATCCAGCCGATGTTGCACTCGGAGAGGACCTCGGCGAAGTGCGCGTTCTCGGCCAGGAAGCCGTAGCCGGGATGGACCGCCTGAGCGCCGGTGATCTCGGCCGCGGCGATCACGCTGCCGATCGAGAGGTAGCTCTTCGCCGACGGGCCGGGGCCGATGCACACGTCCTCGTCGGCATAGGTCACGTGGAGGCTCTCGCGGTCGGCGGTCGAGTGGACGGCCACCGTCTCGATGCCGAGCTCGCGGCACGCCTGGATGATCCGCAGCGCGATCTCCCCGCGGTTGGCGATGAGGATCTTGGAGAACATGGACGCTCGCGCCGAAACGCCGGGACGGCTAGTCGGTCTTGATCGCGAAGAGCGGCTCGCCGTACTCGACCGGCTGCGCGTTCTTGGGGTAGATCTCCACCACGATGCCGTCGATGTCCGACTCGATCTCGTTCATCAGCTTCATCGCCTCCACGATGCACAGGATCTGGCCTTGCTTGACGCGGCTGCCCACCTCCGCGAAAGGCGGCGCCTCGGGATTGGGCGAGCGGTAGAAGGTGCCCACGATGGGCGAGTGGACGACGTGCGCGTCGGCGGCGGGCGGGCCGGCTTCGACGCTCTTCGGCTCCGCCGCAGCCGCCGGCTCGGGAGCGGCGGTCGCGGCCGCCGTGGGGGCCGCGGGGGGCGCCGGCGCCGCCGCGGGCCTGGCGGCCTTGTAGCCGTCGATCCGGATGCGGAAGCCCGAACGCTCCAGCTCGATGGCGGTCAGCCGGTGGGTCGCCACCAGGTCGATCAGCTCCTTGATCTGCTCGAAAGTCAGCACGATGCTCCCATCTCGCTTTGCGGGGCGGCGCCCGCCGGTGGCTCGCTTGACGGACGGGAGCCGGCCCCGTCCGACGGAAGAAGGGTCCTCAGAGATCCCGCTCGAAGAGCAGCTTCGCCCGGCGCAGCTCGAATCGCGCCCGGCCGGCGTTGGCGCCGGCGCCCAGGACGAGCATGAGGAAGTAGTTCCGGCTCACCGCCGAGATCATGAGGGTGAAGCGGTCGGTCGTCACCGAGATGTGGCGCACCTGGCCGACATCCAGCTCCTGGTTGTTGAGCGAGATCGCCCGCACCTGGGACATCAGCTCGGCCGCCAGGGCTTCGAGGTCGAAGTCGGAATCCGCCGCCGACACCGACTCCACCGGCATGCCGTCGTCGGCGACGAGCGAGAGCGCCAGGGCGCCCTCGATGCGGCTCGACAGCTCGTTCAGGCGTTCAGTGAACATGGGACTCACCGGCTCCTCGGAGGTGGTTCAGGTAGCTCTCGAGCAGGCGGACCTTCTTGGCCGTCAGCCCCAGCGGAATCCGCTCGCCGGCGCTGGCCAGGAGCGCCTGGGCGGTGAGGCCCGTCTCGCCGCGGATCCGCGCCAGGCCGGCCAGGGCCGCCGCGTTCCTGGGATCCCGCCGCAGCACCTGGCGGAAGATCTTCTCGGCCTCCGACACGTGGCCCTGCCGCAGGTAGAGCGCGCCGAGCGTGGCGGTGGCGGGCTCTTCCGCCGGCGGCTGCTCCGCCTGGAACCCGGGAGCGGCCTGCGGCGCGACAGGCTCCGCCGCGGCAGGCTCCTGCACGACGGGCTCCGGCGCGGCCCAGTCGGCCTCGGCCTCGAACGGAGGAGGAATCTCCTCGGCGGCTTCTTCCTCGGCGAGAGGCACTTCCGGCAGGAGCTCTTCGGCGGCGGTCCAGGTCTCGGCGGCCCGCGGCGGCTCGAGCAGCGGCGCCGGCGCCGGCCAGCCCCAGAGCTCCTCGATGCTGGGGGGAGGAGGCGGCGGTCCGAGATAGAAGAGCTCGTCGGCTTCCAGGGCTCTCGCCCAGGCCGGCTCGGGCTCGGGAAGCTCGGTCTCCGTCTCCGGGACCGCGGGCGCCGGCTCATCGGGCACCAGGTCGAAAGCAGGCTCCTCGAAGGCCGCCGCTTCCTCCGGCTCTTCACCCGCGTCCGCGCCGGCCATCAAGGGCAGCGTGAACGCGGGCGAAGTCTCGAAGGCCGGATCCCTGGCGGGCGCCGGAGCTTCGGCGACGGGCTCGAAGACCCGTTGCGTCACGTCTTCGAGCTCGGGCTCGGCCGAGATCTCGAAGACCTCTTCGGCCGGGAGCTCCGCCAGATCCGGCGGGGCCGGCGCTTCCTGGCTGCGCGGCACGATCGGGATTTCCGCGGTGGTCACGCCGCCCGGCTCGGGGATGCCGGGCGCCGCGGCGCGCAGGCTCCGCAGCCGGGTCTCCAGCGTCTCGAGGTCGGGATCGGCCGGATTGAGGAGCTTGTAGAGATCGAGCCGCTCGCCGGCGCGGGCCGCCTCGCCGGACCTGATGTAGGCCTCGAGCAGGAGCTTGTTGCCCACCATGTGGGCCGGGTCGCGGTCGATCACGCCCTCGAGCAGCCCGAGCGCCGGCTCGAGCTCGTCCATCTCGAGGTGGCAGCGGCCGAGCGCCACCTGCCCCGAGAGGTCGTTGGGGCGCTGCTGGAGGCCGCGCTTCAAGACCTCGATCGCCTCCGGGTGGCGGTCGAGCTTGCGGTACTCCTCGGCGAGCTGCAGGTAGACCCGCGAGCCGGGGTCGAGCTGCCAGCGCATCCGGAGGTCTTCGAGGCGGCTGCTGCTGGGTGCGGGGTCGGGCATTCAGTCGTCCGTTCGGATCCGCGGCTCCGTCAGCCTCACGGCATCCTGGGATGCGGAGTCGCTCGATGAATCCACGGCATTATAGGCAAACCCGCCCCGGAGCACAAATGCCCGAGCTCCGTTTCCTGACCAAACCCCTGAGGCGGTCCGGTCGCCGCCGCGCGCCGGTCACTGCCGGATCGTGATCGTGACCGACCGGGTGATCTCCGCGCCTTCGCCGCGAACCGTTGCCGAGACGGTAAACGAGTTCCGTCCGACGAGCTCGGTCTCCGGGACGATCAGGGTGTCGGTGGCCTGGCCCTGGGGGTTCGTCGTGTGGACGTTGCTCCCGGATTCAAACGATCCGCCGATATCGGCATTGAAGACGACGGTCGCGCTCGCGACCGGGTCCCCCTGAGCGTTCAGGGCTACGGCTTGGAGGTCGATCCTCGCCTCTTGCCCCTGGGGCACCACGGTAGGATTGGCCCGGAAGTCGAGCGACGCCGGGGCGTCACGGATGGTGATCTGAACCATCGCGGGATCGCTGCTCCCCAGGATCGCCGTCACCTCTCCCGTTCCCGCCCGATCGCCAGCCGTAAACGTCGCCGTGGCCTCTCCGGCGCTGTTGGTGAAGCGGACGTCCGGATCCACGGCCCCGAGGTCGGACGTGAAGCGGATGCGTTGCCCCGCGCCCAGAGGCTGGCCGTTGTTGTCCCGAGCAATGACGGTGATGGTCGACTCGCCGCGGATGGGAATCACCGAGGGGTTGGCGGTGACGATGAGCACCGGCCTCTGGTTCTCGATCGTCACGTCGGTCGTGACCTCGTCGCCCGACCCGACGAAACCGGTGATCGTCGCGGTGCCGGGATCGTTCCCGGAGCTGAAGGTGGTGCGCGCCTCGCCGTTGGCGTCGGTCACCAGGCTGGAGCTCGCGAGAGTCCCCAGGTTGGTCCGCAGTTGGACCCGCCCGCCGGCGCCGAAGTTGGAGCCGTCGGCGTTGCGCACCTGGGCGAAGACCTCGGCCGTCTCGCCCAGACTGAGGACGTTGGGCGACACGGTCAGCGTCAGGAGGGGCTTGGTCTCGCCGATCTGGATCTCGACGGCCACCGACGGCCCGCCGCCGGTGCCCCCCCCTTCGCCGCCTCCGCCGCCTCCGCTGCCGGCCAGCGACGCCGTCACCTCGGCGGCCGCCGATTGCGGATTCTCGCCGCCGCCTCCCGGAGGGAGGGTCCCGTCCGAGGTGAAGACCGCCGTCGTGCGGCCGTTGTTGTCCACCTCGGCGATCCGGGGCTCGATCGTCCCGAAGGTCGCCTCGAAGACGATCTGGGTCCCGCGGTTCAGCGGGTTGCCGTCGGGCTTGAAGCCGGTGACGGTGATCAAGGAGGTGCCGCGCAGCGGGATCTGGGTAGGGCTGGCCGAGATGAAGAGCATACTGGTGCTCGGCGCCACGGGATTGGCGCTGTCACAGGCCTGGAGGCCCACCAAGAGCAGGACGAGCGACAGGGCGAGGTAGAGGTGCTTGCTCATTTCTCGGGAGTATACGTAGGCGTCGGGACCACCGTCTATGCGGTACAGCGCGGCCGCTGCCGCCCCCTAGCATAGCCCGCCGCGGGCGCCGAAGTCATCCCCCGAGACGCCATGATCCGCAGGTCGACCGCCGCCGCCCTCATCCTGAGGCTCCCCATCCGGCCTCCGGGTCTCAACCTCGGCCGGTGGCTCATCCGGCATCGAGGTCGTTCCACAGCTCTGAACCGGGTGGGTGTCGCCAGCGAGGGCTTCCTGCCAGGTCCTCGAAGAATGTTTACGCCCCCTCGACGCGATGGACGGGATTGGGACGCGGGGCGTGGTAGATCGACTCCCACACCGTCTTCATGCGCCAGACGAGGGCGCTGTCGAGCTCGACGCCGGACCCGTTCCCGCTCAGCTTGCGGACGACGGACAACGTTTCCCAGGTGAGCTCGAGATCGAGACCGTCGGCGACGCGGAGGACGGCGCGGTCGCGCTCGGGCGACGGCTCGAGCCGCAGCTCGCGGCCTTCGAGGCGGGCGTGGAGCACCCCGCCGTCGCGGAAGAAGCCGTCGGCCGAGGACGCCTCGAACGCCTCGCGGCCGAGGAAGACCTGCTCTTTGACGAGGAAGGGCGCGCCGTCCTCGGGACAGTAGACCTCGCAGTTGGAGCAGGAGTTGCAGGCCCCTTCCGCCACCGCGAGCTGGTGCGCCTCGGCGATCTTGAAGCCGCGCCCAGGAGCGTCCGTGCCCAATCGCACGGTCGCGACGTCCAGGGGACGCGCCTCGTAGGCAAAGATCGCGTCGTTGGGGCAGGCGGCGATGCACAGGTCGCAGTTGATGCAGTCGTACAGGTCGAGACGGCTGTCGATGCGCCGCGGCGGCTTGGCGTTGGCGCGCGCGTGATAGCGCGGATCCTCGGCGAGCCCGGGCACCAGGTCGCGGCCGTTCAAGCGGCCGGCGGCGCGGGTGGCGTCGAGCACCAGGGCGTCGCCGCCCAGCTCGCGAAGCAGGCGCGGCAGCTCGCCGGCCGGCGCGGACGCCAGGCGCTCGCCCTCGCGGCGCCAGAGCTCGGCGCCGCCGGGCAGCCGCTCGACGCTCGCGCGCACCGCCTCGGCGGCGTGCCCCCCCGCCGCCAGCACGTAGGCCTCGCGGCTGGTCACGCCGAGGCGCCGCATCTCCTTGCCGAGCGCGCGCAGGTACGGCGGCAGGCGGCCGTAGCCGCCCTGGCGCAGCAGGTCGGTGCACGTAGTGATGGGCACCATGCCGCAGGCCACCGCGGCGGGGAAGTTGCGGGCGTCGACGCCCGCCGAAAACGACGTCGGCAGCTCGAACCCCAGGTCATCGCAGGCCAGGTCGTCGCGCAGGCGCTGCATCAGGTTCATCGAGATGACGTGCAGCGGCGGCCCCGAGAGGTACATGTAAGGGTCGGCCTGGGTCGGGAAGTAGTCGGCGCGGTTCCTGACCACGAGCGTGTTGGTGAACTTGGCGCCGACCTCCGAGCCGTGGGCCGCGGCCACGCCGCGCAGCCGGCGCAGGATGGCGAGGGCGTCGTCGTAGGCGAGGTCGGCGTCGAAGGCGGCGCGGTCGAGCTCGAGGTGCTCGTAGCCCAGGCGGTCGTGGAGCAGCTCGCGCACCGCCTCGAAGCCGAGGAGCGTGGGGTTGAGCTTGACGATCGTGTGCAGCCCGCGTTCCTCGATCAGGTAGCGCGAGATCGCCTCGATCTCGCCGGCCGGGCAGCCGTGGAAGGTCGACAGCGTCACGCACTCGGAGATCGACGCGGGCAGCTCGAGGTCGCGGAACTCCCGCAGGTCGCCGGTGAGCTCCCGGCGCAGGGCGTCGAACGTCGGCGCCGGCCGCCGCAGCGCCTCGAGGAAGCCCGTGACCTTGTCCGAGCGGATGCCGGCGAGGTCGTAGCCGACGCTGATGTCGTAAATCGTGTCGAAGCCGGCCGTCGATGCGCCGTCGCCGAAGACTCCGAAGCCGCGGGTCGCCTTGAGGATCTCGATCAGGTAGACGGCCTTGGCGTACTCGAGCTGCGACTGCTCGACCCGCAGCTCCTGCGACCACTCGACGTTGAACCCCACGTTGGGCACGTGGATGCAGGGCCGGGGGATGACGAGGCGGTCGTTGACCTGGACCGTCTTGAGCTCGAGGATGCGGCCGCCGGCGAGCCAGGAGAGGACGACGTTCTGCGCCAGTTGCGTGTGCGGCCCGGCGGCGGGGCCGACCGCCGTCGCGGCGCGGCGGCCGAAGTGGACGGCGGAGAAATCGAGCGCGTCGGGCACGAACCACTTCCTGACCGGCAGGTCGAAGATCGCCTCGCTCGCCGCCACCTCGCGGCGCATGCGCCGCACCAGCTCGGCAAAGGGGATCGGGGACAGCTCGGCCATCGGCCTTCACGCTAGCACACGCCGCCGAGCCTACGACGGCTCGACGGCTTGCCCGAGAAGGCGCTCGCCCAGCTCCCGGAAACAACGCCGAAACTCCGCCTCCATCCGTGCGCGCTCCTTCTCCGGCAGGAACGCCGCCGCCGCCGAGCCGCGACGCCAGCCGCGACCACCAGGACCGGGAGGAACGCTCCTCGCGCATGCGCCTATGCTCGCGGCAGAGGCCGGCCGCCGTCAAGGCGGCGCCGACGCCCGCCGCGGCGCGCGTTCGTGGGATTGCGCTATTGATCCGCTCTCGTCGGCAGGGTTGACAACCCGGCGCCGTCTCGTGTCGTATTCTCAGCAAGGCGTGCAGGCGAGGGATTCGGGACCGGGATGATTTAGGAAGGAGCCTGGAATGACGAGGACCAAGGAGCTGTTGGAGGAGTTCGGCCGCGAAGCCGCCGG
Source organism: Thermoanaerobaculia bacterium (assembly GCA_036397835.1). Taxonomy (GTDB): domain Bacteria; phylum Acidobacteriota; class Thermoanaerobaculia; order Multivoradales; family J023; genus DASWIG01. The sequence goes on from DASWIG010000684.1 coordinate 19,561, forward strand.
CACGCGAAGATTATTGGAGCTGGTTCCGCAGAAGCACCTGGCCTGGAAACCGCACGAGAAGTCGATGTCGATCGGCCGGCTGGCCGGCCATGTCGCCGAGATTCCGGGATGGGCCGTGACCATGACGGAGTGCGATGAGCTCGACCTCGCCGCCGGACCCTTCTACCAGCCGTTCGAGCCGGCGAGCCTGCGCGGGCTGCTGGTGGAGTTCGGCTCCCGGGTCAGCGACTTCAACGGCGCGCTCCTCGCGGCGCGCGACGCCGACCTCGACGTGACCTGGACCCTGCGGCGCGGCGACCGGGTGATCGCCGCCCTTACCCGCGGCCTGGCGCTGCGCCAGCTCGTGCTCAACCACCTCGTCCACCACCGCGGCCAGCTCTCGGTGTACCTGCGCCTGCTGGAGGTTTCGCTGCCGCAAGTCTACGGCCCCACCGCCGACCACGCGGAGTTTACGGTGGTGGAGAGCGAGAGCCGCCGGACGAGCGGCCGCATGCTCTTCGAAGAGCTGGCCTACGCGCTCTGAATCTTGCTCCCCTCTCCCCTGGGAGAGGGGTTGGGGGTGAGGGTTCCCTGCGATCCCTGCTATCCTTGACGGCGAGGGATCGAGGCCGGAGAGAATGGCGTGAATCGACAAGGACCCGCGGCCGACGAGCGCCTGCTCGAGGTGTTCCCGCCGCCGCCCCATGGCTTCGTGGGCCGTGGCGACGAGCTGCGCGAAGCCGAGCGCGTGATCGATTCTCAGCACCACCTGGCGCTGCGCGGCGAGCACGGCGAGGGCAAGACCGCGCTCGCCGCCGCGCTCGTCCGCCGGCTGCTCGCCGCCGGCCGCGTGGAGCGCGCCGCCTACGTGAGCCTCGAGGTCCACCACGACGCCCGGGCAGTGCGCTACTCCATCGGCCAGCAGCTCGTGCCCAGCTTCAGCCTGGCGACGTCCCAGGACCCGCGGCTCGCCGTCCAGCTCCTCGAGCGGGTGCTCCGCGAGCACCCGACGCTGGTCGTGCTCGACGACCTGGAGGCCGTGCTGCCGCGCGGCGGCCAGCGCGGCCGCCAGCGCGGCGAGGCGCCCCCGAGCGGGCTCTTCGAGCCGTCGGTGCTCGACGAGCTCCTGCTGCTGGTCCAGGAGCTCTGCGACGTCGGGCCGACCCGCGTCGTCCTCGTCAGCCGCGAGCCCCTCCCCGCGCCCTACGGCGAGGGCGAGATCGTCCTCGCCGGTCTTCCCGCCGGCGACGCCGTCGAGCTGCTGCGCGGCGCGCTCGCCGGCGCGAGCTGCGAGCCCCACGAGCCGGCGGCCCTGGCGGCCCGCGTCGACGGCCATGCCGCGAGCCTCGTCAGCCTCGCCGGCACGGTCGCGGCCGCCGGCGCCGAAAGGACGGCGGCCACCCTCGCCGAGGGCGCGGCGGCGATCGCGAGCCTCGCCCTGAGCGGACGCCGGCACGCCGCCGTGCTCGGGGTGGAGGTCGCGCTCGGCGCCGTGCCCGCGGACTTGCGCCGCAAGCTCCCGCCCCTCGCCGTCTTCGTGGGCGGCGGCCACCTGACCGCCATCGCCGCGGTGCTCGAGCTCGACGTCGAGAACGACGAGGAGGTCGACCTCGCCGAGCGGCTGATCGGCGCCGGCCTGGTCGAGATGCTGCCCCACAACTACCTGCGCTTCCACCCCGGGCTGGCGCCGGCCCTCGCCGCCGAGCTCGACGAGGACCGTCTCGCCGCGGCCCGCGCCGCCTGGGCCGAGGCCACGGCCCAGCTCGTGGATTTCCTCGGCCAGGAGCAGATCAGGAGCCCGCGGCTCGCCGCCACCCTGACCCTGCTCGACCTCGGCAACCTGATGGCCTGCCTCGAGCACCTCGCCGCCGGCGCCGACGCCGACCAGGCGGTGGAGCTCGCCGACGCCGTGGCGACGCTGGTGCTCCCCCTCGGCCGGCCGGCCGCCATGGCGCGCGTCGACGCTCTGCGCGAGAGCGCCTGCGAGCGCCTGCGCGCGTGGAGCCACGATCAGTACCTGCTGGAGTCGGCGGCCCTGGAGGTGCTGATGGACGTCGGCCGGCCGGACGACACCGTGGCCGCCGCCCGGCGTCTCCTCCACCGGGCTGCGACCGTGGGCGATGACGCCTACGAGGGCGCCGCCTTCGACCACGCCACGCTCCATCTCACCGTGGGCCTCGCCGAGCTCATGGCCGACCAGGCCGAGGCGGCCGTGAAGACGCTCGCGGAAGCGGGACGCCGCTTCCGCGAGCTGGCCGCCGCCGGCCACCCCGAAGCCCCGCGCATGGAGACCCAGGCGCTGGCGCGCACCGGCGACGCCTGGCGCGCACTGGCCAGGCCCGACGCCGCGGAGGCGGCCTACCGCCGCGCCGTCGACCAGGCCGAGGACGCGGGCGACCGCGCCCAGGCTGCCGAGGTCCGGACCCAGCTCGGCGCCCTCTACTTCGCCCAGGGCCGCACCGACGAAGCCCTCGCCGAGCTCGACGCGGCGCGGCGGACCCTAGCGGCGCTCGACGAGCCGCGGGCCGTCGCCGGCATCTGGCACCAGATCGCCTCGGTCCACCAGACGGCGGGACGGATGGCGGACGCCGAGAGGGCCCTGCGCCGGGCGATCGCCCAGGAGCTCGGGCTCGGCGACCGGGCGGCGGCGGCGGGCACCCTGACCCGGATCGGCGAGCTGCACGCCGCCTGCGGCTTCCACGAGCGGGCGCTCGAGGCCTACCGCGGCGCCGCCGAGCACTTCGCCGAGCTCGGCGACCTGGCCAAGGAAGGGATCGCCCGCAGCCAGATGGCCGACAAGCTGATCCGCCTCAAGCGCTACGACGAGGCCCGCCGCGAGCTCGAGCGCACGATCGAGTGCGACGCCCCTTTCGGTCACGAGGCCGAGCCCTGGCGCACCTTCTCCCTGCTCAGCCGCCTCGAGGGGATGGCGGGCGACCGGGAGGCCATGATCGCGGCGCGCGAGCGGGCCGTCGACGCCTACCTGCGCTACCGCCGCGACGGCGGCGCCAGCCAGGTGGGCCACGGCCCGATCTTCGAGGAGGTCAGCCGGGCGGTGCTCGACGGCGAGGCCGCGGAAGTGACCGCCAAGATCGACTCGATGCTGCGCCGCCGCGACCTGCCGGCGCCTCTGCGCGCCCTGATCCCGGCCCTCGAGGCCGTGCTCGCCGGCTCGCGCGACCCGGCGCTCGCCGCCGACCCCGGGCTCTACTACCGCGACGCGGCGGAGCTCCTGCTGCTGTTCGAGACCCTGGAGGGCGCGTCGTCGCGAGTCTCCGACGTCGTCTTCTGAGAGCCCACACAACCGACGAACCTGGCGAGGACACCATGGATCGAGATACCGCCTGGCAGACTGTGACGGAGCACGTGAAGGACCCGGGGCTGCGGCGCCACATGGTGGCCGTCGAGGCCGCCATGCACTGGTACGCCGAGCGCCTCGGCGGCGACGCGGACGTCTGGGGGCTCGCCGGCCTCCTCCACGACTACGACTGGGAGATCCACCCGACGCTCGAGGGGCACCCGAGGGAGGGAACGCCGCTGCTGCGCGAGCACGGCTGCCCCGAGGAGGTGGTGCAGGCGATCCTGGCCCACAACAGCGCCGGCACCGGCGTCGAGCGGCGCTCGCCCATGGACTTCGCGCTCCTGGCCTGCGACGAGATCACCGGCCTGATCGTCGCCGCCACCCTGGTGCGTCCGGCCAAGGACATCGGCCAGATCACGGTCAAGTCGGTCAAGCGCAACTGGAAGGACAAGCTCTTCACCCGCCAGATCGACCGCGGCGAGATCGAGGAGGCCACGGCCGACTTCAGCCGCGAGTGCTTCGCGGGCAAGCTCGAGCTCTGGCAGCACGTGGGCAACGTGCTCGAAGCCATGCAGGGCATCGCCGCCGAGCTCCACCTCGACGGCCGGCTCGCCCAGGCGAGCCCCTGACCGGCGGAACCTCGGCAGCGAACCTACGTCCGACACCTCCGACGCAAACGGCGTCGTGGTGGAGACGCGCCTCAACTCTTCGACGCTTCTCGCGCCTTGCCGACCATCTCGACGAGCATCTTGCGCGGCGAAGCATCCGGCTCCACCCGGTCCGCGTAGACCACGAAGCGCTGAGGGGCGGAACCGACGTAGTTGAAGGGATAGCAGGTCACGAGGACGAGCCGGGACTTCTCGGTGTCGCTGAGGACGTGGACGGCGTCGAGCTCGACGACCTCATGGCCGGTGACGCGGTAGGTCCACGTGCCGCGGTCGGTGGCGAGCTGCATGAGATCGCCCTCTTCGATTTCGCCGAGAGAGCGGAAGAAGGAGTCGCGGTGGGCCGCCAGGCCGACGGTGCCCGACTCCCAGGGCTGCCGCGTCGATGAGATGCGGCCTACCGCGCGGCGCAGGACCGTCCCCTCCGTCCCCTCGAGGACGACGGCGTCGACGTCGAGCCGCGGGATGCGGATGCGTCCCACCACGGCACCGGGCTCGAGCGGCGCTGGCGCCTCGGCCGTGGGAGCTTCGAGCGAGGGAGCCTCGAGCCGCCCCACCACGTTCAGGCGGCGAATCTCGACGCGCTGATCGAGCCACCAGGCGTCCAGGTAACTGAAGGCGCAGTATCCGAGGCTGGCGATGCCGAACACCGCGAGGAGCAGTTGGACCCCTCCCAGCAGCCGTCGCTTCGAGCTCTCTGCCATCGCCTTGCCTCCTACGTCCTCCTTGTAGCTACGCGAATCGGCGCTCCGCCTCGCGAAGCGCCGTCCAACGTCGATTCACAGGGTGATCGGCCTTACTTGCGGATCTGCCACACGACGGCGGCACCGAGCGAAGCGAGCAGGCCGAGCAGCGCCAGCAGCGGACGCGAGCTCGCCGTTCCGGGCAGCGTGTCGTCAGCGCCGTAGGTGTCGTCGTAGGTGTCGCCGGTCGTCCCTTCGTCGGTCGCCATCGGGTCGGCGGCGGCGAGGTCGGCGTCAACCTCCGAGGTGGACGCGATCGGCTCGCCGACCTCGACCTTGGTGGCGTAGTGGTAGCCGCCGCGCTCGACGTACCAGACGGTGACGGTCGCACCTTCCGCGATCGGCTCGGGATAGAGGTTTTCCTTCTCGATCAGGAAGATTTCCTCACCGGTCTCGGTCTTGACGATGATCTCCTCGGGCGAGGCGTTGACGGCCGTGCCGGTGACCACCAGGGCAGCCGGCTCGCTCTCCTGGGCGCCCACCGCGCAGACCGCGGTCAGCAGCACAGCTATGATCGAAAACAAGGTGGAGTATTGGCGTTTCATTCAGGGCCTCCTGTTAGGCGGTTTTGGTTTCTGCAACCTGTATGCGCTGCAATGGCCGTGCCATGTACGGGGGGGACCGCAAACCCCGGCCAGAGCAGGCGCGGAGGCCGCCGCGCCGGTCCTTCACGGGCCGCGGATTGTAAGGGCTTCCGGGACTCGGAGAAGAGCTTACAATGACGGGCGGCGGGTGAGGCGGGAAGAATTCCCCGTTCCCCGCTCGAGGACCACCATAGCCGCGGAGGAGCCGCCGGCGCCAGCCGCGTCATTTGACAATCCGCCGAGCCTTGGGCTTGAATAGCCCGCGACACGACCGACGACCACCTGGAGAATTCATGGCCGACGTCAGCGTCCTGAAGCAGCATGCCTTCGGCGAGACCATGCGCCGCGACGCCTGGTGGGCACAGCCCCTGGCCGTCTTCCTGGGCCTCTCCGCCTTCATCGTCTACTCGACCTGGGCGGCCTTCCAGGGCGAGCACTACGCCTTCGGGCCCTACCTCTCGCCCTTCTACTCCCCCGAGCTCCTCGGCGATTCGGCCCACAGTTGGTTCGGCCCCAGGCCCGGCTTCTGGCCCGGCTGGCTGCCCTTCTCGCCCGCCTTCCTCATCCTCTGGGCGCCCGGCGGCTTCCGCCTCACCTGCTACTACTACCGCGGCGCCTACTACAAGGCGTTCTGGGCCGACCCGCCCTCATGCGCCGTGGGCGAGCCGCGCAAGAGCTACCGCGGCGAGCACGCGTTCCCATTGATCCTCCAGAACGTCCACCGCTACTTCCTCTACCTGGCCCTCGTCTTCCTCGTCTTCCTCTCCTACGACGTGTGGCGGGCCTTGTGGTTCACCGATTCCGCCACCGGCGAGGCGCGCTTCGGCGTCGGCGTGGGCACCCTCGTGCTCGCCGTCAACGTGGTGCTGCTCGGCGGCTACACCCTGGGCTGCCACTCCCTGCGTCACCTGGTGGGCGGCTACCTCAACCGGCTCTCGAAGCACCCGGTGCGCTTCGCCGGCTACCGCTGCGTGAGCTGCCTGAACCGTCGCCACATGCGGTGGGCCTGGCTGAGCCTCTTCTGGGTCGGCTTCGCGGACGCCTACGTGCGCCTCTGCTCGCTGGGCGTGTGGACGGATTGGAGGCTCCTCTGATGGCGGCCACCATCCACGCCTACGACGTGTTGGTGATCGGCGCCGGCGGCGCCGGGCTGCGGGCGGCGATCGAGGCGTCGGCGGCGGGCGTCAAGGTGGGGGTGGTCTCGAAGTCGCTGCTCGGCAAGGCCCACACCGTGATGGCCGAGGGCGGCATCGCCGCGGCCCTCGCCAACGTCGACGAGCGCGACGGCTGGCGCGTGCACTTCGCCGACACCATGCGCGGCGGCCAGTACGTGAACAACGCGCGCATGGCCGAGCTCCACGCCAAGGAGGCGCCGGCGCGGGTGCGCGAGCTCGAGGCCTGGGGCGCGCTCTTCGACCGCACCGGCGACGGCCGCATCCTGCAGCGCAACTTCGGCGGCCACAAGTACCCGCGCCTCGCCCACGTCGGCGACCGCACCGGCCTCGAGATGATCCGCACCCTCCAGGACCACGGCATCCACCAGGGCATCGAGTTCCACATGGAGTGCACCGTCGCGTCGCTGCTCAAGTCGGGCGAGCGGGTGGTGGGGGCCTTCGGCTACGACCGCGAGCACGGCCGTTTCCTGCTCTTCCGCGCCAGGGCCGTGGTGCTGGCCACCGGCGGCATCGGCCGCGCCTTCAAGATCACCAGCAACTCCTGGGAGTACACCGGCGACGGCCACACCCTGGCCTACGACGCCGGCGCCGACCTCATCGACATGGAGTTCCTGCAGTTCCACCCCACCGGCATGGTGTGGCCGCCCAGCGTGCGCGGCATCCTGGTGACCGAAGGGGTGCGCGGCGAGGGCGGCGTGCTGCGCAACAGCGAGGGCCGCCGCTTCATGTTCGACGACGTCCCCGAGCTCTACCGGCACCAGACCGCCGACAACCCCGAGGAGGGCTGGCGCTACACCCAGGGCGACCGCGACGCCCGGCGCCCGCCGGAGCTGCTCACCCGCGACCACGTGGCGCGCTGCATCGTGCGCGAGATCAAGGAGGGCCGCGGCTCGCCGCACGGCGGCGTCTTCCTCGACATCGCCTGGATCAAGGAGAAGCTGCCGGGCGCCGAAGCGCACATCAAGCGCAAGCTCCCGAGCATGTACCACCAGTTCAAGGAGCTCGCCGGCATCGACATCACCCGGGTGCCGATGGAGGTGGGGCCGACCACCCATTACATGATGGGCGGCGTGCGGGTCGACGCCGACACCCAGATGTCCACGGTGCCGGGTCTCTTCGCGGCGGGCGAGGTGGCGGCGGGGCTCCACGGTGCCAACCGCCTCGGCGGCAACTCGCTCTCCGACCTCCTGGTCTTCGGCCAGCGCGCCGGCGAGCACGCCGCCCGCTTCGCCCGCGAGCACGAGCTCGGCGCCGTCGACGAGACGGCGACCGGCGCCCTCGAGGCGCGCCTGCTGGCGCCGCTCGACCGCCACGACCCGGCCGGCGGCGAGGGCCCCTACCAGATCCAGCAGCAGCTCCAGGACCTGATGCAGGCCCAGGTCGGCATCGTGCGCAACGAGCGCGAGATGCGCGCCGCCGTCGACGCCGTCGCGGGGCTGCGGCAGCGGGCCGTGGGCGTCTGCGGCAACCGCGAGTACAACCCGGGGTGGCACACCGCCCTCGACCTGCACAACCTGCTCACCGTGGCGGAGGCCGTGGCCCGCGCCGGCGTCGAGCGCAAGGAGAGCCGCGGCGCCCATTTCCGGGAAGACTTCCCGCAGAAGCACGACGAATTCGCGGGGGTCAACGTGGTGATCCGCAAGGGCGAAAGCGGCGCGATGGAGGTGCGCCGCGAGCCGGTGCCGGCCGTGACCGGCGAGCAGCGGAAGATCATTGAGGAGAATCAATAATGGCACGGGGCACCTTCCGCATCTGGCGCGGCGACGCCGCGGGCGGCCGGCTCGAGGACTACCGGACCGAAGTCTCCGAAGGCATGGTCGTGCTCGACGCGCTGCACCAGATCCAGGCCGAGTCGGCCAACGACCTCGCCGTGCGCTGGAA
>DASWIG010000685.1:0-2065 GCA_036397835.1 Thermoanaerobaculia bacterium
TGTCGGGGAGCCGATCTGGGACTCGCGGTGAACGGTACCGTGCTCGCCCAGGTGACCGATCCGCAGCCGATCTCGGGCGACCTGGCGCTGATGGCCGGACTGGGTGAGGCGGGGGAGCTGGTGGTGCTCTTTGACGATCTGGAGGTTGGGCCCTAAGCTCGCTCGCCGAGCGCTCAGGGGACCAAGTAACTGACCAGCTCGACGTGAGAGGAGAATCCTTCCGAATCGGAATCGCACGAGAGCATGCCGACCCCCCGGGCGAACCAACACACTGAACTGGAGGCACTCGAGAATGACCCGAAGTCGGTGGTCGAGGTGCTGGTGGTCGTGGTGCTGATTGGGATGGCGTCGAAGGTGCCCAGGCCGGTTGCCAGCGATTGCAGGGCGCCGGCGCTGTGAGACTCTTGGATTTGGGTTGTGAACGTGGTGCTGAACCCCTCGACACTGGTCTCAAACGTAGTGGTGTACTCGCTAGTCCAGCTCGATCCGGCTTCGAGTTCGTCGGCGGGCGGAAAGCGGGCACCGGACTGGGAGGTAACGCTGTAGTTTCCGATTGTCCCCAGGGCGTCCGCGGTGAATGTGCCGACATCGTAGGAATACACGCCGTCGGAGCCGCAGGTCCACTCGAAGCTCGTGCTGCCGCCTTCAAAGGCCATGACAAACGTGGCAGTGGCATTGTTAAGGTCGCCGCTCACCGCTGAGACCGTCCATGAATACGAGTAACCTTCCGAGCTAAAGCTCCACGTCGCACCCTGGCGGAGCGGAAAGTACGGATGGTCGCAGGCGGTCTGGGCTTCGTAGTCCCCGGCAGCCGCGGCGGGCTGCTCGATCCGGCGTTGAATCGACCCCAACACGTTTCGAAGGGCCGCCGCATTGGGCGCGTCGTAGTAGGTGGCCCCCGAGGCGGCCTCGGACATCGTCTTGAGGGCGGCGGCATCCTGCTCGGTGACCTGGAAGCCAACGACATAGGTCTCGAGACTGATGCCGGCCCGATCCGCCTCGCTGGCGATCAGCTCGCCGGCTTGCGGGTTGCACGAGTCGGCGCCCCCGGTGACGACGACGATGTAGTGCGGCCCGCGGGCGGAGTCCAGATCACGAATGGCGGCGAGCATCGCCTCGGCCAGGGCCGACTCGGCCGCCGCACCAACCTGCAGTCCAAGCAACCGATCGGCGATGGTGGACTGGTTGGCAGCCGAGAAGGGCACGACGAGGTCGGTGTCCTCGCAGGGCTGGGGGAGAGCCCCGCTGCCAAACACCCGCAGCCCGGTGGTGTACGTTGGGTCGGCGGGCCGCACGATCTCGGCCAGGATGGCCTGCGCGATCGAAAGGCGGGTGCCTTCTTCGCCGGAGAGGCTCATCCGGGGGGAGGTGTCGAGGATGTAGGCGACCGCTGGCTCGTCGGCGGACCCCACCCGGTCGCGGAAGAAGTTGAACGCGCCGACGACGCCGGCCGCGAGGCAGGCGAAGGCAAGCGCCGCGCCGCAGCCGATGAGGAGCAGGCGCCGGCGGCGATTGGGGGGTTTGGTCTCGGGAGCAGCCGCAGGAGTGGTCATCTCGAGAATTGGGTGAAGGGGCGATTATAACCCTGAGGGGCGGGAGTTCCGCGAGGAGGGGCGCGGCGGCTGGGTGGGCCGACCTGTGTGAGAATGAGAGGGTGAGCGCGGATGGGAACGATCAACTCCCTGCTGACCGACTCTGAATTCGAAGTCTTAGTAGCGGTCTGCGATACTTTGGCGCCGCCCATCGAGGGGGAGCCGTACGGCTTCTTCACCTCGAGCGCGTCCGAGTTGAAGGTCGCCGAGGGGGTGGCGGGCGCGATCGAGTCCGCGGCGAGGCGGGCGGAGCAGGTCAGCTTCCGGCTCGCGCTGCACCTGATCGAGCACCCGATCGCGAACGCGCTGTTGGCCCGCACTCCAAAGCGGTTCACGCGCATGACGCCCGCCGACCGGGAGCGGGTGCTGCAACGGTGGGCAACCAGTCGGCTCGGGCTGCTGCGCAAGGCATTTCAGACTTTGAAGCGGCTTGCGCTGTTCCATCAATACGCGCTGATCCCCGAGGGAGCGGC
>DASWIG010000686.1:0-22750 GCA_036397835.1 Thermoanaerobaculia bacterium
AGTTTGCCCTCCGCCATTTTGGCACAGACTTCCTTAACCGCTGAAAACAGAACACTTGCCAACGCACCGCTCACGGGAATGGTCGAGCGCCATATCAAGGCTCGTCCTCCGCAGTCGGCCAGCTCCAGCGCCGCCGCGCCGGTCGCCTGGAAGCTCGCGATCGAGGCCGGCGAGCGCGCCAGGCCGTCGGCGGGTTTCTTCGACGGAGTCCGCCGGTTTGACGTCTTGAGCGGCTGCCAACTCTGCCAGAGTCGGTGCCCTGGCCGATGCTCGATCGTGCGCCCGCACGGGGCGCTCGGGAACCAGGGTGATCGCCCCCCCACGAGCCAGGATCAGAACGTCTTGTCCGGGTTGGAGGGGGACCAGTTGGCGAATCTCTTCGGGCAGGCCGAATCGCCTCAAGCAGGGAGTGTTCACAGACACTTATAACTTCCCCAGATTCAGCCACTTACGCCCGCCACGGCGCCTCGCATATCGGCGGCGATCTGACGTCCGGCGGGTCGGCGTAGGAGGGTCCCCTGCCTTCCTCCTCGATCTCCCCGATCAGGTCCGCCACCGTCTGGCGGTACTCGTCGGGCGAGAGATCACGCAACGCCGGCAGCGGCGAGAGGTGAACCTGGTACTTGGTGGCGAAGTCGTAGTAACCGATGTCGAGACCGCGGTTGCGGGCTGCCCACTCCTTGCTGCGATTGAACCAGAAGCCCTCGAGCGGCCTCATTCGCCGACGACGTAGCCGCAGTTGGCCATCTTTTGTCCGTGGTAGGGATTGCCCACCTCGCCCGCGGGCTGGAGCCACGAGCGCTTGACCATCGGACAGTACATCACCACCGGCAGATCGTCGCCCGAGACCTTGGCGCGGTATTGCACCAGCAGCTTCGACAGCTCGTAGAACGCGTCGCGTTGCGCCTGGATCTCGCCGCCGGCGGCGAGGTCGCCGGCGAAACCGGCGATCGGCTCCAGCAGCTTGCGCGCTTCCTCCGTCTCCGCCGTGCCGGCCGCCGCCGTCTGCGCCGCGTCGCGGATCCGCGCCGCGTGGCCGGCCACCCCGTCGTTCGAGTCGTTGAGCAGCAGCAGGCGGATCTCTTCGTAAGGCTGCACGATCCGGTCGAAGGTCGCCGACGAGCCGGCGCCGGCGGCGGTGGCGAGGCCGAGGATCAGGACGAAAAGGACGGACGACGTCTTCATGGTTCTTCCTTTCCTGTTGGGTCACTCTCGTGCGAGACGAACAGTGGTGTTTTTTCGAGCCGGATGCCGCGCCACAGGAAGTACAGCACGGGAAAGACCACCAGCTCGCCGACGAACGACGTCAGCACTCCGCCGACCATGGGCGCGGCGATGCGGCGCATCACGTCGGAGCCGGTGCCGGTGGCCCACAGGATGGGCACCAGGGCGCAGAAGGTGGTGGCGACCGTCATCATCTTGGGGCGGATGCGCTGCACCGCGCCGTGGTGCACGGCCTCGCGAAGCTGCGCGAGCGTGCGCATGCGGCCGGCTTTCCTGAAACGTTCGTAGGCGAGGTCGAGGTAGACGAGCATCACCACGCCGGTCTCGGCGTCGAGCCCCGCGAGGGCGATGATGCCGACCCACACCGCCACCGACCAGTTGTAGTCGAGCAGGTCGAGCAGCCAGACCGCGCCTACCAGCGAGAAGGGGATCGCCAGCAGCACCATGGCGGTCTTGACCAGCGAGCGGGTGTTGAGGTAGAGGATGAGGACGATCAGCACCAGGGTGATCGGCACGATCAGCAGCAGCCGCTCGCGGGCGTGCTGCATGTACTCGTACTGCCCCGACCAGTAGACGGTGTAGCCCGGCGGCAGGTCGACGCGCGCCTCCACCTCGCGCCTGGCGCGCTCGACCCAGGTGCCGACGTCGATGCCGCGCAGGTCGACGTAGACCCAGGCGTTGGGGCGGGCGTTCTCGGACTTGATCATCGGCGGGCCGTCGCGCAGCTCGAGGCGGGCGAGCTGCCCGAGGGGCACCTGGGCGCCCGCCGGCGTCGCCACCAGGATGTCGCGCAGGGCCTGCGGGCTGTCGCGCAGCTCGCGCGGGTAGCGCACGTTGATCGGGTAGCGCTCGAGCCCCTCGACCGTCCACGACACGTTCATGCCGCCGACCGCCGACTGGATCACGTCCTGCACGTCGCCCACCCGCAGACCGTAGCGCGCCGCGGCCTCGCGGTCGACGTCGAGGTCGAGGTAGGTGCCGCCCATCACCCGCTCGGCGTAGGCCGAGAGGGTGCCGGGCAGCGGCTTGACCACCGCCTCGATCTCCTGGGCGATCTCTTCGAGGCGCCGCAGGTCGGGACCGCCGACCTTGATCCCCACCGGCGTGCGGATGCCGGTCGAGAGCATGTCGATGCGGGTCCGGATCGGCATCGTCCAGGCGTTGGTCAGGCCCGGGAACTGCACGGCCTGGTCGAGCTGACGGATCAGCTCGTCCTTGGTGAGCCCGGGCCGCCACCGGCTCGGGTCCTTGAGGAGGATGGTGGTCTCGATCATCGCCAGGGGCGCCGGGTCGGTGGCGGTCTCGGCGCGCCCCACCTTGCCGAAGACGGACTCCACCTCGGGGAAGGAGCGGATGATCTTGTCGGTCTGCTGGAGGATCTCCTTGGCCTTGGTGATCGAGATGCCGGGGAAGGTGGTGGGCATGTAGAGCAGGTCGCCTTCCCACAGGGGCGGCATGAACTCCGAGCCGATCCTCTTCAGCGGCGCCAGGGTCAGCACGAGGATCGCCGCCGCCGCCGCCAGCACCAGCCAGCGCGCGCGCAGCGCCAGGTGGAGCACCGGGGTGTAGAGGAAGCGCAGGAAGCGCGACACGGGATGGCGCTCCTCGCTGAAGATGCGCCCGCGCACGAACCAGTACATCAGCACCGGCACCGCGGTGACGGCCAGTACCGATGCCATCAGCATCGACCAGGTCTTGGTGAAGGCCAGGGGCTTGAACAGGCGCCCCTCCTGGGCGCCCAGGGTGAAGACCGGGAGGAAGGAGACGGTGATCAGCAGCAACGTGAAGAAGAGCGTGGGCCCCACCTCCTGGGCCGAGCGCAGGATGATCTCGAAGTGACTGCGCTCGCCGCGCCATTCCTCGTAGTGCTTGTGGGCGTTCTCCACCATGATGATGGCGGCGTCAATGAGCACGCCGATCGAGATCGCGATTCCGCCGAGGGACATGACGTTCGCCCCCAGGCCCTGGATCTTCATCGCCACGAAGGCGAGCAGGATCGACACCGGGATCGAGACGATGGCGACGAACGCCGAGCGCAGGTGGAAGAGGAAGACGACGCACACCAGGGCGACGATCAGGAACTCTTCGACGAGCGTGTCGGTGAGGGTGGCGATAGCGCGGTCGATGAGCCCGCTGCGGTCGTAGGCCACCTCGATCTCGACGTCGGGCGGCAAGCCGGAACGTAGCTCCGCGAGGCGCTTCTTGACGTTGTCGATGGTGGTGCGGGTGTCGGCGCCGGCGCGCACCACCACGATGCCGCCCACGGTCTCGCCTTCGCCGTTCCAGTCGGCGAGGCCGCGGCGGATCTCGGGGCCGAGGGCGACGTTGGCGACGTCCTTGAGCAGCACCGGCACGCCGCCCGGCCCCACCTCGAGCACCACGTTCTCGAGGTCGCGCACGTCCTTCACGTAGCCGCGTCCGCGCACCATGAGCTCGCGCTCGGCCATCTCTACGAGGCGTCCGCCCACGTCGAGGTTGGAGCGCTGGATGGCCGTCTTCACGGTGGCCAGCGGCAGACCGTAGGCGCGCAGCCGCACCGGGTCGACCTCGACCTGGTACTGGCGCACGAAGCCGCCGATCGAGGCCACCTCGGAGACGCCCTCGACCGAGGTCAGACCGTACTTCAGATACCAGTCCTGGAGGCTGCGCAGCTCGGCGAGGGAGCGCTCGCGGGAGTTCAAGACGTAGATGAAGGCCCAGCCCACGCCGGTGGCGTCGGGCCCGAGCTGGGGCGTGACGCCCTGCGGGAGCTCGCGGGCCAGCCCCGAAAGGTATTCGAGCACGCGCGAGCGCGCCCAGTAGAGGTCGGTGCCGTCCTCGAAGATCACGTAGACGAAGGAGAAGCCGAAGTACGAGTAGCCGCGCACCACCTTGGCGTAGGGCACGGCGAGCATCTTCGAGGTGATGGGGTAGGTGACCTGGTCCTCGACCACCTGCGGCGCCTGGCCCGCGAATTCGCTGTAGACGATCACCTGGACGTCGGAGAGGTCGGGGATGGCGTCGACGGTGGTGGCGCGGATCGACCACACGCCGGCGGCGACCGCCGCGGCGAGGCCGAGAAGGACGAGGAGCTGGTTCCTCAGCGACCACTCGATGACCTTGCTCAGCACGATCGCGACTCCACCCGAGAACCCTCACCCCCGGCCCCTCTCCCAGGGGGAGAGGGGAGCAAGGCACAGAGAGCTCTTCTCCCCCTCTCCCCCTGGGAGAGGGGGTTGGGGGGTGAGGGTTACCACCGGTGGCCGGACGCGATCACCCGGCATGGACGATGGTGCCGACGTGCTCGCCGTCGAGCGCCGGCGCCAGCAGCTCCGGCTTGAGGCCGTTGACGATCTGGAAGCGGTCGACCAGCCGCGCCCGCTCCAGGAGGTCGAGCAGGACCTCGTCGAAGGGCAAGGAGGGCAGGCGGCGGGCGCGGAGATCGGCGACGCTGATCTCCCGGATCAGGCTCGCGGACGGATGGGTCTTGGGATCGGCGTCGTAGAGGCCGTCGACGTCCTTGACCAGGGTGAAGGTCTTGCAGCCGAAGCACTCGGCCGTCAGGTAGCTGCCGGCGTCGGTGCGGTGGGGAGGGATACGTCCTATCGGCGGCGGGTGCTCCCAGATCGAGTAGGGCGGGTCGCCGTTGAAGATCACCCCCGGCGCGCCCTTGACGAAGAACGGCAGCAGGTGACCGAAGATCTCGGGCGGAATCGCCACCACCCCGTGCCGGGCGAGGAGAGTGCCGAGGATGTGGGCGTTGCCGAGGGCGTCGGCGATGGCCAGTTGGGCCAGCACTCCGGTCGGCAGCCCGAGGTCGAGGCCGATCGAGAACACGTGACGGCTGCGCACGCCGCCGCCGGTGCCGATGATCAGGGTACGGGTTTCGAGGGCCTCGCCGATGGCGTCGGCGAGGGGCAAGAGCGCCTGCCGGCCGCGGTCGACGATCGAGCGCCCGCCGATCTTGAGCACGCGGGCTTCGGGGAGCATCCGCACCAGCGGCCGGTGGTCGTCGGTGGCGGCCTCCAGGTCCTTGTCGATCAGGCTCTCGCGCATCAGCAGCGAGTTGACGTGATGGCGTCCGTCTCCGAGTTGGATTTCTTTCATCGCGCTGCCCTCTCAATCCGCGGTGATCAGGGTGCCCACGTCCTCGCCTTCGAGGGCGCGGGTGAGGTTGCCGGGCTTGAGGCCGTTGACGACCCGGATCGAGCGTGCGTGCTGGGCGTTGACCATCAGCTCGAGCACGGCGCGCTCCACCACCACGTCCTGGAGGTCCATCGCCTCGAGCTCGGCCACGGTGACCTTGGGGATGAACTTCGCGTGCTTGTCCTTTTTCGGATCGGCGGTGTAGAGGCCGTCCTCGTCCTTGACGAAGACCATCGACCGCGTTCCGAAGACCTCGCTGACCAGGTAGGCGCCGGTGTCGGTGCGGTGGGGAGGGATGCGTCCCACCAACGGGTTGCGCTGCCAGAAGGTATAGGGAGGCATGCCGAAGAAGATCACCGCCCGGCGCTCGACGAGATAGAGCGGCAATTGGGGAAACTGGACCGGCTCGATGAACGGGATGCCGTGCTTGGCCAGCAGGTAATGGAGCATGCGGGCGTTCTGCATCGACACGAAGGTGCCGAGCACGCTCATCACCCCGGTCGGCAGTCCCAGGTCGAGGGCGACGCTGTAGGCCTGGCGCGCCCGGGTGCCGGCGCCGGTGCCGATGATCATCTGGTGGCGCGGGAGGTTGGCGACGATCTCCTCGATCAGCGGGAACACCGCCTTGCGGCCCCGGTCGATGATGCTCTGGCCGCCGATCTTGACGACGTTGGCCTCGGGCAGGATCTGCTGCACCGGGCCGGCGGTCTGCCGGAGCAGCTCAGGGTCGGTCAGCGATCCTGCGACCAGGTTTCGGCCCAGCTCGCTCAGGAGCTCGCCTTGCCACTCTTCTTCCATCACTTGTGCTTGCATCACGTTCCTTTCTCCGTTCCCGGGTTCCTGTCGGAGAGCCGCGGCAGGCGGATGGCGGCGAGCTCGTAGCGCTCGGTCGCGCCGCGCTCGACGTCGAGGCTGCCGTAGCGCTGCCCGACCCAGTCTTCCAACCGCCGCAGCACACGATCCTGGATCTCGGGCGCCACCGCCCTGCCCGCCAAGCCCGCCTTGGCGCGCCAGGCGCCGACGGCGTCGCGGGCGCGCTCGACCACGGTCCACGACGCCGCCGTGATCACCGGCAAGATCTCGCCGCCGCGCTTGGCCAGGGCCTCGGCCAGGCGGCGATGGGCGGCGCCCGCCCGGCGCGCCTCGACGCCGTGCTCGGCGAGGAGGCGCCGCATCTCCTGGCGCAGGACGGAGCGCAGGCTCTCGGGCTCGCTCTTCACCCGGCCGAAAACGATCACGGCGCCCTCGGCGCGCGCCACCCGCAGGGTCTCCTCCACCAGCGCCTCGCGCGGCAGCAGGTGCGCCGCCCGCGACAGGAACGCCAGCTTCACGGCGCCGCTCGCGATCGGCCAGGGCGCGCCGGCGTCGGCGCGCACCAGCGCGCCGGCGGCGCGGGCGCCGAGCTTGCGGCGGAAGCCGGCGAGCATGGGGAGCGAGACGTCGAGCCCGAGATAGCGGGACACCGCGCCGGCGAGGTGCACGCCGATCTGGCCGGTGCCGGCGCCGAGGTCGAGGACCACGCCGCCACCGGCCGGCGCCAGCTCGGCCAGCGCGGCGGCGATGCGCCGTGTGGCGTCGGCGGGCAACCCGGCCCGCAGATCGAAGTCCGCAGCTTGGCCGTCGAATGAAACCGTCAAGCGCTTTGTTCTCCCCTCTTCTCGCAGGCAGGTGGGAATCCGGAGCTCATCGCTCGAAACCGAGTCGGCGCCCCGAGATCACCTGGAGCGTACCATGGTTTTCGCCATCCACTCCGCCGGATCCTTCGGCCGCTCCGACGTTGTTTCTCGATGCCGCGTTGTGTAGTATTAGGGCCGTGTCGGTCGCTTACTTGCGCCCTCGTGTCCCGCCATGCCGCCTTGCCGCCCTCCTGTGCGCCCTGGTCAGCCTGGTTGGGTGCCTCGCCTCCCCGGTCGCGGCCCAGGACGCCACCTGGGAGGCCTGGCAGATCGAGAACCTGCAGGCTTTCGCGCGGCTCTACGGCCAGATCCGCTTCTTTCATCCCAGCGAGGCCGTGAGCGAGGTCGATTGGAACACGCTCGCCGTCTTCGGCGCCGGCGAGATGCTCAAGGCGAGCCCCGCCGGGTGGCTCAGGCGCTCGCTCGAGACGATGTTCCTGCCCCTCGCGCCGACGCTGCGCCTCTACGGCGTCGGCGAGGCGGCGCCCGATCCCACCGCCGACTGGCCGCCGCGGGACGATCTCCTGACGGCGGCCTGGCAGCACCGCGGCTTCGGGTTCGGCGAGGTCGACCTCTACCGCAGCGCGCGCGTCCTCCGGCCGCGCGACCCCTTGCTCTTCGACGTCTTCCCGGAGCTCGGCGAGGTCGTCGACCGCGAGCTCGGCGGCGGCCTGCGCGCGGTCTCGCCGCTCGTCCTCCTGAGCGACGGCGAACGCACCTACGGCGGCCGGCGCCCCGACGCCGTGGTGGTCCAGGACGAGCTCGAAATCCTCGACCCCGTCGCGAACATGGGCGCCTACAACGTGAACCTGCGGCTCGGCACGGCGACCGTCGCCTGGAACGTGCTCCGCCACTTCTATCCTTACTCCGTCGACGCCGATTGGGACGCGCTTCTGGTGGAGCTCCTGGAGAGCTCGCTCGATGCCGGGGAAGAGCGCGCCTTCTACCGCGAGCTGAAGCGTCTCGCCGCGCGCCTCGACGACGGCCAGGCCGACGTCGCCCACGCTCGCCTCGACGCCGACCGCTCCCTGCCGCCCGTCGCCGTGGGCTGGATCGAGGACCGCGTGGTGGTCACCGCCTCCGAGGCCGACGGCGTGGCGGCCGGGGACGTGGTGGTGCGCGTCGACCGGACGGCGGCGGAGGACCTGCTGCGGGAGCAAGAGGAGCTCGTCTCCGGCTCGCCGCAGCGCCAGCGCGCCCGCGCCCTCGCCACCTTCGCCGTCGGCCAGGAAGGGACCCTCGTCCGGCTCGCTCTCGAGCGCGGGGGCAAGCCTCTCGAAGCCGAGGTCCGCCGCGACCGCCGCGAGCCGCTCGAGCCGCCGGCGCGGCCCGCCGTGGAGAAGCTCGAGAACGGCGTCTACTACGTCGACCTGCGGCGCGCCGGCGCGGGCCGCATCCGCGAGATGCTTCCGGAGCTGGCGGCGGCGCCGGGCGTCGTCTTCGACCTCCGCGGCGAGGCCGCCGGAGGCAGCCACACGGTGCTCCACCACATCATCGGCGAGCCCGTGCTCTCGGCGCCGTGGAGCGTTCCGGGCGTCATCCGCCCCGACGGCGAGCAGGTCACCTGGCTCGACCTGGACCGCTGGCGCCTCGAGCCCCGCGAGCCGCGCCTCGCCGGGCGCGCCGTCTTCCTCGCCGACGCGCGCGCCGTCGGCTACGCCGAGAGCATCCTCAGCATCGTCGAGCACTACCGTCTCGGCGACGTCGTCGGCCGCGCCACCGCCGGCGCCGACGGCACCGTGAACGCCGTGACCCTCCCCGGCTCTTTCCGCCTGACCTACACCGGCACGCGGGTGCTCAGGCACGACGGCTCGCGCTTCCACGGCCTCGGCGTCGAGCCCACCGTCCCGGTCGCCGTCACGATGGTCGGCGTCCGTGAAGGAAGAGATGAAGATCTCGAGAAGGCGCTTGAACGAGTTGGGCGTCACTAGTTGCCCCTGCGTGTGAATCCGTCCCATATCAGTGGGGATTCCCGTCTTCGGCGATCATCTTGCGGACCGCTTCGCGCAGCTTCGACTCCGAATCGAGCAGGAACTGCGACGAAACGACGACCTGGTCGCCCACCTTCAGGCCCTCGAGGACCTGGGCGTAGCCCTCGGCCTCGTGCCCCAGGACGACCTCGCGCGGCGCGAAGCGACCTTCGCCGAGCGCCATCACGACGACGTTGCGCTGGCCGGTGCGCAGGATCGCCTGCGACGGCACGGCGAGGGCCCGGGCGAGGGCCAGAGGCTGGAAGACCACGGTGGCGAACATGCCCTTGCGCAGCTCGTTCGACGGGTTGGGCACCTCGATCGTGACGGTCATGGTGCGTGTCTGCTCCGAGAGCTCCGGCTCGAGGAAGCGCACCGTGCCGCGGAACGACTTGCCGTGGAAGTAGGAGAGGGTGACGTCGGCCGTCGTGCCTTCGCGGACCCACTCCACCTGGTCCTCGAAGACCTCCACCGAGAGCCACATGCTCGACATGTCGGCGAGCTGGAAGATCTCCATGCCGGGCCGCACCGCCACGCCCTCGAGGTTCGGCACGCGCTTGATGACCACGCCGGAGGACGGCGCCAACACCTTGAGGGTCCGCAGCACCTCGCGGGTCTGCTCCAGGTGCTCGATCTGCGTACGCCCGACGTCCCAGTATTCGAGGCGGACGCGCGCCGCCTCGACCAGCTTCTCGGCGTGGCGCCGCGAGTCGTCGACCCCTGCCACCATGGAGCGGGCGAAGTCGAGGGCGCTGAGCAGCTCATGCTGCGTCTGCACCAGCTCGGGCGAGTAGACCTCGAAGAGCGGCTGACCCTCCTCCACCGGCTCGCCGACGTAGTTGACGTAGACCTCTTCGACAAAGCCCGAGTACTTCGTGGTGACCGTGACCGCGCGCTTCTGGTCGTAGTCCAGGTAGCCCACGGTGCGGATGGGCCTGGTGAGGTCGCGGCGCTCCACCGGCGCGGTGCGCACGTTCATGTTCTGCACCACCGTCGGGTCGATGCGCACCGCTACGCCGTCGCGTCCGTCGCCGCCGCCGCCGTCCGCGGCCCGGCCGTCCGCGGCTCCGGCCTCGGCGGGCACGAGCTCCATGCCGCAGACAGGGCACGAGCCGGGCTCCGGCTCGCTGATCACGGGGTGCATCGCGCAGGACCAGACCTCGCCGTCCGGCTCCGGCGCGGCCTCGTCGCCGCCGGCGAGGGGCACCAGGTCCATCCGGCAGATCGGGCAGATGCCGGGCTCTTCCTGGATCACGTTGGGGTGCATGCCGCAGGTCCACAGACCACCCGCCACGTGCTCCTCCGGCGCGGGCCGGGAAAGCCAGCCGAACGGGTCGGCGAAGACCAGGTACGCCGCGAGGAAGCCGGCGAGCGCGCCGGCGAGGGCCCCGAGAGCGGTGCGGTGCGAGCTCGATTCCGTCGTCATCGGCGTTACGTTCCCTGGCGAGACAAGGGCCGGGCCATGGCGCGCTCGAGCTCGGCGCTGGTCACGTAGTAGTCGGCGAGGGTGCGGGCGGCGGAGGTGCGCACGTCGAGGAGCACCACCTCGGACTCGAGCAGGTCCACGGCGTTGTACTTGCCCGTGGCATAGGCGGCCTCGGCCGAGCGCAGGGCCTCGCGGGCCTGTGGCCCGAGCAGCTCTTCGAGCAGCCTCCACTCCGTGTACAGGCTCTGCAGGCGGGCGCCGAGGCCGCCGAGCTCGCGCTCGATCGTCACCTCGACCTGGCGCCGCTCCGCTTCGGCCACGCGCACCCCGGCGCGGGCCTCCTCGAGCCCCGCCTCGAGCTTGCGGCGGCGCACCGGCAGGTTGACCGAGCCGGTGAGCCAGAGAATGTCGTCGCCCTCGTCGGGCGGCGGCATGACGCGGCTCGCCGGGTCGTCGCGGCTGCCCACCAGGGTGAAGCCGAGCTCCATGGTGAGCTCGGGGCGGAACTCCTTCCGGGCGAGCTCGGCGAGCGCCCGTGCCTGGAGGACGCGGGCCTCGGCCGCCACGATCTCGGGGCGTCCCCGGGCCGCGAGCGCGTTCGGGTCGAGCTGGGGCGCGGCGGGAACGGACAGGACGAGCCCGCTCACGTAGTCGTTGATCCTCCGGTCGCGAAGCGCGTTGAGCGAGGTCAAGAGCCGCCTTTCCTGTCTCGCGATCTCCAGCAGGCGGGCGTCGATGCGGGTGATCTGGGCCTGGAGGCGCAGGACGTCCTGCTGCGTACCGGTGCCGGCCGAGTAGCGCGCCCGGGCGGCCTCCTCGTAGCGCGACAGGGTGTCCAGCTCGGCCTCGACGATCTCCCGGTGCAGATCGTGGAAGGCGAGCTCGTAGAAATGGCGCCGCGTGTCGGTCAGCAGGTCGAGCCGCAATATCTCGACCTCGGCCTCGGCGACCTCGACGGCGCGGAGCGCCACCTGCTCGCGCAGCGCCAGCTTGCCGGAGCCGGGGAAGCGCTGGCTCCAGGCGACGCTGAGCTCTTCCGGGCCGGTGCGGTCCTCGCGCGGCAGCGCGAACCAGGTCAGCGACGCCTTCGGATCCGGCAAGGCCCGCGCCTGCGGCGCCCGTGCCGCGGCCGCGGCGGCGCGGTGGCGCGCCCGCGCCAGGCCGGGGTTGCGCTCCAGCACCTCGGCCGCGAGCTGGGCGAGCGCCGGAGGCTCGAGCGACGCCAGCAGATCCTCCGACGGGGCGCCGAACGCCGGGCCGGCGTTCGCGAGCGGGACGGCCAACAGCCAGAGCCCAAAAAACTTGGGTTTCATGGTTCCTCCAGGTAGAGGCACTTCTTCCAGGCGCCGGCAGGCGCCCCGGTCTCAACGCGCTTCTCGGAGGTCAGCTCGTGGCGCTCGGCCGCGCCGCGCGCGCTCACCGCTGGGATGCGTCCATCGCCTCCACCATCCACTCCACCGGATCCTTGCCCAAAGGACGCGGCTGGTCGAGCTTCGCGAACCGGTGCGGCTCCGGGAAGCGGTAGTCGCCGATCGGCAACAGGGACAGCGGACGGGACTCGGGCACCAGCTCGGGCCCGTCGAGCCGATAGCCGAGCACGTAGAGCGAGGCCTGGTAGACGTACTCGAGGGTGGCCGCCTGCTCGAAGGCCGCGCGGCGGTTCTTGCCGGCCGTCTTGCCGCCGGAGGGCAGGTCCCACAGGCGCACGGACGGATCTTCCGAGCCCGAGGCCAGCCGCCTGCCGTCGGGGCTGAACGCCACGCTCCAGACCCGGTTCTCATGGCCCTTCAAACGGGTGATCTCCTTGCCGGAGGCCACGTCCCAGAGGCCGATGCCCTGATTCTCCGAGCCCGAGGCCAGTAGGGTACCGTCGGGGCTGAAGGCCACGCTCCGGACGATAGCCGGCGCCTGCAACAGGGCGACCTGCTTGGCGGAGGCCACGTCCCAGAGGCGAATGGTCTTGTCGATCGAGCCCGTGGCCATCAGCTTGCCGTCGGGACTGAAGTCCAGGCCCCAGATCTGATTCGTATGACCCGAGAAGAGGGCGACCTCCTTGCCCGTGGCCACGTCATAGAGAGGCGTGCTCCGGTGCTGCGAGCCGGAGGCCACGCGGCGCCCGTCGGGAGTGAACGCCACGCTCCAGAACCCGAAAATGCCGCCCTCGAACGACGGACGGTCGAAAAGATCCTCCAGCTCGTTCCCGGACGCGCCGATCTTGCCCCTTTGCCGGCCAGGGTGATTCATGGGTATCTGGAACCTGGCCAATTCCTTGCCGGAGACGACGTCCCAGATGCGGATGGTATCGTCTTGCGCGCCCGAGGCCAGACGGCTCCCGTCGGGGCTGAACGCCACCCTCCAGACCCGGTGTAAATGGCCTTCGAAGCGGGCCGTCTCCCGGCCGGAGGCGACGTCCCAGAGGCGCACGGTCATGTCCTCCGAGCCCGAGGCCAGGTGGCGGCCGTCGGGACTGAACGCCACGCCCGTGACCCAACCCTTGTGGCCGCGAAGGCGGGCGGTCACGACGCCGGTCGCGAGGTCCCAGAGGCGGATGGTCAAGTCGTCCGAGGCAGTGGCCAGGCGGGTGCCGTCGGGGCTGAACGCCACGCTCCAGACCCGCTCCGTCTCGTTGCGCAGGCCCGCGACCTCGACGCCGGAGGCGACGTCCCAGAGGCGGAGGGTCCGATCCCTCGAGCCCGAGGCCAGGCGGCGGCTGTCGGGACTGAACGCCACGCTGTTGACCACGTCCACGTGGGCGTCGAGGCGGTGGAGCTCTTTGCCGGAGCCGGCGTCCCAGAGGCGGACGAGCTTGCCCGAGACCGACGCCACACGCGTGCCGTCGGGGCTCCACGCCACGCTGTTGACCCGGGCGTCGGGGCCCTGGTTGACCCGGGGGCGATCAGGGAGATCCAGGCCTTCCAGGCGGGCGATCTCCTCGCCGGACTCGAGGTCCCAGAGGCGGACGTTGCGATCTTCCAGGCCCGTGGCCAGGCGCCCGGAGTCGGGGCTGAACGCCACGCTCCAGGCCCGGGTATCGCCGATGGGGAGCTCACGGATCACGGTGCGCGAGGGGAAGTCCCAGACGCGGACGCTCTTGTCGAACGAGCTCGAGGCCACGCGGCGGCCGTCGGGACTGAACGCCACCGAGACCACGCTCCCCTCGTGACCTTCCAGGCGGGCTTGCTCCACTCCCGAGGCGAGGAGCCAGATGCGCACGCTCTTGTCGAACGAGCCCGAGACCAGGTGGAGGCCGGTGGGGCTGAACGCCAGGGAGAGGACGGTCTTCTCATGGCCTTCCAGGCGGGCGACCTCCTGGCGGGAGGCGACGTCCCAGAGACGGATGGTGTCGTCGTCCCCGCCCGAGGCCACGAAACGGCTGTCGGGGCTGAACGCCACGGCCAGGACCCGACCCTCGTGACCCGCGAGGCGGGCGATCTCCGCGCCCGAGGCGAGATCCCAGAGGCGGACGAGCTCGTCGTCCCCGCACGAGGCCAGGAGGCTGCCGTCGGGGCTGAACGCCACGCTGCGAATCTCGGCCGGCGCCGGCGGCGAGCGCCAGGCCTCGCGAAAGGCCGCGGCGGCGACCTCGGGCGAGAGCAGCTTCTCCAAAGAAGCCGCCGATCCGGCGTCCTGCCGCAGAGCGGCCAGGGCGTAGAGCCAGGCTTGCTGGTAGCTCTCCTGGGAGCCGCCGCTCGCAGCAGCTTTCCACGCGGCTTCTGCTCGGGCGGCCAACGCCGGCGCCGGCTTGCCGGCGGCGGCGTCGACGCTCGGGCTTTCGGAGACGCCTGGGCTCTCGGAGCTCGAGCTCGCCGTCGAGACGAAGCCGAGGCTCGTGAGGATGAGGAGGATGGCGAGGCTCGGGATTCCGGATCGTCGCTGGGTCATGGAAGTGCTCCTTTCAAACCTGGTCCTCAATCGGGCGCCGGCCCCCGCGTGGGCGGGAGGGGCGACGCAAGAGGGCGGCCGACCAGGCCGCCCTCCGATCTTACCTTCGCCGATCGCGATTCGCCATTAGATGGGGTCGTAGACGTTCGGATCGATGAAGATCTTGCAACCCGACGCATCCGGGTCGCCTGCCGGTGCGACGCACAGATCGGCGATCATACCCAGCATTGCGTGGTGCAAGATGTGACAGTGGAACAGCCAGCGGCCGACGCCGCCGCCCATCTCGGCATTGGGGTTCGGGATGTCCCCGGGCCCGCCGTAGGTCTGGCTCTGGTCGTACGGGAACTTGGCCAGCAGGTCGAAGTAGCCGAACTTCGTGTCGTCGGGCATCTTGAACCGGTCGTTCATCTTCATCCGGTACTTGACGGCCTTTTGCGGCTGCATGACCTCGACGTCGACGAACTCCTTGTAGGGGTAGGTGAAGAGCGGGGGATCGATGAGCACGGGCGCGTCGTTGACGCCGTCGCCATTGGTGTCCTCGGTGGTGAAGTTGTGGATGCTGATGAGCTGGAACGAGAAGCCGTGCATGTGGAACGGGTGGTGCGCGGCGTTGGTGTTGTTGGCATAGACGAATTCGATCACGTCGCCGACCCTGGCGTAACGCACGGAGTCCTGCGTCGGCACGTTGGTGCCGTTGATCGGGAAACCGTCGTACTCTCCCTTGTTGGCGTTGATCGAGGGAAATCGTGAGTTGTTGCCGAGACGGTTGGTGAGCATGATTCTCGGATCCGTTTTGCCTTTGAACGGGACGCCCGGAAGAAACGGGTCGAAAGCGACCGGCACCGCATCCAACGAGTCCGCGGGGCCGCTGATGATGTCCTCGGTCGGCCGGGGGATCAGCGGGTGCACCGCCAGCGGGTCGCCCGCGGCGATGTCGTAGGCCGGCAGGTGGAGGAAGTTCGGGACGACCTTGATGCGGACCAGCTTGCGGGCGTGGAAGTCCCGATTGTTGACGTCACCGTCGCCGATGTTGTTGTCGAAGAACGTCGTGACCGCGCCATGAGGATAGTCGATGTTCCAGATGTACAGGCTCTCGCCGGGCTCCAGGTATTGGCCGTCTCGGCCCTTCGTCAGGACGATGAACTCGGTCCGCTCGGCGACGCCGATGAAGTCCTCACCCGTGCGGATGACCGTGTCGTAGGGGCGCGGGGCCTCGCCCGGGGCGAGCTCGGGTTGACCCTCGAGCCGGACGTGATCGAGCAAGCCGTTCTGGCCGCCGATGCGGTACAGGGGAAGACCCTGATCGCAGGAGAGCGGATCGGCACCCGAGAACTTGGGCTGGCCGACGCCCGCGTAGCACTGGCCGGTGTTCGCCCCCCGCACCTGCACCGCCGGGCCCCAAGGCGGTTCCTCGCCGTCTTCCAGGAGGCGGAAGCGATAGAAGCGCTCGTTCGACGAGTTGATGAACGCGACGCGGGCGGCGCGGCCTTCCGGGACCAGGATCGTCTCGATGTCGGCGTCGCTCGTGGGGACCTTGCCGTTGACGAAGACCAGCTCGCCTTCCGGGACGATGCAATCGCCGCCGATGCCGCGATTGCAGATGTTGTCGCCGGTCAGGTCGATCGCGATGTTCGGAATGAGGTTGTTGTCGACCTCGAACTGCGAGAAGCCGTCGAAGAAGGCGCCGTTGCGGGTCTTGGTCTTGTTGATCTCGCTGGCAACGGTGGTGTCGGTCAGTTGGACAGGCTTGTAAATGATCGGCAACACCCCGGCGATCGTCAGGATCTCCTCCTCCCAGGAGCGGATGACGAGCTTGCCGACCATGCCACGGTGCTCGGTCAGGAGCGGCAAGGTGTGCGGGTGGAACCAGTAGGTGCCCGGACGATAGAGCCGGTACTGGTAGAGGCGTTGCATTCCCGGCTCGATGCCGAACTCGGTGACGGGCGTGCCGTCGCTCTCGTTGTCCAGCTCCATGCCGTGCCAGTGGATGATCTGCAGGTTGTCGGCCGGCGCGTAGAACCCGGTCTCGATGGCCACCTCGTTCACCGCCTCCGGCAGCTCGTTCCTGACCGTCGCCTGCAGGACGTCGCCCACGTGGCCGACGATCGTGATGCTGGAGCGCGCGCCGTTGTAGACGGCGGCGTTCGGCGTGACGACGGTGCCGTTGGTGTCGAGATAGCCGTTGGTGAACGTCAACTGAGGCCGCAGCATGCAGGTGTCGCCGCTGACGGTCGCGATGGTCGGGTTGTCGATGCCGCCGGGACACTCGCTCGCGGGGTCCTTGACGGCGCCGATGACGTCGACGTACTCGTAGTCCGGCACCGGCAGCGTGTCGTTGATCTCTTCCATGACGATGTTCTTCTTGATCAAGAAGAAGGGGTCGCCGGTTGCTGAAGCGGCCTGGCTTACGATGAGCGTCAGCGCAAGCCCACAGCCCAACGACAGGAGTACTGAGGTTCTCTTCATGGTTCAGGTTCCTTTCCTCTTTCCTCGTTCAGGTACATCGGCGAAGTCCGGAACACCCCCCTGCGCCGGTGGTGTCCAGGACGGGGACGGGTAATCGGGCGAACGTCGTGGCGGCTCGCCGGACGGGCCGCGGGCCGCGTGAATCGCGTCGGCCACGGGTTTCGATTCCCGAGTCCGTTGCGAGAAACCCGATGGTCGGGCCGCGAGGCGGTGCTCGCACCCATCTGGCCACTCTCGTGACGACCATGGCTGACTCCTCCTTTCGTGGACGCAACCGTTCCTTCCCCTCTTTCAAGAAGGACGAGGTTTGACAACGCGCTCTCCACGACGGAGAGCTTCCGCGCATCCCCTATGTGCGCTGCTTCCAAACGCAACAAACGCCTACCCGTTCGTGCTTCTGCAAAACGACTCAGGTCACAATGCAGCGCACGACCGACCTTACGCCAACTGCGCGTCCGATGAGATGAGACAGCCCTGCCTGCCGTCCAATGAGACAGCTATCTCTGCCGTCGATGTGAGCCAGCCCTGCCGTTGAGGAAAGGAGGCTTCCAGCTCCTGCTGAGAGCCCCGTTACCGAACAATGAGAGCGAGTGTAGTGCCCTTCTTGGCGCCTGTCAAGGGGTGGATTGGGGAAAACCTCGGTTTGTCAGGGAAAATACCTAATCCCCCCCTCGAGGCCCCCGTCCGTCGTGCCGGGTGCCGCCGTGCTCCGTGCCGTCCAGCGGCACCAGCGGCGCGTCCACGTCGACGGCGCCGGCGCGCTCGAAGCGCAGCGTCAGCCGGACCGTCTCCGCGGCCTCGGCGACCTCGGCGTCGACCAGCATCACGTGCTTGCCGCCGGGCGCCAGCTCGAGGGTCCCGCCGGCGGGGACCTCGAAGCCCTCGGGACGCGGCACCATGCGCATCGCGTCGCCGTCCATCACCGTCTCGTGGGTCTCGGCCGCGCGCGCCGCCGCGGTCTCGACCGCGACCAGCCGGTCGCCGCCGCCCGCGTCGCGCACCGCGAAGTAGACCGCGCCCATGCCTCCGGGCAGCAGGTGGACGCGCGCATCGAGAATCTCGATCGCCGCCGCCGGCGGCGCCTCGGCGGCAGGCTCGGCAGCAGGCTGGCCGCAGGCCACCAAGAGGAGCGTGAGGTGGATAGGCCAGAGTCTCATGTGACGGGTCTCCGATGAGGTCAGCGGCGCCAGTAGACCTTGAGGCCGTAGACGAGCACGGCGAGCGAGACCAGGCCGCAGGCGGCGCCCCAGAACCAGTAGGGCAGCAGGAGCGCCTGGGCGATCTGGCCGACGTCCGAGGGCATCCTGCCGTTGGCCGTCAGGGCGACGGGCGTGAAGAGGTAGCTGCCGCGCGAGAAGACGCTCAAGGCGAGCTGGACCGAGAAGAAGACCAGCACGAGCTGCGCCATCTCGCCCGCCGCCCTGAGCGCCGCCGCCGCGCAGCACGCGGCCACCAGCGCCACGAAGAAGAAGCCGAAGAAGCCGCGCACGACCAGGAGGAGGGCCACGAGGAGCATGAAGGCGAAGGCGAGCAGGCACGATCGGGCGCCGCGCACCGTGCGCCCCCAGGCGAAGCCGGCCGCCGCCGCCACCGCCGGGCCGACCAGGCCGCCGCCGGCCACCGCGGCACGTGCGAGGGCGCTCGACGGCGACGCCACGTGGGCCACGCCGGAGCCGTCGGACCACATCTCGAAGCGCTGGAAGGAGCCGCCCACCAGCAGCGCCGTCAAGCCGTGCCCCATCTCGTGGGCCACCGTCGACAGGAGCATGAAGGGGTAGGCCAGGGCCGCGAAATAGGGGACGAGGTAGAGCAGCGCCGTGACCACCAGGCTCACCAGGAGCACGACGCGGGCCTGGTGGTATTTCACCGTCGTCATCTACCCTCCGGAGTTTCACTCCCGGATCCGCAGCCGGCGGCGCGCCGGCAGGTCGCGCAGCTCGCGGACGCGGCCGTCCGGCCAGCGGACGACGAGACGGTCGAGCACGGCGCGCCCGCCGGTGCCGAAGTGGACGGCGAGCGCGTTCTGCGACAGGTACGACGAGCCCGTGCGCACCTCGCGGCGCGCCGTGCCGGCGGCCGACGGCAGCTCGACGCGCCCGCCGATGCCGAAGCGGTTGCCGCCCGCGCCGGCGAGGTCCACGAGGAGCCAGCCGGCGTCTTGCCCGGTCAGGTTCTCGTACACCTCCGCCAGGTCGTTGGAGT
Organism: Thermoanaerobaculia bacterium; assembly: GCA_036397835.1. GTDB lineage: Bacteria > Acidobacteriota > Thermoanaerobaculia > Multivoradales > J023 > DASWIG01. The sequence continues at coordinate 18,972 of DASWIG010000686.1, forward strand.
TGGCCACCACGACGTCGAGGTCGCCGTCGAGGTCGAGGTCGCCCACTGCCAGGCCGCGGCTCGAGCGGACCACGTCGAGGCCGGCGTCCTGCACCTCGGCGAAGCGGCCGCCTCGGGCCTCGAAGACCTGGTTGGGCTGCCGGTACGGCGTCACCGAGTCCATCGCCTCGGGGTTGTCGTTGACGTGGCCGTTGGCCACCGCCAGGTCCTGGTCGCCGTCGTGGTCGAAGTCGGCCCACGCCACGCCGAACGCCAGCCTCAGGAGCGAGGGCTCGGCCAGCCCCAGGGGGTAGCGCTCGTCGCTGAAGACGCCTCCTCCCTGGTTCTTGTAGAGCGCGTTGGTCTCGAGCTCGAAGTTGGTCACCACGACGTCGAAGAGGCCGTCGCCGTCGACGTCGGCGAGGTCGACGCCCATGCCGGCCTCGGGCAGCCCGCGGTCGCCGTGCGAGGTGCCCGAGAGCAGCGACACGTCCTCGAACTTCACCTGGCCGTCGGCGCCCACGCCGCGGTTCAGGAAGAGGAAGTTCGGCGTCAGGTCGTTGGCCACGTAGAGGTCCGGCCAGCCGTCGTTGTCGAGGTCGCCGAAGACCACCCCGAGGCCGGCGCCGCGCGCCCCCGCGAAGCCGGCCTCGCGAGTGCGGTCGACGAAGGCGCCGTCGCCGCGGTTGGCGTAGAAGCGGTCGGGCAGGCCGTTGTAGACGTCGGGGTGGCAGTAGCCGCGCAGGCCCAGGTCGCGCCGGCCGCAGTAGACGTGGTTGTCGAGGCCGAAGTCGACGTAGTGGGCCACGTAGAGGTCGAGGTCGCCGTCGCGGTCGGCGTCGCTGAAGGCGGCGCCGGCGCTCCACCCGGGCTCGCCGACGCCGGCCGCGGCCGTGACGTCGGTGAAGGTGCCGTCGCCCTCGTTGCGAAAGAGCTGGGCGCGGCCGAAGGCGCTCACCAGGAGGTCGAGGTCGCCGTCGCCGTCGACGTCGCCGGCGGTGACGCCGGTGCCGAAGTCCTTGACGGCGATGCCCGAGCGCTCGGTCACGTCGGCGAAGCGCCGGCCCCCTTCGTTGCGATAGAGCCGCGAGCGGGGAGGGTCGCCCTGGTAGCCCGGCAGCACGCCGCCGTCGACGAAGAAGACGTCGTCGTCGCCGTCGCCGTCGTAGTCGAGAACCACGACGCCGCCGGCCATCGTCTCCACCATGTAACGCTCCCCCGAGCCGCCGTGGTGATGGCGGAAATCGAGGCCCCAGGCCTGCGACACCTCGCGGAAGCGGATCGCCGGCGCCGCGTCGGCGGGGACGCTCAGGGCGCAGGCCAGGGTGAGGACGCACGCGGTCTTCGACACGGCGGTAGTGTAGCGGTTGGCGAGCGCGCGGAGACAAGGCCCCGCGCCTGCTGCTCGAATGACGACCTACTACCAGCGGCGCCTCTGGCGCCTGCCCCGCGAGCACGAGGAGACCTTCACGGCCGAGCTCTTCGCGCGCGGCGCCCTGGGCTGCGAGATCCGCGACGACTCGCCCGCGACTTTGGCCGGCGGCACCCTGGCCGTCGAGGCCTACTTCCCCGATCCGCCGCCGCTCGAGCTCGCGCTCTGGGATCTCGGCGCCTGGCCGGGGCGCGGCGTCGAGACGTTGGCCGCGGAACGCTTCGCGGACCGCGACTGGCTCGCCGAATACCGGGCCGCGGCCCGGCCCCTCGAGGTCGGACGGCGCTTCGTCGTCGATCCGCGGGACGAAGCAGAGGCGCAGGACGTGGGCGGCCGCACCGTCCTCGCCATTCCCGCCCGCACCGCCTTCGGCACCGGCTCCCACGAGTCGACGCGCCTGGCCGTCGCCTGGCTCGAGGACCTCGACCCGCGGGGGCTCGACGTGCTCGACGTCGGCACCGGCAGCGGCATCCTGGCGTTCGCGGCGCTGCGGCTCGGGGCGCGGCGGGCCGTCGGCTTCGACGCCGACGCGGGAGCGGCCCTGGTGGCGCGCCAGAACGCGGACCTCAACCGCCTGCGGCCGTCGTTGTTCGCCGGCCGCCTGGCGTCGCTGCGAGCCGCTGAGCGCTTCGACTTGGCGCTGGTCAACGTGCTGCCCGAGCGGGTGCTCCCGGAGGTCCCGCGGCTCCTGCCGTTGCTGCGGCCCGGCGCCCGGGTGGTGAGCTCGGGCAACCTGTGGCAGCGTCGGCGCGAGCTCGCGGCGCGCTTCGCCGCTCTCGGATTGAATGCCCAGGGCGAAAAACGCGAAGGCGAATGGGTCGCGTTCCTGCTCCGGTACATCCCGCCATGATCACCTTGCTCGTCGATCCGGGACGTTTTCAGGGCGACCAGACCATCGTGGAGGACGACGCCTATCGCCATCTCTTCCGGGCGCGCCGCGCCGCCGTGGGCGACCGCCTGCGCGTCGTCGACGGCGAGGGCCGGGCGCGCTGGGGCGAGGTCGCCGGCGTCGAGCGGCGACGCGCGGTGGTGACCCTCGGCGCGGACGCGCCGGCGAACGAGCCGCCGTACCGGCTCACACTCGTCGTCGCGGCCCTGCGTCCCGAGCGCGCCTCGTGGCTGGTGGAGAAGGCCACCGAGATCGGCGTCGCGGCGGTGCGCTTCCTCGCCAGCGAGCGCACGCCGCGTCAGTACGGAGAGGCGCAGGTCGAGCGCTGGCGGCGGGTGGCCTCGGCGGCGGTCGAGCAATGCCACCGCTCGCGGCGGCCAGCGGTCAGCGGCGTCCACGGCTGGGGGGAGCTGCCGGAGCTCGTCGCGGACGCCCGCGAGCGGTGGTTCCTCGATTTCCAGGGAGGAGACCTGGGAGCTCCTCATGCCCTCGCCGGCGTGGTGCTCGTCGGTCCGGAGGGGGGATGGAGCGACGCGGAGCGGGCCGAGCTCGAGCGTCTTGGCGTGGCGTCCGTCGCGCTGGGGCCGCGGGTCCTGCGGGTGGAGACGGCGGCGGTCGTCGCCGCGGCACGGCTGCTGCTGGGGTGATGTCTGGTGTAGGGGCGCACGGCGTGCGCCCGGCCCCGTCAGGGGGCCGTCCGGAAGGGCGCAAGGCCTTGCGCCCCTACACCCAGGTCATCCGCCTGTCTCGGTCACCGGCTCGACGCGGTAACGCCCCGGTCTTTCCTCCACCAGCCGCCCCACGGGCTCGTCGGTCTCGTGGTCGAAGAAGCACAGCCAGCCGCCGGCCGCGGCCCGCGGAATCCACTCCGCCTTGTTCTCCATGGTCTCGAGGGGATAGAGGTCGTAGCTCATGATCCACGGATAGGCGACGTGCGCCGTCGTGGGGACGAGGTCGGCCCAGAAGACGGCGCGTTCCGCTCCCGGCTCCGCGGCGCCGCCCAAGAGCACGATGCACATGTCGGCGTTGTGGCCGCGCACCTTCACCGCCTCGACGCCGGCGAGCGGCGAGCAGCTCTCGTCGAAGAGCTCGACGACTTCCGCCGCGAAAAGCGATTCCCAGTTGCGCGGGTCGTAGCTCGAGCGGTCGCGCGGGTTGGGACGGCGGCCGTGCTCGACCTCGCCGCGCTCCAGGAAGTAGCGCGCCCGCGGGAACGTCGGCACCAGCCGCTCGCCCTCGTAGCGGGTACACCAGCCGCAGTGGTCGAAGTGGAGGTGGGTCGGCAGCACGTGGGTCACCTCGCCCACGTCGTAGCCCGCGGCGCGGATCGCCGCGGGCAGACGCGTCGCGCCTTCCTCCATGCCGTAGAGGTCGCGGAACTTGGCGTCGTTCTTGTCGCCGATGCCGGCGTCGACGAGCAGCAGGTCGGATCCGCGCTCGACGAGCAGGCAGTTCGTCGTCATCGGGATGCGGTTGCGC
>DASWIG010000687.1:0-3843 GCA_036397835.1 Thermoanaerobaculia bacterium
CATGCCGATTGCGACCACACGGCCGACCGCGAGGCCTTCGTCGACGCCGCCGGCGCGCGGCTGATCGAGATCGAGGCCGGCGCCGGCAGCCTCGAGGTCGAAGGCCGCGAAGGCCTGACCCAGGTGGAGGCCCGGGGCACCGCCTGCGCCTCGCGCGAAGGCGATCTCGACGACGTCCGGATCGTCACCCGCAGGAGCGGCGACCGCGTGACGGTGATCGCCGAGATCCCCGACGGGCGCGTCTGGGGCGAGGCGCGCCTCGACCTGGAGATCGCCGTGCCGGCCGGCGCGGCGGTCAAGATCGACGACGGCAGCGGCAGCCTGCGGGTGCGGAAGGTGGCCTCCCTCGAGATCGTGGACGGCTCCGGCGAGATCGACGTCGAGGAGGTCGCCGGCGACCTCGTGATCGACGACGGCTCCGGCGGGATCCGGGTGCGCGGCGTCGGCGGCGAGGTGCGCATCGAGGACGGCTCCGGCGAGATCGACGTGAACCGCGCCGGGTCCGTGGTGATCGAGGAGGACGGCTCCGGCGAGATCGACGTCGCCGAGGTCGACGGCGACGTGCTGGTGCGCGCCGACGGCTCGGGCGGCATTTCCGTGCGCGAGGTCGGCGGCGACTTCACCGTCCGCCGCGACGGCTCGGGCGGGATCCGCCACGAGGGAGTGGCCGGGCGGGTCAGCGTCCCCGAGCGCGACCGTTAGCGCCCTGCCCGCCCGGTGGTCCACGCCCTTCCCGCCGCCCGTCCCGGCCGGGCCGCCGGGTGATATACTGCCCGACCGTTGACCGGCGAGGAGACCGTGTTGCACCACGTCCAATCAAGCACCGGACCGGCGGACTGCGACCGCTACGACATCGTGGTGATCGGCGGCGCCTTCTCGGGCGCCAGCTTCGCGCTCCTCTTGAAGCGCTGGCGGCCGAGCGCGCGGATCCTCGTCGTCGAGAAGGCGGCGCGCTTCGACCGCAAAGTCGGGGAGGCGACGGTCGAGGTCTCGGCCTGCTTCCTCCACCGCGTCCTCGGCCTCTACGAGTTCCTGTCGCGCGAGCAGCTCCCCAAGCACGGCCTTCGCTACTGGTTCGCCGACGGCCCGGACTGCCGCCTCGCCGACATGTCCGAGATCGGACCCTACGAGGTGCCGCGGGTGCCGGCCTTCCAGCTCGACCGTTCCCTCATGGACGAGCACCTCCTCGCCCTCGCTGCCGCCGAGGGCTGCGAGGTCGAACGGCCGGCGACGATCGCCGCGGTCGAGCTCGGCTGGCCGGAGAGCACCCTGTCGATCGAGGACGCCGCCGGCGTCACGCGAGAGGTGCGCGCCCGCTGGGTCGTCGACGGCTCGGGCCGCCACGCCTTCCTCGCCCGCCGGCTGCGCGTCCAGGAGCGGGTGGAGGAGCACCCCACGGCGGCGGTGTGGGCGCGCTGGCACGGGGTCGCCGACGTCGACGGGGCGGGCTTCGCCGGCGCCGATCCGCGCAGCCCGCGGATGCCGCAGATCCTCGCCGCCCGGCGCCTGGGCACCAACCACTTCTGCGACTACGGCTGGTGGTGCTGGGCGATCCCCCTCTCCGACGGCGACACCTCGGTCGGCATCGTCTACGACAAGCGGCTCTTCGACCTGCCGGGAGAGGGGACGAGGCTCGAGCGCTACCACCGCTTCGTGACCACCTGGCCGGGGCTGCGCGAGCTGCTCGCCGAGGCGACGATGGACGCCGAGGACGGGCGCTCCTACGCCCACCTGCCGTACCGCTCGACGCAGTACATGGGCCGCGGCTGGGCGCTCGTCGGCGACGCGGCCTCGTTCCTCGACCCTTACTACAGCCCCGGCCTCGACCACTGCGCGATCACCGCCTTCGCCACCGCCGAGCTGGTCGAGGCCGACCTCGCCGGCCGCCTCGACGAGGCGGCGCTCGACGCCCGGGTGGCCCGCCACAACGACGTCTTCGTGCGCTCGATCCGCCGCTGGCTCGAGGCCCTCTACGTCGACAAATACGAGCTGATGGGCGACGCCGAGCTCCTCGGCTGCGCCTTCCTCGTCGACACGGCGGGCTACTACCTGGGGGTCGTCTCGCCGATCTACCGTCAGATCGAGTCGATGCGCAACCCGATCTTCGGGCTCGAGGGCCGCAACGCCACCATCGCCTTCTACCTCATGCGGGCGCTCAACCGCCGCCTGGTGACCCTGGCGCGTGCCCGCCGCCAGCTCGGGACCTACGGCCGCCGCAACGCCGGCTGGCGTCTGTACGCCCGTTCCTTCGGTCTCGGCCGCGCCTCGGTGCGCCCGCTCCTCCAGGGCCTGGCGGTCTGGCTGCGGGTCGAGGCCGGAGTCCTCGTGCGCCGCTTCGGCCGCCGCCTCGACCTGTCGGCCCCGGCTCCCCTGCGCAGCCGCGGCTCCGAGGTCTGACGCGGAGCCCCCGCGAGCGCCGGGCGCTCGTCACTCAGAGGATCGGGTGCGGCTGCGATAGAGTCGCCCGCGACCCGCAACCCCCCGTCCGAGGAGACCCCGACCGATGCGCCTGCGACGCCCCCTTCTCGCCCTGCTGGCCGCCTGCCTCCTGACCATCCCCGCTGCCGCCGAGATCGTCCCGCCCGCGGAGGACGAGCCCACGCCCTTCGACCACCTCGAGTGGCGCAACGTCGGCCCCGTGAACATGAGCGGACGCGTGACCGACGTCGAGGGCGTTCCCGGACGTCCCCAGGTCGTCTACGTCGGCGCCGCCTCCGGCGGCGTGTGGAAGACCACCGACGGCGGCCTCACCTTCAGGCCCCTCTTCGACGATCAGCCGATCGCCTCGATCGGCGACCTGGCGCTCGCGCCGTCGAACCCCGAGGTGATCTACGTCGGCACCGGCGAGTCCAACACCCGCAACTCCGTGTCCTTCGGCAACGGCGTCTACAAGTCGACGGACGGCGGCGCCTCCTGGCGTCACCTCGGCCTCGAGGAGACCCGCCACGTCTCCCGCGTCCTCGTCCATCCCCACGACCCGGACGTCGTCTACGTGGGCGCCGTCGGCCACATCTTCGGACCCAACGAGGAGCGCGGCGTCTTCCGCTCGAGAGACGGCGGCGAGACCTGGGAGAAGGCGCTCTACCTCGACGAGCGCCACGGCGTGGCCGACCTGGATCTCGACGCCTCGAACCCCAACGTGCTCTTCGCCGCCCTCTGGCACTTCGAGCGCAAGCCGTGGACGTTCACCAGCGGCGGCGAGGAAGGCGGCGTCTACCGCTCGGTGGACGGCGGCGCCACCTGGAAGAAGCTCACCGAGGGGCTGCCCAAGCTCCTCGGGCGCATCGGCGTCAAGATCGCGCCGTCCGACCCCGACGTCGTCTACGTGATCGCCGAGTCGAACGAGGGCGTCCTCTTTCGCTCCGACGACCGCGGCGACACCTTCAGAAAGGTTTCCGACGACGTCGAGATCGTCTCCCGCGGCTTCTATTACACCGACCTGCGCGTCGACCCGAGCGACGAGGACCGCGTTTACGCCGTTTCCAGCCGGCTTTTCCTGTCGATCGACGGCGGGCGCTCGTTCGAACGTATCGCCCGCAACACCCACGTCGACTACCACTCGCTGTGGATCGACCCGCTCGACCCGCGGCGGCTGTGGCAGGGCCAGGACGGCGGCGTCGCCGTCTCCTACGACCGCGGCGTGACCTGGGAGCCGATCCGCAACCTGCCGATCGCGCAGTTCTACCAGGTCTTCCACGACCACCGCGAGCCCTTCTACGCCCTCGGCGGCGGCCTCCAGGACAACGGCACCTGGTACGGCCCCAGCCGCACCCGCGAGCCCGCCGGCATCCTCGAGGACGACTGGCGCATGATCAGCTTCGGCGACGCCTACTTCACCGTCGC
>DASWIG010000688.1:0-2348 GCA_036397835.1 Thermoanaerobaculia bacterium
CAACGTCTCCGGCCATCGCCTGGGCACCGCCGAGATCGAGAGCGCCCTGGTCAGCCACGACAAGGTGGCCGAGGCCGCGGTCACGCCGGTGCCCCACGAGATCAAGGGCCAGGGCCTCTACGCCTTCGTGACCCTGGTCGAGGGCGTGGAGGAGAGCGAGGAGCTGAGGAAGGAGCTCATCGAGCACGTGCGCGAGCAGATCGGCGCGATCGCCAAGCCGGAGTACATCCAGTTCGCCCCGTCGCTGCCCAAGACGCGCTCGGGCAAGATCATGCGCCGCATCCTGCGCAAGGTCGCCGAAGGCGACGTCACCAACCTCGGCGACACCTCGACGCTGGCCGAGCCGGGCGTCGTCGACAACCTGGTGGAGCGGAGAAAGGCGTAACGCGCCGGCCGCACTCCGCGGCGCCGGCCGGCAGCCACTGGTCGGTGGCTGCCCGCACTTAATCCTCTTCTTAACGTAGCTGCGGCACAATCCGGAAGGAGCGGCACCGTCCTCAGGTGCGGCGCCCTCCGGAGCCATGGACAAGGTGAGCATCGTACGACGTCGATCCGCGCTCGCCGCCGCGGCCTGCGCGGTGGCGGCGCTGTACGTGCTCGGCGCCGCGGCGGCGTCTCCCAAAGAGCTCCCCGAGTACCAGCACGACGTGTGGACGACCGCGGAGGGCCTGCCGCAGAATTCCGTGACCGACCTCGTCCGGACCGACGACGGCTACCTGTGGCTCTCCACCTACGGCGGGCTCGCCCGCTTCGACGGCGTCCGGTTCCGGGTCTTCGACGTGGCGAGCACCCCGGAGCTCGGCAGCAACAGCATCGTCTGCCTCGAGCAGGACCGCGACGGCAACCTGTGGATGGGGCACGGCGACGAAGGCGTCACGCGCCTGCGCGACGGCGCGTTCACGACCTTCACCGCCCGCGACGGCCTGCCGCCCAGCGGCGTCTGGGCCCTGGAGATCGACCGCCAGGGGCGGCCGTGGGCCGGCACCTCGGACGGACTCAGCCGCTACGAGGACGGCCGCTTCGTCACCTGGACGACCCGCGACGGTCTGCCCAGCGACGTCGTGCTGGCCCTGGTCGAGGACCGCCGCGGCGCCATGTGGATCGGCACCGGCGCCGGGCTCGCGCGCCACGACGGCGGCGGCTTCACCGTCTACGACACGGCCGACGGCCTGCCCTCGGACGTGGTGACGGAGCTCTACGAAGACCGCGACGGCACCCTGTGGGTGGGCACCGAGGGCGCTCTCGCGCGCGCCGAGGGCGAGCGCTTCGCCGTGGTCTCGACGGACGTCGGCGTCGCCCGCTCGATCATCCGGGACCGCGGCGGCCATCTCTGGATCGCTGCCGACGGCAAGCTCACCCGGATGGCGCCTTCGGCCTCCGGCGAGGGCGCGCGGCAGCTTTTCCCGGAGCACTTCGATGCCGATCGCGCGTGGGCGGTCATCGAGGACCCGGAGGGAAACGTCTGGGTCGGCACCGAAGGCAAGGGCCTGAGCCGCCTCAAGGAAAAGCCGGTCACCCGTTACACGACGGCCGACGGGCTGCCCGGCTCGAGCGTCCTGCCGGTGATCGACGACGGCGAGGGCGGGCTCTGGCTCGGCTCGCAGCTCGGCGAGCTGACGCGCTGGCGCGACGGCCGCTTCACCGCCTATCGTCCGGCGCCCGGCGACCCGCCGCTGGCATGGGTGGTGTCGCTGGCGCGAGAGCCCGAAGGCGCGCTGTGGCTCGGTCACAGCCTGCTGCCGCCGGCGCCCAACCTGGATCCCTATCTCTCGCGCTACGAAGACGGCGTCTTCCGCACCTGGACGCGCCACGACGGCCTGCCCGGCGCCCACATCCGCTGTCTCTACGTGGACCGCGCCGGGCGCCTCTGGATCGGCACCCAGGGCGAGGGGCTGGCGCTCTACGAGGACGGCCGGTTCACCCGCTTCACCACCCGCGACGGCCTCGTCCACGACGACCTCCGCTTCATCACCGAGGACCGTGAAGGCGCGCTCTGGATCGGCACCCGCGGCGGCGCCAGCCGCTTCCTCGCCGGCCGGTTCACCAACTACACCGCCGCCGACGGGCTCTCCGGCGGGCCCGTGCGCGCCATCCACGAGGACGAGGAGGGGACGGTGTGGCTCGGCACCTACGGCGGCGGCCTGAGCCGCCTCGAGGACGGCGAGATCACGCGCTACACCATGGACGACGGGCTCTTCGACAACGCCATCTCGCGGATCCTGGAGGACGGTCGCGGCCGCCTGTGGATGCTCGGCAACCTCGGGCTCTTCTTCGCGACCCGCCAAATGCTGAACGACTTCGCCGCCGGTACCGTAGCGCGGGTCGAATGCGTCGCGTTCGGAGAGGCG
>DASWIG010000689.1:0-3724 GCA_036397835.1 Thermoanaerobaculia bacterium
GGCGAAGCGGCGGTCGGTGAAGAGGTCGTTGATGAACGGGAAGACGTAGAAGCCGAAGTAGATCGTCAGCTCCCAGGTGTACTTGAGCGAGAAGACCTCCTGGTCGCCGAGGGCGTCGTAGCTGGTGGCGTAGGTGGGCACGTAGGCCTGGTACACGGCGCGCATGAGCTGCTCGTGGACCTGGCACTTGCCGGCGAGCTCGCCCGCGTCGCCGGTCTTGATCGCGTCGACGATCAGGGTGTTGTAGATCGAGATGAGGTCGCTGCCCGGGCTGTAGAGGGGGTCGGTGAAGCGCCCCGCCTCGCCCGCCAGGGCCCAGCGCGCCGGGTTGATCGTCTGGGCGCAGTCGTGGGAGTAGTCGCGCAGGCCGCCGAAGTCGAGCACCTTGCGGTGCGGCAGGTCGCGGGCGAAGCAGGGGAAGTTCTCGAGCACCCACTTCGTGGCCTTCGCCACCGACCCCACCTCCTCGTAGGTGAAGGGGACCACCTCCTTGTCGAAGACCAGGCCGAGGCTGGTCTTGCCCTGGAGCGGGATCACCCAGAACCACAGGCCCGGGGCGCAGAAGTGGTTGGTGGCGAGCCAGCTCGGCAGGTGGCCCTGGAAGCGGCGCTCGGGCTTCTTGCGGATCTCGCGGTAGGGCAGGTCGGTCAGGCGGTCGACGTCGACGAGACCCTCGACCCACCAGAAGAAGGCGCCGTGGCGGATCGCATTGCGGCGCTCGAGCTTCCTCGTCTTGGCCAGGAACTTGCCGCGGCCCGAGGTGTCGACGACCCAGTCGGCCGCGACCGCGGCCTCGCCCGCGGCGCTCTTGAAGCGCACCGCGTGGGGGCCCGCCTCGAAGGTCTGCGCGAGGTCGGTCTCGAGGTCCTTGATCCCCAGCCGCAGGGTGAAGCGCGCCTCCTCGAGGTTGCGGCGCAGCAGCTCGCCCTCGAAGGTGTTGCGGTCGAGCTGGTAGCTCGGGATGTTGGAGAAGGGGCGGATGAAGGACTGGCCGTAGTCCTCGAAGCGGGTGTTGTCGCGGCCGCCGCTCTTCCAGTAGAAGCGCAGGTTGTACTTCATGAACTGGTGGAGCCACAGGTACTCCTCGAGCTCGAGCACCCGGCCGTAGTAGAAGCCCGCCACCTGGACGGACGACTCGCCGACCTTCTGCCGCTTCGGCGGCAGCTCGCTCTTGCGCTCCACGAGGAGGATCGTCTTGTCGGTGTCGAGCAGCAGGTGACGCGCCAGCGCCAGCCCCGCGAGCCCGCCGCCGACGATGACCACGTCGTAACGACTCTTCAGCTCACTGTCGATCATGGGATTCGCTCCAGTACCAACGCGCAGGTATTGCCGTCCAAGCCCAGGGCGTGGACGAGGCCGCGGCGGACGTCCGCCGCGTGGCTCTCGGCCGACGCCCGCGTCAGGGGAAAGTCGTCCTCGAGCTCCGCGAGACCGGCGATGCCGGGCACCTTCCCCTGGTGCATCGTCTCGAGCAGCGCCAGGGTCTGAAACGCGCCCGCCGCGCCCAGGCTCTCGCCGAGCTGACCCTTGACCGCCAGCACCGCCAGCTCGGCGGCGCGCGCCCCGAAGCAGGCGGCGACGCCGGCGGCCTCGTGACGGTCGCCGGTCGGGCTGCCGTCGGCCGCCAGGCTCACCGCGTCGACCTCGGCGGCGTCGACGCCGGCGTCGTCGAGGGCCAGGGCGAGGGTGCGCCCGATCGCCGCCGCCGCCTCGCCGGCGTCGCGTCCGCGCGAGCAGTCGAAGGCGCCGGCGTGGCCGCGGATCTCGGCCAGCACCGTAGCGCCGCGGCGCCGTGCGGCGCCGGCCTCCTCGAGCACCAGCAGCGCCGCGCCCTCGCCGAGCCGGAAGCCCCGGCGCCGGGCGTCGAAGGGCACGGCGCAGTCGCCGTCGGCGGCCAGGCGGCCGGTGCGCGAGTAGCCGTAGAACGACTCGAAGCACAGCTCCTCGGCGCCGCCGGCGAGCACCGCGTCGGCGCGTCCGCTGCGGATCAGGTCCACGGCGTAGGCGATCGCCTGCAGCCCGGCGGCGGCGCTGCCCGCCAAGGTCGAGTTGACGCCGCGCAGGCGGTGCCAGATCGCCGTCTGGCCGGCGGCGGCGTTGATCACGCTGTTGGCGAAGTCGAAGGGCTTGGCGTATTGCGGCCCCGCCTCCACGGCCCGGCGGTCGAACTCGGCGATCGTCCGCACGCTGCCGAAGGTGGTGCCGAGCACCAGGCTCACCTCGTGCTCGGCGCGCTTCTCGCGGCTCCAGCCGCTGGCCGCCAGCGCGAGCTGGGCGGCGATGATCGCGAGCTGGCCGGTGCGGTCGATGGGCCGGATGTTGCCCTCGAGATAGGCCTTGGGGTCGAAGCGGATCTCGCCGGCGCGGCGGGTGGGCAGGCCGTCGACGGGGAAGAGGGTGATCTCGCCAAGGCCGTCGGCGCCGGCCACCAGGGCCTGGTGGATCGCCGCGGGACGGTCGCCGAGCGGCGAGATGGTGCCGGCGCCGGTCACCACGACCCGCGGCCGGCCGGAGCGTTGGCTGGTCATCACGTGTACTTCTGGAAGATCACCGAGGCGTTGTTGCCGCCGAAGGCGTAGGCGTTGTTCATCGCCGCCCTCACCACGATCCGGCGCGCCGCGTTGGGCACGCAGTCGAGGTCGCATTCGGGGTCCGGTTCCTCGAAATTGGTCGTCGGCGGGATGCGGTCCGTCGCCACCGCCAGCGCGCACACCGCGCTCTCGATCGCGGAGGCCGCCCCCATGGTGTGGCCGATCATCGACTTGATCGAGCTCATCGGCGTGCGCCGCGCCGCGTCGCCGAACACCCGGTACTGGGCCCGCGTCTCCAGCTTGTCGTTGGTCGGCGTGCCGGTGCCGTGGGCGCTCACGTAGCTGATCTGATCGGGCCGGTGGCCGCTGTGCGCCAGCGCCGCCAGCATGGCGCGCGCCGCGCCGTCGCCCTCGGGGTGGGCCGCGGTCATGTGGTGGGCGTCGCAGGAGAGGCCGTAGCCGGCCACCTCGGCGTAGATGCGCGCGCCGCGCGCTTCGGCGTCCTCCGCGCGTTCGAGCACCAGCACCGCCGCGCCCTCGCCGGGCATCATGCCCTGGCGGTTCTTGTCGAAGGGCTGGCAGCGCTCCGGCGCGATGGCGCCGAGGCGGTAGAAGCCGGTGTAGGTGATGCGCGAGAACGAGTCGGCGCCGCCGGCCAGCATCACGTCGGCGCGCCCGGCGCGCAGCACGTCGTAGGCGTGGGCCACCGCGTAGTTGCCCGCCGCGCAGGCCGCCGGGATCATCGTGTTGACGCCGGAGAAGCCGATCTCGCTCGCCACGTGACCGGCGATCACGTGGCAGGGGTAGAGGTCCATGAACTCGGCGCCCACCGCCGCGAGCTCGCCGGCGAGGTAGCGGTCGTCGAAGCGCTCGACCTCGCGCGGCTCGCCCGAGGTGGTGCCCATGGCCACGCCGCAGCGCGCCGGGTCGCGGCCGGTGCCGGCGCCGAAGCCGGCGTCGTCCAGGGCCTCGTGCGCCGCCGCGATGGCGAGCTGCGAGGCGCGGCCCACCGTCGACGGGTCGAGCCGCCGCAGGTGCGGGGCGGGGTCGAAGCCCTTGATCTCGCCGCCGCGGTGGACGTTGTAGCGCGCGGTGTCGAAGGACTCGACCTCGCTGATGCCGCTGCGGCCGGCGAGCAGGTTCTCCCAGGTGGCGTCGCGCCCGACGCCCACCGGCGTCACCGCGCCGATGCC
>DASWIG010000690.1:0-13753 GCA_036397835.1 Thermoanaerobaculia bacterium
CCTGACCTACACGTAAGACGTCTATTTTCAGATAGTTGTGCAGTTTCCGAGACGTTGGGTTAGACTCGCGGCGTGATCCCCGAGACCGCCGTCGGGCTCGCCCTCGTCCTGCCGCTCGCCGGGACGGTGCTGGTCGTCCTGCTCGGACGTTGGCCCAACGTCCGAGAGGCGGCCACGCTCGCCACCTCCGCGGGCCTGCTCGCGGTGGTGGCGGCGATCATCCTGCCGGCGGTCAGGGGGGGCGTGCGCCCGCGGCTCGAGCTCGTGGAGGTGCTGCCGGGACTGCCGATCGCCTTCGAGGTCGAGCCCCTGGGCATGGTCTTCGCCCTCGTCGCCTCGGGGCTGTGGATCGTCACCTCGCTGTTCTCGATCGGCTACATGCGCGGCCACCAGGAGACGAACCAGACGCGCTTCTACGCCTGCTTCGCCCTCGCCATCGCCGGCGCCCTGGGCGTGGCCTTCGCCGCCAACGTCTTCACCCTCTTCGTCTTCTACGAGGCGATCACGCTCTCGACCTACCCGCTGGTGACCCACCACGGCACCGACAAGGCGCGAAGCGCCGGGCGGGTCTACCTCGGGGTGCTCATGGGCACCTCGATCGCCTTCCTGCTGCTCGCCCTGGTCTGGACCTGGCAGCTCGCCGGCACCACCGAGTTCACGCCCGGCGGCATCCTCGCCGGCAAGGCCGGCGGCGGCGTGCTGACGGCGCTCCTGGCCCTCTACGTCTTCGGCACCGGCAAGGCCGCGGTGATGCCCTTCCACCGCTGGCTGCCGGCGGCCATGGTGGCGCCGACGCCGGTGAGCGCGCTGCTCCACGCGGTGGCGGTGGTCAAGGCCGGGGTCTTCACGGTGATGAAGGTCGCGGTCTACGTCTTCGGGCTCGAGACCCTGGCGGCCGCCGGCTCCCGGCAGTGGCTCACCTTGGCCGCCGCCTTCACCATCGTCGCGGCGTCCGTCGTTGCGATCACCAAGGACAACCTCAAGGCGCGCCTGGCCTACTCCACCGTCAGCCAGCTCTCCTACGTCGTGCTCGGCGCCGCCCTCGCCAACGCCTGGAGCGTGGTGGGCGGCAGCATGCACATCGCCATGCACGCTTTCGGCAAGATCACCCTTTTCTTCTGCGCCGGCTCGATCTACGTGGCGGCCCACAAGACGCAGGTCAGCGAGTTCGACGGCCTCGGACGCCGCATGCCGTTCACCATGGCGGCCTTCCTCGTCGGCTCGTGGAGCGTGATCGGCGTGCCGCCGTTCGGCGGCTCGTGGAGCAAGTGGTACCTGGCCCTCGGCGCCGCCGAAAGCCACGAATGGGTGATGCTCGCCGTGCTCATGCTGAGCTCGCTGCTCTCGATCGGCTATCTCATGCCGGTGGTGGGCCGCGCCTTCTTCCGGCCACGACAGGACGCGGAGCATGATCATGAGGACGGTGGGGGACTGCTCGACCGTCCGCTCCTTGCCGGTCCGCCGCTGCTGACGGCGCTCGGCTGCCTGCTGCTCTTCTTCTTCGCCGACGACCTCTTCGAGCTCCTGAAGGGAATCGTCTGATGAGCGATGGCAAGCACTGGCTCGATCACCCGAAGGTCGGCGACCGCGCCTTCCGGATCCTGGTCGCCGTCTGCGCGTTGCTGCTGGTGATCGAGATCCCGCTCACGCTCCTCCACTACCGCCATCCGCACTTCGGCTTCGACACCGTCGCCTTCTACGGCGTCTTCGGTTTCGTGGCCTTCTTCCTGATCGTGCTGGCGGGCAAGCAGCTCCGCAAGGTGTTGAAGCGCGACGAGGACTACTATGATCCTTGACCTGCCGCCGGGGCTATTGCTGATCCTGGGAGCGTTCATTCTGCCATTCCTGCGCGGCAGGGTGCAGGCGGCGGCCGCCGTCGCGCTGCCGGTGCTCGGTCTGGCGCAGCTCGCGGCCCTGCCCGACGGCGTCTGGGGTCAGGTCGGCTTCCTCGGCTACGAGCTGACGCTGGTGCGCGTCGACGCCCTGAGCCGGGCGTTCGGCTACGTCTTCTACCTCGTCGCCGTCCTCAGCGCGCTCTACGCCTTCCACGTGCGCGACACGACCCAGCACGTGGCGGGCATGGTCTACGCGGGCGCCGCGGTGGCGGCGCTCTTCGCCGGCGACCTGATCACCCTCTTCGTCTACTGGGAGCTGACGGCGCTGTCGTCGGTCTTCCTGATCTGGGCGCGCAAGAGCGAGCGCTCCTACCGCGCGGGCCTGCGCTACCTGGTGATCCAGGTGGGCTCGGGCGTGCTGCTGCTGGCCGGCGTGCTGCTGCACTCGGGGGTGCCGCCCACGGGCGGCTCGGGCTCGATCGCCTTCGGCAAGCTGGTGGCCGAGGACGGCACCCTGGCCTCGAGCGGGGCGGGCGCGGTCCTGATCTTCCTCGCCTTCGGCATCAAGTGCGCCTTCCCCTTCCTCCACAACTGGCTGCAGGACGCCTATCCCGAGGCCACGGTGACCGGCACCGTCTTCCTCTCGGCCTTCACCACCAAGCTCGCCGTCTACGCCCTGGCCCGCGGCTTTCCGGGCACGACGATCCTGATCGCGATCGGCGTCGCCATGACGCTCTTCCCGATCTTCTACGCGGTCATCGAGAACGACATGCGCCGGGTGCTGGCCTACAGCCTCAACAACCAGCTCGGCTTCATGGTGGTGGGCATCGGCGTGGGCACCGCCATGTCGCTCAACGGCACGGTGGCGCACGCCTTCTGTCACATCCTCTACAAGGCGCTGCTCTTCATGTCGATGGGCGCGGTGCTCTACCGCGCGGGGACGATCAAGGCTTCGGAAATCGGCGGGCTCTACCGCTCCATGCCCTTGACGGCGATCTTCTGCATGGTCGGCGCGGCGTCGATCTCGGCCTTCCCGCTCTTCAGCGGCTTCGTCTCGAAAGGGCTCATCATCGCCTCGGTGGCCGACGGGCACATGACCCTCGTGTGGCTGCTCCTCCTGGTGGCGTCGGCCGGCGTCATGGAGCACTCGGGCATCAAGATACCTTTCTTTTCGTTCTTCGGGCACGACTCGGGGATCCGCTGCAAGGAAGCGCCGTGGAACATGCTGGCGGCGATGGGGATCACCGCCGCGCTGTGCGTGATCCTCGGCTGCTTCCCCGGCCCGCTCTACGACCTCCTGCCCAACGCGATGGAGCCCTATCAACCCTACACGGCCGACCACGTGATCACGCAATTCCAGCTCCTGCTCTTCGCGGCGCTGGCGTTCGGCGTACTGATCCGCTACCGGCTCTACCCGCTCGAGGTGCCCTCGGTGAACCTCGACTTCGACTGGGTCTACCGCAAGCTGGCGCCGTCCCTGGGCGGCGCGGTGGCCGGCGTCGGCGCCCGCGCCTGGAAGGGGCTGCTGGGAGCGGCGCGCTCGGCCCTCGACCGCGTCGTCGGCGGCGCCTACCGCCTGCACGGGCCGGAGGGATATTTCGCCCGCACGTGGACGACGGGGCAGATCGCGTTCTTCGCGGCCCTGATGCTGGGTGCGTACCTGATCCTCTATCTCTTCTGGTGACCCTTCGAGAAGGAGAAGACCATGGATCTGCGAGCAGCGCAGAAAGAAATGCGCGACGTCTACCTCAGCGGCTCCGTCGGCCAGCTCGTCTCGGGCGTGATCTGGCTGGCCGCGGCGGCGCTCGGGACCTGGGGGACGCCGAAGCAGGACCTCGTCCTGAGTCAGCTACTGAAGTCGCGCGGCTGAAAACCCTCGCGCTCGACCAATCGGAAGGCGTCCTCGCTGACGAGCACGAGGTAGAGCCCCTCCCGCAGCGCCTTCTCCTGCACCGCGGGCGGTGCGTCGATCGCGGCCAGGACGCCGTAGAGCTCCTTGCCGCGATGCTGCGGGAAGAAGTCGGGGAAGGCGCGCAGGTGCTCGAGGATCTGTTCGATGCCTTCCTGCCGGAGCGTGCTCTTGATCTCGGCCACGTAGGCCTTGTTGATCCGGTCGTTGGCATGGCCGAGCATGTCGAGCTCGATCTCGTGACCGTTGCGCCTGGAATTGACCCGGAGAGCGACCTCGGACATCCTGAAGTGATCGCGCAGGATGTGTTCGAGCGCCGGGCGGCACAGGCCCTCGGCGTAGTCGCCGATCTTGTTGCCCAGGCTGCCGATTTCGCGATGGATGGCCTCGACCAGGCGGTCGGTCTCCGCTCGTGAGGCGTGGATCTCCTCCCGCCAGCGCCGGTCGGACTCCGCCTGCGAAGCCTGACCTTCCTGCCAGCGCCGTTCGGACTCCACTCTCGAAGCGCGCAGCTCCTCCTGCGTCTCCTGCCAGCGCCGTTCGGACTCCACCCTCGAAGCGCGCAGCTCCTCCCGCATCTCCTGCCAGGCCCGCTCGTTCTCTTCGTGGAGCCCCTCCAGGCGCGTGATCGCGCGGCTGTTCGACGCCACCAGGTCTTTCAGTTCTTCGTCGGTCATCGGTCTTCCCCGTCGGCGGAGCGGTCCCGAGATGGGCCTCGCCGGAGCTTTTGAAGTATAGCAGGAGAGGAGAACGCGGTAGGATAGGACGCCATGGCGAAGCGGAAGGCGGCCGACGTCCCCCGCGAGCTCGAGCTCAGCGGCGAGCTGTGCCTGGCGTTCGTGAACACGGCGGCCCGCCGTCCCGACGAGCGCTACAGCGCGTCCTCAACCGCGCGCTGGCCGGCGCCTTGCCCGCTCACCAAGTCGTCGCCGACGACATTCTGCCACGGATCGCGTGAATCGGCAGGCGGAGCCTGCCCTACACGGAGCTCCGCTTGTTGCGCAGAGCAAGGATATCACCGTTCGCGAGCGCAGCGAGCTAAGTTCAGGCTGCGCGTCCTCCCATTGGACAGGGCGGTCTCGTCGTCGAATCCGGCCGGACTGCGATAGAGTTGAGGTATGGATCCGTTCGACCAGCCGATCCGGGACCCCGAGGTCCTCGCTCGCGCGGAGATCTTCTTCGACCTCTGCGAGACCGCCGAGCAGATCATGCGCCAGAACATCCGCCGCCGCAACCCTGGGCTGAACGAGGCGGAGGTCGAGGAGCGTCTCGTGGAGTGGCTGCGACGGCGCTCCGACGACGACTATTACGGTCGCCCATCGGAGAAGTGGGCAGCCAAGTTCGGGCTCCGAACATGACCCGGCTGCAGCGAGCCTTGCTCAAGCTCCAAGCCGACCTCCGGCACCTGGGGTTGCGCTGGGCACTGATCGGTGGCGTAGCCGTTTCCTTGCGTAGCGAGCCGCGAACTACCCGCGACCTTGACGTCGCCGTGGCCGTCACCGGCAACCGTGACGCGGAAAGCACGGTCCGGGACTTCCTGAGTCGCGGCTACCGCCTGGAGGCGATGCGGGAGCACTTGGAGCTGGATCGGCTCGTATCAGTTGGAATGACGGCGGACGCGAAGGACGTCCGGGGAGTGATCGTCGACTTGATGTTCGCGTCCTCAGGGATCGAGGAGGAAATCGTCGCGGCCGCAGAGATGCTCGATGTCCTTCCCGGAGTCTCCGCGCCGGTGGCCACCACGGCACACTTGCTCGCGCTCAAGACCCTGGCCGGCCGCGAGAAAGACGTCGTCGACTTTGCCACGCTCGTTCAGTTCGCCAGCAGGCGCGACCTGCTGGCAGCCCGCGAGGCGCTGGAGTTGATCTCCCGACGCGAATACGATCGCGGCAAGGACCTTCAGACCGAGTTCGTAAAGCTCCTCGAGCGGGCACCCAGGGAGATCTGAAGCCCACGTGGTTGACAGCACATGAGGCATCCGTTCTATAGCCAGATCGTCTCCGCGCTCGAAGCGAAGGACTTCGACCCCGAGGTCTTCGAGCGCTGCATGTGCTATCTCCTTCTGGGTCCCTTTCCCGGTTTGGTTCCCATCTCCGGGGGCAACGATGCCGGTATGGACGGTGCCATCGCCGACGGACAGGGCGAGCCGTATCCGTTGGTCTGCACCTCTGATGACGACGTCATCGGCAACTTGACGAAGAATCTCGAATCCTACACCGCTCGCGGCGGCCCGCGACGCCAGGTCGTCCTCGCCACGTCTCTTAGACTGAAGCCGCCACGGCGGCGCAATCTGGAGCAGCGGGCCAGGGAAATGGGTTTCACTCTGCGCCAGATCTTCGATCAAGAGGCTATCGCCGACCGTCTTTTCTATTGTGAACGTGGGTGCCGGGAGCTGCTTGGCCTGGCGTGGAGACGACAGGCTCTGTCATCGGTGCCGCCACCCGGCCGGCCGCAGTTGGAAATCGAGCTGATCGGCCGCGCCGCGGACGTCGAGTGGCTCCGGACGACCTCAGGAGATCGCTTGATCACCGGCCAGCCGGGCTCGGGCAAGACCCATCTTCTGCGTCATCTCGCCCGTGAAGGCTGGGGCTTATTTCTTCACAGCGATGAACCCGGGGAGATACGCAACGCTCTGTGCGAGCTGCGGCCCGACCTCGTGATTGTCGACGACGCTCACGAAGACCTATGCCGGATTCGAGTGCTCCGACATCTGCGGAAAGAGGTTGGGTACGATTTCGCGATCATCGCCACTTGCTGGGAGGGTGAGCGCCACACGGTGGCCGAAGGCCTGGGGTCTTTGCCGGCGGCTCAGGTCCGCCGCCTAGAGCTCCTGACCCGAGATCAGATCCTGGAAGTCATCCGACAGACGGGCGTGCGGGCTCATGACGACTTCCTGCGCGAGCTCGTGACTCAGGCGAGGAACAAGCCGGGGCTGGCGGTGACCCTCGCCACTTTCTGTCTCCGCGGTTCCTGGACCGAGGTCCTGCGGGGCGACGCTCTGGCGCGTTCGCTGATGACGGACTTCAAGAAGCTCGTCGGCCCGGAGTCCTCCGGTTTCCTGGCGGCTCTCGGAGTCGGCGGTGACCGTGGCATGGCGCTCGAAACCGTGGCTGACTGCCTGGGGATCGGCTTGCAAAGAGCGCGCGAGCTTGCGATCCAGCTTGCGATGGGAGGCGTGCTCTCCGAGTTAGGCGAGCGCGTCCTTGCGGTGTGGCCCGTCGCTTTGCGATCAGCGTTGATTCGGCAAGCCTTCTTCGAAAGACCAGCGTCGATCCCTCTTCAACCGCTCCTCGAGCGCGCGCCTAGCCTCGAAAGCGCCATCGAAGCCATCGTCTTCGCGGCACTCCATGGCGCCGAGATTCCCGCGACAGATCTTCGGGACCTCGTCCAGAGATGCCGTTCAGCCGCGGTCTGGCGTCCTTATACAGCTCTCGGCGAGGACGAGGCGCGGTGGGCTCTCGAACACTATCCGGGCGATCTGAGCCACATCGCTCAGGAGGCTCTTCTGCGGGCACCGCGTCCGGCGGTGTCCCGACTACTCGAAGTGGCCGCGCGCGAAGACGACGCGGCTCAATCGTCCTCGAACCGTTGGCTGGAGATCCTGCGGGGATGGATGCAGGATCTTTCGGCTGAGGAGCGACGCCAGGGCGAGCTCGTCGACCGGCGAAGACTCGCGGTCCGGCTGGCCAGGCAGTACTTAAAGGAGGGGGGCGAGCGTTGGATAGCTATCCGAGTGCTTCGGATGGCGCTTTCCCTCGGTTTGAGAGACACCAGCTACGATCCTGGATCTGGACGGACTGTCTCCTTCCGGCAGGGCCTGCTGCCGCTTGATCAGTTGCGCAAGCTTCAGGCAATCTGGGGAGAAGGGCGTGACATGATCGAAGAGATCGATGCAGAGACGTGGAGTCTCCTCGCAGAGCTGTCGTGGGACTGGTTCTATCCTGATTCGGTGGCGCCCACGACCGTAGTTAATCCGGCAGTCCGTGACACGGTTCACTGCTTCGCGCGCAGAGTGCTGACGGACTTGGCGCCACTCGCTAAGGCGAGTCCCGCTCTTGGGGCGGGCTTGAAGCGCATGGCAAGCCGCGTGAACCTTCAGCTTGAGTTGCCAACGGACGCGCTGTTTGATCTCCTTTGCCCAGAAGACCACGGCGCTGATTGGCATGAGCAGGAGGCGGGCGCGACCCTGGAGCTCGAAAAGCTGGCCAAACTCTGGGTGGCCGAGCGTACGCCTGAGGAAGTAGCGAGGGATGTCGTCCGATACGAGCACGAGGCCGCGAGGATCGGCAGGCAGCTAGACCCCCGCCGAGCTGCGGCGCTCAGCCGCTTCCTGGCGGCGAATGCGAAGCACATGGAGTTATGGGCAGCGACTTTCCTCGACCATGAAATGTCAGCCGGCCTGATTCGACCCTTTCTCGACGCTATAGTCGAGCGCCGAGCTACCGGGTGGAAGGATCTGCTCAGTCGGAGTTTAGCGCTTGAGCATCAGGCGTGGGAGGCAGTACGTCTAATCCTGCAGCTCCCGGATCCCCCGTCCGACCTTCTCGAAATGGCACTCACCAGAGCGGCCTCCTTCCCACAGCTCATCAAGGGCTTATGTCTGCGAAAGGAAGTTCCACTACCGACCCTGAAGGCACTGCTCCGCCACCCGGATCTCCAGACGGCCTTGACGGCAGCGATCGGCGAATGGAATGCCGAGCCCAAGGGCAAGGTAAGGCGCACGGTCAGGAGTGTCTGGCGGAAACTCATCCTCCGGTCGTCACGACTTGGTGAGGAACAGATCGTCGTCGATACCGGCAGTCTTGGTTACTGGCTGGGCGAGATTTTGTCCGCCGATCCAGATCTTGCCAAGGCGTGGCTCGATAACCTTCTGGGACGAGATTCAACGCTTGAGCTTGCACTGCGCTATCGTAGGACTTACGTCAAAGCTATTGGGAGCCTTCAAGAGTCGCATCGCCTAGCGATCCTCGAGCGGCTTGAGCCTGGTCTCTGGGCAGACCAGTTGTTGCCGCACCTGGTGGGTCGTAACGCGACCGTCTATGAGCGACTCCTCAGGCTTGAACGGCTCAGGGATTACCACCTCGAGCCTCTTGCTGGCCAGCCGGACGCAGATTGGGTGAACCTCGCGAGGCTTGCTCTCCTGTCGGGTCATGAGCCGCGCGCCGTGGCCAGAGCGAGTTTTTTGGGCTCAGGCCACGATTATTGGTCGGCATGGGATCGAGCATTCTCGAAGTTAGAAGACCACTCCGACGAGGACCTCCGGGAGGTGGCTCGCTACGGGCGGGAACTGGCCCAGGAGGAAATTCGGAATGCGGCTACCGAAGCGAGGAAGCGAGACCTCGAAGGGTGGTAGATCACCTCATTCTCGTTCAGCAATCGCAAGAAGTCTCTGTTGCGGTGCAGCCGCGTCGCGGCAACAGCGAGAGCGCGGTTCAAGTCCTCTGGTAGGCGGACGGTCAGTTGGTCAGTCATGAAGCTCCTCCGATCGTTCGCGCAGCTCGGAGCACTGCGTTGCAGTGCAAAAGTACCACGGGACGCCGCCGACGTCCTCGCTAGTCCGGGCGCTTTGCGGCGACCTTGCGGTCGAAGTAGGCGGCGCGCAGTGCCTCCACCAGGCGAACGTCGACCAGCCCGCGCGGATTGCCTTCGTAGTCGAGGCCCGCGTCACGCCGGTAAGCGTCCACCGCGGCGACGGCTTCCTCGTCGTAGACGGCGTAGGCCTTCTCGTAGGCCGCGGCCTTCTCGCGATAGGCGTCCAGGAGCTCGCGAAAGCGCTCGGGGTCCTCGCGCATGAGGCCGCGGTCGACGTCGAAGGGCGGCGGCTCGGGGAAGCTTTCGAGCTCCTTCCGCCAGTAGCCGAGGGCGTGGAGCATGCGCTTGAGCTCGACGACGTCCGGTCCCGTCACCTCCGAGAAGTCGCGGTGGCCGAGGCGCCGGGCCGTCTTGTAGTAGATGCGCTTCATCTCGGCCACGGGGTGCTCGTGCTCGCCGACGTCGATCGACACCGCGAGGTGGTCGCCGCCGCGCCCCGGTTCGTCAGGATCGGCGACGCGGATGGCGGCGGACTGGAAGAGGCCCCAGCGCTTGTCGCCGCCCTCGGCCTGGCCCGCTTCGAGGGCCAGGATCATCCGCTCGGCGAGCGGCATGCCGGTGCCCGCGGTGGACTCGAAGTGGTCGGCAACGGCCGCGATCACCTGCGGCCCGACCATGATGTTGGCCTGCACGGTGTAGTTCTCGCCCTGGCGGCTGCCCGCCCAGGCGCCGTTCTCGGCGCCGGTGTGGGCGGCCGTGCGCCCCTGCATGTCGATGAGGCCGAGCTGGCGGCTTTCGCGGGAGGCGTCGTCCGCCAGCAGACGCGCGAGGGCGTCGGCGGGGGCGAGGCCCTGCTCCATCAGGTCGAGGCCCTGGCGGCCGTACTCGACCACCGTCCACGCCTGGGTGGCGACGGCGCCGACGCCGGCCCGCACCCACGGCACCGCGCGCCCCACGAAGGGCACCCGGGTGGTCACCGCGACGCCGGACTGCCCGCTCTCGGGGTCGATGGCGCAGAGCGAGAAGGTGGCCCGGGCGGGCGCGGCGACCGACAGGCCGATCAGGAGGACGAACGCGATTCTGGACATCTTCATTTCTCCTCACGGGTTCAGGGGGTGCCGCCGAGCCTACCGCGATCGGCGAGGAGACGTGGTATAGGGTATTCGGACGATCCCTCAGGAGACCCGTCATGCGAGCATTCGTCATCGATTCGTTCGGCGGCCCGGACGTCTTCCGCGTCGCCGAGCTTCCCCGGCCCGAGCCCGGCCGCGGCGAGGTGCTGATCCGCGTCGCCGCGACCAGCGTGAATCCCGTGGACTACAAGATCCGCGCCGGCGCGGTCGCGGCCATCGCTCCGCCGTTCCCGGCCATCCTGCACGGCGACGTGGCCGGAACGGTGGCGGCGGCGGGGGAGGGGGTGAGCGGCCTGGCCGCGGGCGACGAGGTCTACGGCTGCGTCGGCGGCGTGGGCAAGGTCCAGGGGGTCCTCGCCGACTTCGCCGTGGCCGACGCGCGCCTCCTCGCCCGGCGTCCGCGGGCGATCGCCATGGCAGCGGCGGCGGCCCTGCCGCTGGTGGCGATCACCGCCTGGGAGGGCCTCGACAAGGCCGGCGACGTCGATGGCCGGCGCGTGCTCGTCCACGGCGGCACGGGCGGCGTGGGCCACTTGGCCGTGCAGCTCGCCAAGGCCCGCGGCGCCGAGGTGACGGCGACCTGCGGCAGCGCCGAAAAGGCGCGGCTCGCCGGGGAGCTCGGCGCCGACCACGTCGTCGATTACCGGGAGGAGACGGTGGAGGACTACGTCGGGCGGCTGACCGGCGGCCGGGGCTTCGACGTGGTCTTCGACACCGTGGGCGGCGAGAACCTCCAGCGGTCGCTGGCCGCCGCGCGCTGGAACGGCTCGGTCGTCAACATCCAGGCGCGGGGACGGCACGACCTGGGCCTGGCCCATCTGCGGGGGCTGTCGATCCACGTGGTCTTCATGCTCATCCCGCTGCTCCACGACGTCGGGCGCGAGCGGCACGGCCGCATCCTCGCCGAGGTGGCGGAGCTCGTCGACGCCGGCCGGCTGCGTCCCCTGGTCGACCCAGGAGGATTCACGTTCGACCGGATCGGCGAGGCCCACGCCCACGCCGAATCGGGCGCCGCGACCGGCAAGGTCGTGGTCCGGCGGTCTTGATCGGTGGCCTCGACCCTACTGGCCGACGACCGACGACCATCTCGAGACGTCGCCGGACTCGAATCCATCCGCGAAGACGTGGCCGATGACCACGGACGTCGGCTCCGACGCGACGTTGCCGCCGAGATCGGGGTCGAGCTCGACGGCGGAGACGACGACGTGATGGCTGAGGACGGCCTCGAACGCCGGCGTCGTGACCGTGATGGTCAGGGGAGGCGCGGAGCCCACCCCGACGACGGAGCGGCCGCAGACGACGATGCCCGCGCCGGAGCAGACCCAGCCGGCGCCGGCGGCTTGGACGAGGGTCGCGTCCGGCGGCAGGAGGCTGGTCACCCGTACGTCCTCCGCGCTCTCCGGTCCGCCGTTGTCCACCAGGACCGTATAGACCAGGAGCGCGGCGTCGGACACCGGGTCGGACGAGTCGGCCAGGGCGATCGAGAGATCGGCGATCCGCAGCCTGGTGTCGTCGTCGACGGCCGAGTTGTTCCCCGGCACGGGGTCGGGCAACGGCGACGAGATCGTCGCCGTGTTGACGAGCGTCCCGGTCGCGTCGACGGCGACGTCGCAGGTGACCGTGTAGGTCACCGAGCTGTTCAGGGGAAGGGCCAGGGTCTCGTCGAGATCGCCCGAGCCGTTCGTGTTGCCGCTGGCCCCGCCCGCGGCGACGCTCGTCCAGTCGCAGGCGAGCTCGGAGGGGAGCATGTCCGTCACGCTGGCGGGATCCGCGAAGCTCGGACCGAGGTTTTCCGCGACGACGGTGTAGATCACCTGAGCGCCGGGGAGCACCCGGTCCACGCCGTCGTCCTTGGAGATCGCCACGTCCGCCGACTCGTCGGGCGAAAAGAGCTGTCCGTGGATCTCCGGGCCCGACCACACGACCACGAGATCGCCGTCCGGATCGCTGGCCACCGCCGGAGCTGAAGGACTTGGGGAGGTGTTGACCTGGAACTCCCCTCCGAGAAACGTGCCGTTGGACGAGATTCTCTGACCCCGGATGCTGGACCCGCCCGAGAAGCGCCTCCAGACGGCCAGGAAGTTGCCCGCGGCGTCGCTCGCCAGGTCCGGGCTGCCGTGCGAGCCGGTGGTGGTGTGGAGCAGAAACCGCTCGCCGAGGGGGGATCCGTCGGCGGCGAAGCGGCGGGCTTCCACGATCGAGTCGTAGAAGTTGGACCAGGCGACGACGAAATCGCCGTCCGCGTCCGACGACACGACCGTGCCCGCCGTTTCGGGGAACGTGCCCACGTCGAGAAAGTCTCCCAAAGGGGTTCCGTCCGCGGCGAAACGTCGCGCGGCACTTCCTGCGAACAATAACGGGGACTCGTCCCAAGCGACGACGAAGCCCCCCGGCTGCAGGGCGACGTCTGGACTTGTGCCGGATCCGACGAGGAACTCGTCTCCGACG
This sequence comes from Thermoanaerobaculia bacterium, assembly GCA_036397835.1. Taxonomy (GTDB): domain Bacteria; phylum Acidobacteriota; class Thermoanaerobaculia; order Multivoradales; family J023; genus DASWIG01. The sequence goes on from DASWIG010000690.1 coordinate 12,858, forward strand.
GGATTGCCGTCCGCGGCGAAACGTCGACCTACGACTTCGTAATTGAAGAAGTCCGAGTCGATACGATCCCATGCGACGACGAAGCCCCCCGCCGCGTCGGCGGCCACGGAGGGTTGCCCCTGGTAGCCCGTGGTGTAGGTGTTGACCTGGAACTCGCCGCCGGCCGGAGTGCCGTCGGCGTGGAAGCGTTGCCCCTCGATACCGGCGTTGTCGCCGTCCGGCCCGGGAACGCTGAAGGTGCCGCTCTGCAAGACGACGATGAAGTTGCCCAGGCCGTCGGTGGCGACCGCCGGCCGCGCCTGGCTGGAGGTGGTGTACGTGTTGACGGCGAACTCCGAGCCGAGCGCGGTGCCGTTCGAGATGTAGCGTCGTCCCCGGATGCCGGCGTCGTCGCCGTCGGGTCCGGGCGTGGCAGCGGTGCCGCTCTGCCAGACGACGATGAAGTCGCCGTCGGGATCCATCGCCACGCGCGGAGCAAACTGGAATCCGGTGGTGTAGGTGTTGATCTGGAGCTCGCTTCCCACGGGCGTCGGCTGGGCCGACAGCGGGGCGGCGAGCAGGAGACATAGAAGGAGAGCCTCGGGCTTCGTCGTCATGATCGTCCCTCCTTGGAACGGGCGCAGGTTGGCTACCAGTAGACCACGCGACAACGGACGCCGGATCGGATCACGCTCAGCCCAGGTCTTCCTACGCGAGGGATGACCGGGAGAGCTCGGATTCCGGGGAAAGGACCCCGTATACACCCTTCGACGACAAATTGACCGGTTGACCAGTTCATAGCGACCCGAACTGGCAGCAAGAGGGACGGCACCATGAGAGACCGAAACCGCAACCTGCTGATAGGCGCCGCGGCCGCGATCGGCGCCATCTACCTCGCCGCCGACACCAAGCCGGTG
>DASWIG010000691.1:0-13728 GCA_036397835.1 Thermoanaerobaculia bacterium
GTCCCGGGCCCGGCCCCAGTCCCAAAGTCCCGCGTACGTGTTCGCCAGGGCATAGCGAACCGCTGCCTCGGTCGCCGGGTGGGCCGCGTATTCGGTTTCGATCCGGGCCTCTGCGTCGTCCAGGAGCTTGGTCAACAAATCGCCGCTCTGTCCGGTTCGGTAGGGGTTCGCGTCGGCAAGCAGGTTGTAAAGGAATCCGGCCACCGCCTCGGCCTCGTTTCGCGCCTCGACCGCTGCGTTTCTTTCGCGCCGCGCCCGCAGCAGCCCGGTGCTGGTGCCGAAGAATCCTACGAGCAACGCCAGCGCGAGCGCCGCGGACACAGCAGTCGCGGCCTTGTTGCGGCGGATGAGCTTCCCGGCCCGGTAGGCCAAGGTGTCCCGGCGGGCGCTGACCGGCAGTCCGGCGAGGAACCGTCCGATGTCTTCGGAGAACTGCTGGACCGATGCGTAGCGCCGTTGGGGGTCCTTCTGGAGGGCCATGAGCACGATGTTGTCGAGATCACCCTTGAGCCGCCGGTGGAGATTCGCGGCGCGTTCCCGGTGTGCGCGTCCTGCGTCGTCGGGCGCTGCCCCGTTGGCTTTCCTCCCCGCGACGTGGCCATCCAGGCGAGTCACGACCACGCTCGGCGGCAGCGGCGCGTGCTCGCAGATGATCCGCCCCTGCTCGAAGGTCGATTTCCCGTCCAGCTCGTACGGGCGGCGTCCGGTCAGCAGCTCGTACAGCAGCACGCCGAGCGAGTAGACGTCGCTGGCGGTGGTGATCGGCTCCCCCATCACCTGCTCGGGGCTCGCGTACTGGTAGGTCATGGGCGTGGCGCCGGCGTCCCCGAGGCGGGTGATGGCCTCGGTGTCGAGCAGCTTGGCGATGCCGAAGTCGAGCAGCTTGGGCACGCCTTCCGGCGTCACCAGGATGTTGCCCGGCTTGAGGTCGCGGTGGACCACCAGGTTACGGTGCGCGAAGTGGACCGCGGCGCACACCTGGCGGAAGAGCTCCAGGCGGCGGCGGATCGGCAGCCGCTGCTCGTCGCAGTAGCGGTCGATGCGCCGGCCCTCGACGTACTCCATCACCAGGTAGGGCGAACCGTCCTCGGTGGTACCGCCGTCGAGCAGGCGGGCGATGTTGGGATGCTCGAGACGCGCCAGGATCTGGCGCTCGCGGCGGAAGCGGTCGACCATCGCTCCGCGGCCCAGGCCCTGGTGCATGAGCTTCAGGGCCACGCGTTTCTCGTAGTCGTCCTCGCGCACCGCCAAATAGACGGCGCCCATGCCGCCGCGCCCCAGCAACTCCAGCACCTTGTAGGGACCGATGCGACGCCCGAGCAGGCCGTCGCGCGCTCCCGCGGGCGACAGCGACGCCGCCGGCGTCTCGATGAAGTCGCCGAGCTCGTCCTCGAGGTCGAGGTAGGCTTCGGCGCGGCGGCACAGCTCCGGATCCTCGCCCAGGAGGCGCTCGAGCACCGTGGCGCGCTCGGCCGCCGGAGCCTCGAGCGCGGCGTCCAGGGCTTGCTTGACCCGCTGCCAGTTCTCGGAGGTCAACGTCAGCGTCTCTTGCTCGGACACGTAGGAGAACGCGCCGAACGTACGTCCCGCGGACCAGCGCCCGTCACACGGAATCCGGATCGGGCGGCTTGGCCGCCCAGATCGTGAGCAGGAGCTCCTCACCGTCGAAGAGTCGATACTCGGGCTCTCTCCCGGAGAGCTCCAGGCTCTCGCGGAGGATGACCGGCACGCCGTCCCCCCGCTTCTCCATGAGGAACTGCCGCCGGACGACGTCCGCCGCGGCCCCCTCGACAGGACAGCGGGCGAGAAGCGACGTGACGAGCTCGTTGCGGGTCGACTGCCGAAAAGGGAGGCTGTCGATGGTGAGGGAATTCGGCAGCGCGCCCGGCGAGTAGATCTCGCAGCGGTCGTCGAACTGGAGAATGCGGATCTTCGAACCGTGGATCGAATAGTCGCGGTGAGCGACCGCGTTGGCGACGGCTTCGAAGGCTGCACGCAGGCTGAACTGCGGAAACTCGATACGCCCTGGCGCCTTGATGGCCGCGGTCGACATGTTGCTCCGGATGAAGGCCAGTCCCTCGCGGATCTGCCGGTCGAGCGGGCCCTCGATCCGGCTAGCGTTGATCGGGTGGAGGTACGAATCCGGATGGGTCCCACGGTAGCGCACGGCCTCGATGTAGGCGCCGGGAAGCCAAAGGTGCGGATCCAACGAGGCCATCAGCACGCCAGCGACCGTCGCCTGCTCTTTGCCTGAGCCGTCGCGGGTCAGGAGCTTCGCCTTGTGGAGCGCCTCGACGGGATTCAACGCGAGCGGCCCAAGCAAACGGCGCCACAGGCGTTCGTTGAGATCCTTGACTGAGGTCTCGGGAACCGCTTGTTCTTCGAAGCGGAGGAGGTCGGTCGGAGTGTGAAACATGGGCGGGTTGGCTGACTCCGGGCCAGTCTAGCACGGCACGACCATCAACCCTTCAGCTCGCCGAAGAGCCACAGACGCGCCGTCCGCCACTCGCGCTTCACGGTCATCGGCGAGCACTCCATCACCGACGCCGTCTCCTCGATCGTCAGCCCCGCGAAGTAGCGCAGCTCCACCACCCGGCTCTGACGCGGGTCGATGGCCTCGAGGCGGTCGAGGGCCGCGTCGAGCGCGACGAGGTCCACGTCGTCCTCGGGCAGCGGAATCTCCTCGTCGAGGGGCACGCGCAGCAGGCCGTGGCCGTGCTTGGCGCGTTTGCGGCGGCGTGCGTGGTCGACGAGGATGCGGCGCATGATCCCGGCGGCCACGGCGAAGAACTGCGCCCGGTTCTCCCACTGGACGGTGCGCCGCCCCGCCAGACGCAGGTAGACCTCGTTCACCAGCGCCGTCGGCTGGAGGGTATGGCCGGCGTCCTCGCTCGCCAGGTACTTGGCGGCGACTTGGCGCAGGTCACCCACCACCAGGGGCATGAGGCGGTCCAGGGCCTGCGGATCGCCGCCGCTCCAGGCGTCGAGCAGCCGGGTCACGTCGCTCGGCGAGGGCATCGGGCGTCCATTCTATGCCGGCAGGCGTGCAACCTTCTCCGCCGCCGGCAGTACCAGAGACGCAGGAGGAGCCCACATGAGCCGCGTCCGACCTCTGTATCCCGTAGCCTTCGTCCTGGCGTCCTGGCTGGCCGGCTGTACCTCGGTCCCTGAATCGCGGCCCGCCGCGGCCGCGTCCGCCGACCCTCGGGACGGCCTGCCCGCCGTCCTCTACTCGGCGGGACGGACGAACGAGTCGCCGCGCGACCCGTGATGGAGACTGGGAGCCCCGTGCCCCGCGTCGACGCCCGACGGCTCGAGCTCGCCAGACCTTGACGAGCAGGGGGAATCGTATTACCCTCTTGACAGGCGGTAAGACCGTGGCTTGCCGAATCCAAGGGAGAAAGCCGTGCGAACCCTGTCGATGAAGGTCCCGGAAGCGTTGGACGACGATCTCGGGGTCCTGGCCGCCCGCCGGGGCGTCAGCAAGTCCGCGCTGATTCGTGATGCGATGAGCGAGCTCGTCGCCCGCGAGCGGGTAGACCGCGTTCCCTTGGGCTCGTTTCTGGCCCTGGCCGAAGATCTCGCGGGGTGTGTCGAGGCTCCGGAGGATCTGTCGACGAACAAGGTCTACCTGGACGACTACGGCCGGTGAGAGCCGTCAAGGTCCTCGTGGATACCGGCCCGCTGGTGGCGTTCCTCAATCGACGCGATCGCTACCATGCCTGGGCCAAGCAGCAACTGGTCAAGCTGAAGCCGCCGCTCCTGACTTGTGAAGCCGTCGTTTCGGAGGCCTGTTTCCTGCTGCGCGCACAGCCCGGCGGGGCCGAGGCGGTGCTCGAGCTTCTCGAACGCGAGCTGCTGGAGATCACGTTCGACCTGGGCGAAGAAGCGAGCCGGATACGAGACGTCATCGCTCGCTACGCCAACCTCCCCGCCTCCCTGGCGGACGCCTGCCTGGTCCGCATGGCGGAGCTTCATGCGGGAAGCCGCGTCCTCACCCTCGACTCGCACTACAAGATCTATCGGATTCACGGCCGGAAGGTCATTCCGACCATTTCGCCGGACGAGGACGCGTGACCCAGAGTACGGCGCCGACGGCGCCAACGGTGCCGGCCGACCGCCGCACCCCGGACGTAGGGGCAGGCCCCCGTGCCTGCCCGAGGGCCGCCGCGCCAGCGGCTCTCCCTCCGGGCGAGCGGGGTCGCTCTGGGGTTACCTGACGTCTTTCTGGCGTGCTCCCACCATCTACGTCAACGACCACCGGTACCCGTACGCCGGGATCTCCTCGTCGATCACCGCCGACCGCGAGGCGCGTTCGCAGAAGTTGTAGACCGCGACGACGGTCTCCTCCTGCGCCACCCGCCGGAACGCCAGGAGCTCCGCCGCCGGCTCGTGGAGCAACTCGAGCCGCCCGTGACGCAGCGCCGGGCTCGCCTTGCGCCGCGCGATGAGCCGGCGCAGGCGGTGGTAGAACGACTCCGGGTCGGCCATGGCGCGCTCGACGTTGACGCGGCGGTAGCTGAAGTCCGGGTCGTCGACGACCGGCAGGCAGGTCTCGGCGGCGGTGGAGAAGCCGGCTTGCGGCGCGTCGCTCCACTGCATCGGCGTCCGGACGCCGAAGCGGTCGTCGAGCGACGGATCGTCGCCCATGCCGATCTCGTCGCCGTAGTAGAGGCACACCGGCTGGTCGAGGCCGAGGACGAGGGCGTGCAGCAGCTCGATCTGGCGCGGGTCGCCCGCGACCAGCGGCGCCAGGCGACGCGGGATGCCGCCGTTGACGAGATGGCCGACGCCTCGGTGATACCGCCGCAGCAGCAGCTCGCGCTCCGCTGCCGTGACCTTCTCGAGCGTCAGGTCGTCGTGGTTGCGCAGGAAGGTCACCAGGCCGCTGCCCGCCGGCAGCTCCGGTCGGTCGCGCAGGCTCTCCCACACCGGACGCGCTCGCTCCGCGGCCAACGCCACCCAGATCCGCGGCATCAGCGGGAAGTGGAAGCCGAGGTGGAATTCGCGGTCGAGGTACGGCAAGAGCGTCTCGTAGGGCTGGTTCGACTCGCACAGGAGCACCGCGTCGGGGAAGTCCGCGTCGAGCACCGCGCGCAGACGGCGGCAGAACGCGTGGGTCTCGGCCAGGTTCTCGCAGGTGGTCCCCGCGCGCTCGTAGAGGTAGGGCACGGCGTCGACGCGGAAACCGTCGACGCCGAGCTCGAGCCAGAAGCGCGCCACCCGCAGCATCGCCTCCCCCACCGCCGGGTCGTCGTAGTTGAGGTCCGGCTGGTGGGGAAAGAAGCGGTGCCAGTAGTACATGCCGGCCGTCTCGTCGAACGTCCAGTTCGACGTCTTGACCTCCGGGAAGATGACGGGCGCGTCGGGATACTCCGCGCCGGTCTGGCTCCAGACGAACCAGCCGCGGTGAGGGCTTGCGGGATCGCGACGCGCCTCGCGGAACCAGGCGTGGTCCGACGACACGTGGTTCAGCACCAGGTCGGCGATGATCCGCAGGCCGCGGCCGTGGCACTCCTCGACGAGGGCGCGGAAATCGTCGAGGGTGCCCAGGCGCGGGTTGACGGCGTAGTAGTCGGCCACGTCGTAGCCGTCGTCGCGCAGCGGCGAGACGTAGTGCGGCATCAGCCAGATGCAGTCCGCCCCCAGGCCGCGCACGTAGTCGAGCTTCGCTATCAGGCCACGGAAGTCGCCCCAGCCGTCGCCGTCGCTGTCGTAGAAGGCGCGGGTGGAGACCTGATAGAAGACGGCGTCGAGATACCAGGGTCGCGTCATCGGGCTTCGTCCCCCGTCCTCGTCAGACCCCGCCACCAGAGCGGGACGGCGGCGCAGCCGAGGACGACGAGCGCCACCGACAGGACGGGCTCGTGCGGCTGGGTCATCAGGCGGCCGAGGCCCACCAGCCACAGGTAGACGCTGGCGGCGGCGGCCGCGACCCAGCCGAAGTCGCGCGCCAGGTCGCGGCGCGGGCGCGCCGGGTCGACGCCGGCGGCGCGCGCCGTCTCGGGCCACCAGCCGGGCGGCTCGACGCGCCGGAAGAACTCGAGCAGCCGTGCGCGGTCCGTCTCCGGCCCGGCGTAGGCGGTCACTACCACGGCCGTCGTCGAGGCGAGCGACATCAGGAGCAGCTTGAGCCACTCCTCCTCGACCGTGACGAGCAGGATCGGCGCCACCGCCAGCGAGGTGACGATGGCCACGATCTCGCACCAGAGGTTGACGCGCTCCCACAGCCAGCGCAGCACCAGCACGGCGCCCATGCCGGCGCCGAAGAGCAGCGAGACCTGCCACGCCGTCCGGATCGACCCGAGGTTGACCATGATCACCAGGGCCACGGCGAGGATGAGCACGTTCGACAGCCGTGCCACCAGCACCAGCTCCCGTGACGTCGCCTCGCGCCGCTGCCAGCGCTCGACGAGGAGGCCGCGGTAAAGGTCGTTGGCCCAGTAGGAGGCGCCCCAGTTGAGGTGGGTGTCGATGGTCGAGGCGAGGGCGGCGAGCATGCCGGTGAGCATGATGCCGCGCACGCCGATGGGCAGCAGCTCGTCGATGCCGCGGGCGAAGAGCGTCTCGCGGCCGGCGATGAAGGCCTCGTCCATGGGCGCGCCCGGGTCGAAGGGATAGACCAGCAGCAGCGCGATCCCGATCGGCAGCCACAGCAGACTGCGCAGCACGATCTGGCTGAAGGTGAAGACCACGCCGGCCAGCCGCGCCTGGCGGTCGTCGCGGCAGGCCATGGTGCGCTGCGCCAGGTAGCCGGTGCCGTCGCTGTTCATCTGGAAGAACCACTGCAGGCCGAGGATCACCAGGAAGGGCATGAGGGCGTCGCCGGCCTCGGGCGCGAAGCGCAGGAAGTGGTCGGCCTGGTCGGCACCGTAGCGCTCGGCGAGGCGGTCGAGCATGACGACGGGGCCGCCCGCCTTGGAAACCGCGATCCAGGCGTAGATCGCCGTGCCCGTCATCATCAGGAAGAACTGCGCCACGTCGGTGGCGACCACGCTGCGCAGGCCGCCGGTCGTCGAGTAGAGGGCCACGAAGGCGAGCACGAGCACGATCGAGAGCAGGTTGTTGGCGGTGGCGGTGGCGGCGTCGAGCCCGGTGACGCCCGAGGCGATCGTCAGCCCGGTGGACGCCAGGGCGTCGCGCACGCCGCCGTAGAAACCCGCGGGCAGCCAGTCGTGCCAGGGCAGGAAGATCTCGAAGATGCGCGCCGCCGCCACCAGCACGAAGGCCATCACCACGCAGTTGATGACGGTGCCGTAGTAGAGGGCCTTGAGGCCGCGCAGCAAGGCGACGCCGCGTCCGCTGTAGCGGATCTCGGTGACCTCGGCGTCGGTGAGCACGCCGGCGCGCCTCCACGCCTTGCCGAGCACGAAGCCCATCATCAGGAAGGCGAGGCCGTAGATCCACAATCGCCACAGCGACGCGATGCCCCCCACGGCCAGCAGCCCCATCACCAGCAGCGGCGTGTCGGCGGCGAACTGGGTGGCGGCCATCGACAAGCCGGCGCGCCAGCCGCCGAGCGTCTTGCCGGCGAGGAAGTACTCGGTCAGGTCCACGGAGGCCTGCTTCCGCGACCAGAAGCCGACCGTGACGCTGTAGGCCACGAAGGCGAGGACGATGGCGAGATCGATCATTCGGTGACGGGGATCCTACCATCGCGATCGCGAGCTTCGCTCGCGATCCCTCACCCCCGGCCCCTCTCCCAGGGGGAGAGGAGTAGGATCGTGAGGCTCCGGCTCCCCCTCTCCCCCTGGGAGCGGGGGCTGGGGGGTGAGGGTTCCCCGAACCGATGCAGCTCAGGCCTCCATGGATTCTCCTCGCGGCGTCTCTCCTTGCCCGGACGGACGCCGGCTTCCGCGACGTGACGCGCGAGTCCGGAATCGACTTCGTCCACGACCCGGCGGTCGGCGGGAAGTACCTCATCCCCGAGAGCATCGGCGCCGGCGGCGCGCTCTTCGACTACGACGGCGACGGCGACCTCGACATCTACCTGGTGAACGGACGCGCCAACCGCCTCTACCGCCAGGACGCCGGCACCTTCCGTGACGTCACCGCGGTCTCCGGCCTCGGCGACGGCGGCTACGGCATGGGCGTGGCCGTGGGCGACGTCGACGGCGACGGCGACTCGGACGTCTACGTGACCAACTACGGGCCGGACGCGCTCTACGTCAACCGCGGCGACGGCACCTTCGTGGAGGCGACGCGGGCCGCGGGCGTCGACAACCCGGCGTGGGGCGCCTCGGCCGCGTTCTTCGATATGGAGGGCGACGGCGACCTCGACCTCTACGTGACGAACTACCTCGCGTTCGATCCCGCGGCGGTCTGTACCGACCCCGCCGGACGGCGCGACTACTGCGGCCCGGCCGGCGCCGACGGCGTGGCCGACGTGCTCTACCGCAACGACGGCCACGGCCGCTTCACCGACGTCTCGCGGGCCGCCGGCGTGGCGCGCGTCGGCAAGGGCCTGGGCGTCGTCGCCGCCGACCTCGACGGTGACGCCCTCGTCGACGTCTACGTGGCCAACGACGGCGAGCCCAACTTCCTCTGGATCAACCAGGGCGACGGCACCTTCGTCAACCGCGCCGTCGAGATGGGCGCCGCCGTCAACGCCCTCGGCCAGGCCGAGGCGGGCATGGGCGTGGCCCTGGGCGACGCCGACGGCGACGGCGTCCTCGACGTCCTTGTGACGCACCTGCGCGGTGAGACCCACACCTTCTACCGCGGCGACGCGACGCTCGGCTTCGTCGACGCCACCCTCGCCTCGGGCCTCGGCGGCACCAGCCGTCCCTACACGGGCTTCGGCACCGGCTTCTTCGACGCCGACCACGACGGGGACCTCGACCTCGCGGTCGTCCACGGCCGGGTCACGCGCGGCCCCGACCTGTCCGGCTCGCCGTCCTATTGGGGCCCTTACGCGGAGCCCGATTTCTTCTACCGCAACGACGGCCGCGGACGTTTCGCGGTCGAGCCCGCGGGCGACCTGACGGCGCGGGTCGAGAACAGCCGCGGGCTGGCTTTCGGAGACGTGGACGACGACGGCGACGTCGACCTGCTGGCGACCGGCGGCGGCGGACCGGTCCGCTTGCTGCGCAACGACATGGCCCGCGGGAGCTGGCTCGTCGTCGGCGTGCCGGACGTGGGCGCCGTCGTCACGGTGACGGCGGGAGGACGGGAACAGCTCCGCGTCGTCGCCCCGGGCTCCAGCTTCCTGTCGTCCGGCGATCCCCGCGTCCACTTCGGGCTCGGGGACGCCGACGCCATCGACGAGCTGCGGATCCGTCGGCCGGACGGCGAGGCGTGGCGCGTCCGCGGCCTGCCCGCGAATCGCCGGCTGGTCGTAGGAGGACGACGATGACGGCGTTCGTCCTCTTCGCGCTGCTGGCCGCCGCGATCCCGGACCCGGACCTCGCGGGCGCCGAGCGCCAGGTCGCCGACAAGATCGCCGCCTGCCGCCGCTTCGTGGCGTCGCACCCGGAGTCGGCGCACGCCTGGGGCGCGCTGGCGATGAGCCTCGACGTCCACGGCTTCGAGCCCGAGGCGCTCGCGGCCTACCGCGAGGCCGCGGCCCTCGATCCGGAGGACTTCCGCTGGTCGTACTACCCCGCCGTCGTCCTCGCGGAGCAGGGCTCGCCCGCGGCCGTCGAGCTCTTCGCCGCCGCCCGCCGCCTGCAGCCAGGCTACGCGCCGCTTCTGGTCCGCCACGGCGACGCATTCCTCGCCGCCGGCGACGCGGATGCGGCGCGCGAGGCGTACGCGTCGGCCGTCGCCGCTGATCCCGGGCTCGCCCACGCACACTTCGGCCTGGCGCGGATCGCCCTGCTCACGGGCGACCTCGAGACGGGCGCCGGCCATGCACGGCGGGCGGTCGCGGCGTCGCCGCGCCACGGCGAGGCGCACGGCCTCCTGGCCGAGCTCCACCGCCGCGCCGGCGAGAACGAGGCGGCGGCGCGCGAGCGCGAGCGCGAGCGCCAGCTCCCCGACCTGACTCCCCTTCCCGACCCCGTCTACGCCGCGCTGGCCGCCGAAGGCGTCAGCTCCTACTGGTTCCGCCGGCGCGGACGCGCCTACCTGGACGCCGGAGACTACGAGGACGCCGTCCGCGAGCTCGAGCGGGCGGTGGAGGCGGTGCCGCGGCCGGAGATCCACGACGATCTGGGCCTTGCGCTCCAGGGGCTCGGCCGCTACGCCGAGGCCGCCGAGCGTCACCGCGCCGCGCTCGAGCTGCGGCCCGACCACCCGGCGTCCCTCGTCCGGCTCGGCACGGCCCTCGACGGCGCCGGCCGTCTCGACGAGGCCATCGCGGCCGCGGCGCGCGCCCTCGAGCTGCGGCCCGGCCTGCTTCCGGCGTCGCTCAACCTCGGCACCTGGCTGGCGCGGGCCGGGCGTCGCGCCGAGGCCGCGGCGGCCTTCCGCCGGGGCCTGGAGCACGCTCCGGACGACCCGCGGCTCGCCGCCCGCCTGGCCTGGATCCTGGCCACCGCCCCCGAGGACGCGGTGCGCGACGGCGCCGAGGCGGTACGGCTCGCCGAGGGCGTCCGCGAGCGGCTCGGCGAGCGCGTGCCCGAAGCGCTGGACGTCCTGGCGGCGGCCTATGCCGAGGCGGGCCGTTTCGACGAGGCCGTCGCCACGGCCCGCCGCGCGCGCGAGCTGGCGGACGGCCAGCTCGCGCGGGCGATTGGCGGGAGGATCGCGCTTTATACGTCAGGGGAGGCTTACCGGGAGAAATCCTCCCCCCAGCCCCCTCCTTTCTTAAAGGAGGGGGAGCCGGATCCGGATTCCGGTTCCCCCCTTTAAGAAAGGGGGGTTAGGGGGGATTTCTCCTTGGGGCGTCGCCCGGTCTCAGAACTTGAAATCAAACGTCAACGTCGCCCGCCGCGGCAGCACGGGCCGTGCCAGGAAGACGTCGGCCGTCGGATCGCCGGTCTCGTCGAGACGCGGATTGCCCTCCGTCAACCCCTTGCTGTTGAAGGCGTTGAGGACCCCGAGGCTGACCGTCGCGGTCGTCGAGAGGTCCCAGCCGAGGTGGAAGGTCACGAGGTCGTACGACGGCAGGGAGATGGTGTTGGCGCTGTTCGCCCACCGCGCGCCGTAGTAGTTCCAATTGCCGCTGACCGACGCCTTGCTCCAGCGGTAGCCGATCGTCAGGTCGACGACGACCTCGGGGATGCGGCGCACGCGGTTGCCGCTCAGGTCCTCCGTACCCTCGATGAAGTCGGTGTACTCCGGCTGCTGCAAGGTGGCGCTGGCGCTGACGTGCAGGCCGCGGACCGGCTGCGCCACCAGCTCCGCCTCCAAGCCCGTGGTCTCGGCCTGGCCCACGAAGTCGGTCACGAAGACCGTCTCGCCGGTCACCGGGTCGACCCGTACGTCCTGGCTCGGGAAGTTCTCGATGCTGAGGAAGTAGGCGCTGGCGTTGAGGCCGAAGGTCGGCGTGCCGATCCGGGTGCCCACCTCGAGCTGCAGCAGGTCTTCGGCCTCGAGGTCGTCGCCGCCGAAGAGGTAGTTGTCGAGGATGGGCATCTTGTAGCCGGTGCCGCCGCGGGCCCACAGGGCCACGCGGTCGCTCAAGAGGTAGTTGACGCCCACCGAAAAGGCGAGCTCGTCGAAGGTCTGCTCGGCGCTGCGCCGCCGGCCGGTGCCGCCGGAGACCGCGTCGTCGACCGGCGTCGTGGGATCGCCGAGGTCGAAGGTCGTGGTCAGCTCCTCGAACTCGCGGAAGGTGTTCGACTCGTAGCGCAGGCCGAGGTCGAGACGCAGCTTGTCGCCGAGCTGGATCTGGTCGCCGAGGAAGACGGCGGCCACGTCCACGTCGCCGTCGGCATTGACGAACAGCGAGCCGAAGCGGCGGAAGCCGTTCTCGGTGACGAACTCGGGCTCGCCCTCGACGCTGAAGATGGTCAGGTCGACGAAGCGCGGCTGACTGCGCACGTCGGTCAGGATGTCGTTGAAGAACCACAGGTTGCCGGCCTCGTAGCTGGCCAGGTAGGCGCCGATCGAGAAGCTGTGCGACGTTTTGCCCGCGGTCAGGTTCTTCGAAAGCTGGAATTGGTCGGCGAAGCTCTGCAGCGGCTTCTCGATGTGCCACAGCCCGGCGGTCAACAGCAGCTCGTCGGGCGCCGGCGAGAAAGGCTCGTCGTGGTTGGTGTAGGAGTACTCGAAGGGCCCGCCGGTGAATCCCGCCGCGAAGTCTCCGGCGCCCACCAGGTCGAAGGGCACCACCGCGTTCCAACTGTGATCGAGGTCCATGTAGCGGGCGGTGTTCTGGAGCAGCCAGCCGTTGCCGAGCTCGATCGAGAGCTCGCCCATCACGGTGAAGCCGTCCTGGCGCTGGCCGTCCTCGAGCGGCAGCTCGAGGCGGCCTTCCTGGTTCGGCCGCGGGACCAGCACCCGGTTGCCCTCGGGCGTGTGGAGGGTGCCGTCGAAGGGAAAGCCTTCCACGAAGGCGAGGTCGCCGCCCGCCTGGAAAGGCACCGGCAGGTAGAACGTGTTGCGGTCGTTCAGGTATTTGAAGTAGGCGCGGAAATAACCCTGGTCGAAGAGGCGGGTGACGTTGAATTTGATCTGGCCGCCCTTGGACGCCGGGAAGCCCGGATCGCGCACGCCTTCGTCGAAGCGATAGAAGCCGCCGACCGAGTACGTCCAGTCGTCGGTCACCGGGCCGCGGGTGTTGAAGCCCACCCGCCACAGGCCGTCGGTGCCGGCGGTCAGGCTGAGGTCGGTCTCGGGCACGGCCGAGCCCGTCTTCGAGATGAAATTGATCACGCCGCCGGGGGCGTTGGAGCCGAAGAGGGCCGCGTTGCCGCCGCGCACCGCCTCCATCTCCTGGACGTTCTCGTCGACGCGCACGAAGATGTCGGCGTTGACGAAGGAGAGCTCCGTGGCGTCGAAGACGGGCATGCCGTCCTCCATCAGGGCCACGTAGCGGTAGGAGCCGTCGGCGGGCAGGCCGCGGGCGAAGAGGTTGCCCCCCACCTCGCCGCCGGAGCTCTCGACGTAGAAGCCCGGCACCGCCCGCAGCAGGTCGGCGGTGCTGCGCGGCTCGCGTTCCTCCATCTGTTCCTCGCTGATCGTCGTGATGGCGACGCTCGACTCGCGCTTGGTCTGGGGGTTGCGGGTGCCGGTGACCACCAGGGTGTCCGAGTAGAGCAGGTCGGGCACCAGCTCGAAGTCCTCGGTCAGCGTGCCCGAGGCCGGCACCTCGACCGGGCGGGTCTCGGTGCGGAAGCCCTCGGCGAAGACCACCAGCGTGCCGGCGCCCGCCGCCGCGTCGACGATGGAATAGGCGCCGTCGGCGCCGGAGCGCACCTCCCGGTCGCCGAGGAAGATCGCGGCGCCGGGAATGCCGTCGCCGTCGATGGCGACGGTGCCCGAGATGGTGGCTTGCGCCCACAGACTGCCGGGCAACAGCCCGAGCGCCGCCAGGAAAAAGGAAGACGCACGGAGGTGCTTCATGGCTGACTCCTTTCGGCCGGTCGCCGACTCGCAATATGCGAGGACGAAGCTGTCGTTTGCATGCCGATTCTGAACCGGCTTCCCGGGGATGTCAACCGCGCGGCGCTATCGGCGAAACGCCAGCACCAACCGCAACACCTCCCCCGCCGACGCCGGCTCGATCCCGCGCTCGCGGTTGCCCGCCCCCACCTCGAACGCCAGACGCCACTGCTCGAAGAGGATCCGGTAGGCGTCGAAGAGCGTGTGCTCGGGGTCGTAGACGTGGGTCGCCTCGGA
>DASWIG010000692.1:0-12950 GCA_036397835.1 Thermoanaerobaculia bacterium
CGCCGAGGATCAGATCGAGATCGTGGAGTGTCTGAATACCCAGACCTCACGACTTCAAGCCGTAGAGGGCAAGATCCGCGTCGGCATCGACCGTCTCCAAGAATTCCGCACCGCCCTCATCTCCGCCGCGGTCACCGGCAAGATCGACGTCCGCGAGGAAGCCGGCTGACGTCGGCGCCTCCGAATGGATCTGAACCCCAACGGGGTTGTATTTCGAAGCCCAGGGTAAGCGCGAAGCGCGCCACCCTGGGTAGGCCGGCCACCACATTCCGAACCCCAAAGGGGTTCTACAAATGCGGGCGCTACGAGTCGAGTCATGGCCGGTTCTGTAAAACCCCGTTCGGGGTTTAGATGCCTGGGGCTCGTCACCCAGGGTTGCGCGCTTCGCGCTTACCCTGGGCTTCGAAATACAACCCCTGTGGGGTAAAGAAAAGAACCATTTCCAGAGGGACGGGTGACGCCGTCCAAATCCTCCCCCCGGCCCCCTCCTTTCAACAAAGGAGGGGGAGGAAGAAGGAGGACACGCGCGGCGCTCAGGTCCGCCGCACGAGGATCTTGCCGGCCAGCTCCAGCGCCGCCGCGCCGGCCGCCTCCAGGAAGCTGGCGATCGACGCCGGCGAGCGCGCCAGACCGTCGGCGAGGTTCAGCGCCTCCGTCATCTCCGGATTGCCGTGGCGCATCCGGCCCACGGCTCGGCCGTCGCGGTAGAGCACGGGACCGGCGTCGTCGTCCGGGTCGACGGAGAAGCTCCGCGTCCGGTCCACCAGCGGAAGGAAAGCGGCGGCGAGCAGGGCCGTGTTGCGGTCGGTGAGAGTGGCGAAAGGCTCGTCGCCGTCCTCCGGGCGCTCCCACAGGCGATAGAGGCCGTAGCGCTCGTCGCCGTGCGGGACGACGCGCCAGAAGCCGCCGGTCACCGCCTCGCCGGCGGTCACGGGGTCGTCGTGCTGGTCGAGACGTCGGAGGTAGTCGGGGTCGAAGGCGTTGACGGGGGTAAGATGGTCGTGATCGGGCATGGGACTGTGTCTCCTTTGCCTGGTCGGGCTCGGGCGAGCGGCAACTCGCTCGGGCCGTCTTGTTTATGGGCCAACGCTGCGTTACCGCTGATCGTACCGGAGGAGGGCGGGGGGCGTCAAGGTCGAAAGGAGGGATTCTCGAAGAATCTCGCCGGCTGCCGAAGTCAACAGGGCCCGAGGGCGAGGAGGTCGCGGCGTACGTGGGAGCGCGCTTCGGGCTGTCTGGGCGTTAGCCTACGCCACTGACAGCAGCACGACCGTTCAGCGCGCTGCAGGAACGCCCGCCAGGACCTCCGCCGCCGCTTCGCGCACGTCCTCGAGCGCCATCGCCACCCGGTCGCGGTGGGTGCGGAAAGACAGGATGCAGAACCGCAGCGCGAAGCGGCCGTGGAGCACCGTGCCGGTCAGGTACACGCGCCGCCGCTCGTTGACGCGGCGCAGGAATTCCCGGTTGAGACGGTCGCGCTCCTCCCCTTCGCAGCCCGGCGGCGAGAGGGCGAAGGCCACCAGCGAGAGCTGCGGACGGGCGACGATCTCGACGTCCGGGACCTTCTCGAGCTCCGCCGTGGCCCAGCGCGCCAGGTCGAGCTTCTCGTCGAGGTTGCGGCGGAAGGGTCCGGCGCCGTGGAGCTTGAGCGGCAGCCACACGCGCAGGCCGCGGAAGTCGCGCGAGAGCTCCGGCGAGATCTCGCAGAAGTCCACCAGGTCGGCCTCGTCCTGCATCGGCGGCATGTACGCGGCGCGGGTGCTGTGGGCGCGGCGCAGGGTCTCGAGGTCGCGCACCACCAGCGAGCCGGTGCCGAAGGGCAGGAAGAGACCCTTGTGGGGGTCGAGGGTGATCGAATCGGCCTCGGACAGGCCGCGGAGGATCCGCCGGCCGCGCTCGGTGAGCGCGAAGAAGCCGCCGTAGGCGGCGTCGACGTGGAGCCACAGGCCCTCGCGGCGGGCGAGCGCGGCGACGCCCGCCAGGTCGTCGACGGCGCCGCTGTTGGTGGTGCCGGCGCTGGCGACGACCAGGAACGGCTGCCAGCCATCGGCGGCGTCGGCGCGGATCCGGCGCTCGAGCTCGGGCAGGCGCAGGCGGTACTCGTCGTCGCTGGCGATCTCGCGCACGTTGGCCGGCGGGAAGCCCGCCAGCACCGCGGCCTTGGCCACCGAGTGGTGGACCTGGTCGCAGACGTAGAGGGAGCCGCGCAGGAAGTCGTCGTCCAGGCGCTCCCGCCGCGCCGTGACCACGGCGGTGAAGTTGGCCACGGAGCCGCCGGAGGAGAGGAAGCCGCCGGCCCCGGGCGGATACCCCACCATGTCGCAGAACCAGCGGATCACGTTGGTCTCGAGCTGCACGAGGCCGGGCGCCGCCAGCCAGGCGCCGACGTAGCGGTTGATCGAGTCGGCGATGAGGTCGGCGACGGCGGAGTGGAAGAGCCCGCCGCCCGGAATGAAGGCCAGGTAGCCCGGCCCGGCGCAATTGAACGAGTGCGGAGCGAGGCGCTCGAAGAGGAGCTCGAGGAGGTCGTCCAAAGGGGCGCCGTCCTCGGGCATCGGCTCGACGAGCGAGCGCGCCAGCTCCTCGCCGCCCTCCCACTGTGCGGCGCTCTGCTCGCCGAGCGTCTCGAGGTGGGGCACGATGCGCGCCATGGCGCGGTCGACGAGGTCGCGCATGGCGGCGGCGTCGAGCTCGAGGGTGCGGTCTTCGGGAAACATGGCGGCGAGTTTATGCGATACTGAGAGGCCTGACAGGGCTGCCCTCGGGGCACCTCATCCATCAACTTTTCATGGGAGGGACGACATGAGTCCTCGAAGCAAGACTCTGGTGGCCGCCGCGGCGTTGGCGGCGTGGACGGCGATCCCGGCGCCCGTCGCCGGCGACAACGGCTGGATCCGACTCGAGACGGCGAGTTTCACCCTCGTCAGCAATGCCGACGAGGCCGCGGTGCGCAGGGTGGGCGCCGACCTCGAGCGTCTGCGCGACGTGATCGGCCAGCTCACCGGCGCCCGGCTCGACTCGCCGGTGCCGACGATCCTCTACCTCTTCCGCGACGACGCCTCGTACGCGCCCTACAGGCTATCGGGCCAACCCGTGGACGCCCCCGGTTACCTGGTGCCGCACGAGCACGCCGTCTACGGGGTGCTCAATGGCGATCCCGGACACCGCGCGACGCCGATCGTCTATCGGCAATACATCCTCCGGCTCCTGAACGAAGGGAGCTCGAAGCTGCCCCTGTGGTTGAGCTACGGAGCCGCCGAGCTCTTCAGCGCCTTCGTGGTCCACGAGGGCCAGGCGCGGATCGGTCTGCCGATCTCGGGCCACCTGTTCTGGCTGCAGCAGAACCCCCCGATGCCGGTGGCCGCGCTCTTCGCCCGCGAGACGCTGCCCGCGGGCAAGGATTTCCAGTCCTTCACCATGCGGTCCTGGCTGCTCGTCCATTACTTGTTGATCGGCAACGCCGAGCTCCGGCAACGGGTGCCCGAGTATCTGCGGGTACTCGCCCGCGGCACTTCGCCGGCCGCGGCCTGGCGCCAGGTCTTCGCGGTGGAGCCGGACGCGCTCGAGGCCGCGCTCGTCGAATACGTGAAGGGCGACACGTTCAGCTACCTTCCGATCCCGGTGACGGCGGCCGCCGATCTCGGCGCCGAGACCTATCCGCTGGCCGAGCACGAGACGCTCTTCCATCTCGGCGACCTCCTCGTCCACACCGCTCCGGAGCGGCACGCCGACGCGGCCGAGCTCTTCCGCCGCGCCGTCGAGCTGACGTCCGAGCACGGTCCCTCGTGGGGCGGGCTCGGCTATTCCTCCGAGCTGGTGGGGGATCACGAAGCCGCCCGCGCTCATTACGAGAAGGCAGCCGCCCACAGCCCGGACGACCCGCTCCTCCAATACCTCTACGGCGAGAGCCTGCTCCGGGCCCTCGGCGGTCAGCGCCCTTCCGGGGAGGAGGCGACGGCGCTGCTGGGCCGGGCCCGCGACGCCATGGAACGCGCGACGCGGCTGGATCCCGACTTCGCCCAGGCCTGGGTGCGGCTCGGCTATGCCCACAGCCTCGAGCACCGGCCGTCCCCCGCGGAGGTCGAGACCCTCGAGACGGCGGCGAGGCTGCTGCCGAGGCGCGCCGACGTGGCCTTCAACCTGCTCCTGGCGTACGCGCGCGCCGGCGACCGCGGGCAGGCGGAGGCCACCCGCCAACGCCTCGACCTCCTGCAAGCCGACGCCGCGATCCTGGCCCGGGCACGCGAGATCGTGCTGCAGCTCGAATTCCGCGAGGGCACGGAGCTGATGCGTCAAGACCGCCTGGACGACGCCGTCGCCGTCCTTGCGCACGTGCAGGCGTCGACCCGCGATCCCGACCTGGCCGAGCGCGCGGCGGAGTACCTCGGGACGGCGGCGAAGGCGTCACGCCACAACCGCTTCGTGGAGCCCTACAACCGGGCGGTGCGCCTGCTCGAGGCGGGCGACCTCGAGGCCGCCGTCGCGGCGATCGAAGAGCTGGCGGCGGACGCTCGGCCGGGGCGTCAGGCCGAAGCGGTCGCGTCACTGCGCGAACGCCTGGCGGAGCTGCGGTCTCAGTGAGCACGAAGACGCCGGAGGGCGCGCCTCCCGGCGAGTTCCCTCCTTGACATCGCTGGCCAACGCAGTGTAGCGCCGTGCTTCTCCGAAGTCAACACGTGTGGCCCCTCTACTCGGTTCGCCCATATCGCTACGGTCGGTTCGCCCATATCGCCTACGGCCAATAGCCGGACAGCGTCCGTGGACGCAGCCCCTGTCTGACCACCTGGACGTCGACGTGGCGCCAGCTCGCGTTGCCGCCGTTGGACTTCGGGTAGTAGGTCAGCAGGTACTGGCTGCGCAGCTCGGTCTCGATCTCGTCGTAGACCTCGTCGAGGTTCTCGTACTCCTTGGCGTAGAAGACCCGGCCGCCGGTCGAGGCGACCAGGCGGTCGACCTTGGTCTCGAAGGAGCGTATGAAGAGCGAAAGGCCGGCGCTCTCGCGCGGCTTTCTCTTCATCAGGATGAGGTAGATCGGCACCCCCATCTTCTTGGCGAAGCTCAGGCACGAGGTGAAGGGGAAGTTGTCGTCCTCGTCGGCGCCGTCGGAGAAGACGATGAGGGCCTTGCGCCCGCGCACCCCCTGGAGCTGCACCAGGGAGTAGACGATCGACTCCCACAGGGCCGTGCGGCCGCTGGGCTCCAGGCTCTCGATGGAGCGTTCCACCGACTCGAGCTGGTGGGTGGTGGCGCGCACCAGGCGCGGCTGGTCGTCGAAGTCGACGACGAAGGCGCGGTCCTGCTCGGTGAAGGTCGAGCGCAGGAAGCGGATCGCCGCCCGCTGCACCGTGGGCAGCTTGACGAACATCGACGCCGAGGAGTCGATCGCCATCCCCAACGTCAGCGGCAGGTCGCCGGCGTCGCTGAAGCCGGCGATCTCCTGGTCGCGGCCCTGCTCGCGCACCCGGAAGTCGTCCTGGGTCAGGCCGCGCACCGGACGCCCCTGGTCGTTGGTGACGACCACGAAGAGCTCGACCAGGTTGACGTCGATGCGCTCGCCGGCGCGCGGCCCGTTCATGAAAGCCACGTCCTCGGCCACGGTGCCGTCGTCGAGCATGGCCACCACCCGCACGTAGCCCACCGGCTTGTCGGGGGGGATGTCGATGCGCTGGCGGAAGGGCGGGGCGAAGAGGGTGGCGACGGTGTCGCTGTTCCAGAAGAAGAGCACCCGGTCGAGCCGGCGCTCCACCGGCACCGCGACGTTCGCTTCGAACTCCACCGCGCCCGTGCCCTCGAGCTTTTCGGGACGGATGATGTCGACGAGCAGGCCGCCGCTGCCGGCGTTCAGGATCACCGAGTCGCGGCCGAGCTCGGCGCCGGCGGCGTCGAAGGCGACGGCGGTGAGCGTCTGGCGGCGCGGCGAGCGGCCGAGGTCGAGGCGCGCGGTGAACGACGGACGCGTGGCCTCGGCCACGTCGCGCTCGTCGAGCTGGAAGAGCACCCGTTCCACCCGGCTGTCCCAGACCCGGGTCGAGAAGCGCATCCGGCCGCGCAGCAGCTCGTCGTCGGGCCGCTCGATCTCGATCACCCGCGGCGCCGGCGGCGCGTCGTCCGCCGGCCCCGCGAGCACCCCGGCGCGGGTGCCGCCCCAGCGCTCGAGGTCGAGCTCCTCGACCAGCACCGCGATCTCCGTAGCCGCCGGCGGCACCTCGAGCGCGGTGCGGAACGGCCATTCCTCGAGGCCGGTCAGGTCCTGGCCGGTCACCAGCCGGCCCTCGATCCGCGGCGTCTCGCCGGGCACCGCGATCCCCACCGTCACCCGGAAGCTGGCGTCCTTCGGGCGCTCTTCGCCGTAGAGGTCGGCGAGCTGCACGCGCGCCTCGAGGTGGCCCGGGATCGCCGTGTCGGGGAGGGCGTCGCCGAGGCGCAGGACCGCGGCCACGTCGAGGTCGCCGCCGGCGGGCACGCCGCGCAGCAGCTCGCGCAGGCGCAGCGCCGCCACCGATTCCGGCACGCCGCGGCTGCGCCAGCGCGGCGCGCGCACCGTCCAGCCGCTGCGGCCTTCGACCTCGAGCGGGCGCAGGCCGGCGTCGCGCGCCAGGGTCGATTCGTAGGCGACCTCGAAGCGCCGGGCGTAGCGCTCCACGGCGTCGGCCAGGCCGCGCTGGCTGGTGACCACCTCGCCGCCCGAGGCCTCGGCGTAGAGGCGCAGCGGCGCCAGCGGGTCGGCGAAGCGGGCCACCGGCACGGCCGGGGCTTCCTCCTTGTCCTTGCCGCGGCGGAAGAGCGAGCCGGGGCGGATCGTCACGCCGGCGCCGCCGGTCCTGATGCCGCTCTGGTCGGTCGATTCGATGAGGGTCGGGGCAAGGTCCTCGGCGTCGCGCTCTGACGGCGCCACGGTGAGGGGCAGCACCGTCCAGCCGAGGGCGGCGAGGGCGCGGGCGGCGTCGCGCACCGCGGTCGCGAAGACGAGCGCCGCGTCGGTCTCGCGCAGGGCGGCGCGCCAGGCCGCGGTCTCGAGGTGCTCGCCGTAGAAGTCGAGAGGGTCGAGGTCGAAGCCGTCGGTCACCAGCAGGAGCACCCGCGGGCCGCGGCGGGGCTGGGCGCTCGCCCAGCCCACGAGCTGGTCCTGGCGCTCGCGCAGCAGCTCGAGCTCCTCGTCGATTCCGGCTTTCAGCCGCTCGGCGATCTCCTCGGGCGTGACGCCCGGGGCGTGCGCCAGGCGCAGGGCGTCGAGCAGCGTCGCCTGGCGCAGCGCCAGCACGCGGCCTTCCGCCGGGTTGTTCGTCGACGCCCACGCCAGGCGCTGGCCGAGCACCAGGTCGTCGCGGGTGGTCAGCACGTCCTCGGGCTCCTCGCCGGCCATCACCACGTCGACGTCGCCGAGGGCGGTCAGGGGACCGACGATCGAAGCCAGGGCGTCGGCGGCGCGGCGCAAGGTGCCCTTGCCGGCGGCCGGCAGGTCGAACCAGACGGCGAGGCGGGCCGGCTCGGCGCCGGCCGCGCGCAGCCGCGGACCGGCGGGATCGACGGTGAGAGGCCGCAGCGCGGCGCCGTCCTCGCGGATCACCAGGTCGTCCGGCCCCACGTCCTCAGGCACGCGGCCGCCGGCGTCGCGGACCTCCACCCACAGGCGCACCGTCTGGGTGGCTGGTGCGTCGGTGCCCCGTTCCCGCGCGTCGGGCTCCTGCGCTGCCAGGAATCCGCCGGCGAGTGCCAAAAAGGCCCACGCCGGGGCCGTCCGTCGTCTGCTGCTCATGGTGGTCGTCCTTGCTGAATGCGTACGGCGCGTCCGGGTGCGGTCCTTCGGACGGGGCGTCGAGCCGTTCGGACGCCTTCCGCTCCGGGACAGTCTACCGTCCTTGCCCAGGCGGGACGGAAGCAAGAGCCTTGCCATCCGGTGTAGGGGCGCACGGCGTGCGCCCGTCCGAAGGCCGTCCGGAGGCGCACGCCGTGCGGCCGTCCGAAGGCCGTCCGGAGGCGCACGCCGTGCGCCCCTACACCTGAGGTAACAATCGCGCCCTTGCTTCGTATTCTCTCTGAGGGCGGACGACCTCCCTCGATCCGGACCAGAAACCTCAGCCTGCGATCTCGCACCGGCGGCCGGATGATGAGCAGCCGGTGCACCTCGATGGAGCGAACCCTTCCGATGACACACCTCCCGCGACATTTCTCGCTGCGACATTCCTGGTTCCTGGGCCTGCTGCTGGCGGTGCTCGGCCTGACGAGCGCCGGGTGCACCGGCGAAGGCCAGGCCCTCGAGAACACTCCGGAGTCGGCGGCGAGCGCCGACGCCGAGAAGAAGAATGACGAGCTCGTGCCGGTGGAGGTAGCGGCGCTGGCGCGCGGGCCGATCGAGTCGGTCCTGCGCTTCTCCGCCAACCTCGAGGCCGAAAGCGAGGTCCAGGTGTTCTCCCAGGCCACCCGCCTGGTCACCGCGCTCTCGGTGGAGGAAGGCGACTCGGTGGCCAAAGGCGACCTGCTCTTGCGGCTCCAGGACGACCAGCAGCGCTCGAGCCTGGCGCGGGTCGAGAGCCAGATCGCCAAGGCGCGCCGCGAGTACGAGCGCCAGAAGAACCTCTATGCCCAGAGCCTGATCAGCGAGCAGGCCTACAACGACTCCACCTACGAGCTCGAACAGCTCGAGCTCGCCCTCGCCGACTCCCGGCGCGAGCTCGGCTACACCGAGGTCCGCGCGCCGATCGCCGGCGTCGTGACCCGCCGCATGGTGAACCTGGGCGACCACATCACCGTCAACCAGCACCTCTTCGACCTCGTGGACTTCGACACCATCGTGGCCCGCGTCTTCGTGCCCGAGAAGGAGGTCCGGCGGCTCGCCATCGGCCAGGAGGCGCGGCTCTTCTCCTCGTCGCTGGGCGGCGACGCGCGGCGCGGCAACGTCGAGCGCATCGCGCCGATCGTCGACCCCAAGAGCGGCACGGTGAAGGTCACGGTGGAGGTGCCCCGCCAGCAGGGCCTGCGGCCGGGCATGTACGTGGAGGTGGAGCTGGTCACCGACACGCGCGAGGACGCGCTGCTGGTGCCCAAACGGGCCGTGGTCTACGACCAGAACCGCGCCTTCCTCTTCCGCCTGACCGGCGACATGACGGTCGAGCGCCTGACGGTCGAGCCGCGGCTCCAGGACCAGGGCTGGATCGAGCCCGACCCGGGCGCCGGGTTGGCCGTGGGCGACCGCGTGGTGGTCGCCGGCCAGGCCGGCCTCAAGGACGGCACCAAGGTGCGGCTGGCGGGCGACAAGCCAAAGACATCGTAGGGGCAGGCCCCCGTGCCTGCCCTCCCGTCGCCAGCGAGGCCATCCACAGTGAATTCCCCAGAATCCCGCGTGCCCTCCTCGAGCTTCAGCACCGAGCGGCCGGTGGCCATCCTCATGGTCTTCCTGGCCGCCGTGGTCTTCGGCGCGCTGTCCTACCAGCGCCTGCCGATCACCCTGATGCCGGAGCTCTCCTACCCCACGATCACCGTGCGCACCGAGTATCCGGGCGCCGCTCCCGAAGAGGTGGAAAACGACGTCAGCCGCCCCATCGAGGAGGCCCTGGGGGTGATCGGCGGCCTGACGCGCCTGTCCTCGATCAGCCGCGCCGGCGTCTCCGACGTGGTGCTCGAGTTCACCTGGGACACCGGGATGTCCGAGGCGATCCAGGACACCCTGGAGAAGCTCGACCTCGTCTTCCTGCCGCCCGAGGCCGAGCGGCCCCTGATCCTGCGCTTCGACCCGTCGCTCGACCCGGTGCTCGAGCTCTCGCTCTCGGGCCGCGGCGAGCGCTTCGGCGGCGAGGAGGGGCTGCGCACCGTGCGCCGCGTCGCCGAGCTCCAGGTCAAGCGCGCCCTCGAGCCGATCGCTGGCGTCGCCGCGGTACGCCTGCGCGGCGGCCTCGAGGAGGAGATCCACGTGCTGGTCGACGAGAAGCAGCTCCGGCGCACCGGGCTGTCGATCCAGCGGGTGATCGACCGCCTGCGCCAGGAGAACGTCAACGTCGCCGGCGGCACCCTGAAGGAGGGGCGCACCGAGTACATGGTGCGCACCCTGAACGAGTACCAGGACCTCGAGCAGATCCGCGACACCGTGGTCGCCCGCCTGGGCGGCCGCGACGTGCGCGTGCGCGACGTGGCCGCGGTGACGATGGCGCACAAGGAGCGCGAGATCCTCACCCGCACCGACGGCGGCGAGAGCGTGCAGATCGACGTCTACAAGGAAGCCGACGCCAACATGGTGACGCTGTCGCGGCGCGTGCGCGCGGCCCTCGGCGACTTCGACGTCGCCGCCTTCGAAGCGCGTCAGGCCGAAGCCGAGCCCGAGGAAAAGCCCTGGTGGCAGCGCGGCGAAAAGAAGCCCGCCGCGGGCGGCGGCCTCGCCGAGGACCTCTACAAGAACGAGAACGTGCTGCTCGAGGTGGTGGCCGACCGCTCGATCTTCATCAAGTCGTCGATCGACGAGGTGCGCAACACGGCCATCCTCGGCGGCCTGCTGGCGGTGGCGGTCCTCTTCTTCTTCCTGCGCAACTTCAAGACCACCGCCATCATCGCCGTGTCGATCCCGATCTCGCTGCTGGTGACCTTCGCGCCGCTCAACTTGCTCGGGGTGACGCTCAACATCATGTCGCTCGGGGGCCTGGCGCTGGGGATCGGCATGCTCGTCGACTCGTCGATCGTCGTCCTCGAGTCGATCTTCCGTTGCCGCGAGGAGGGCGACGGCGTCAAGCCGGCGGCGGTGCGCGGCACCCGCGAGGTGCGCGGCGCCGTGGTCGCGTCGACCCTGACGTCGATCGCCGTCTTCTTCCCCATGGTCTTCGTCGAAGGGGTGGCGGGACAGGCCTTCGGCGACCTCGGCCTGGCGGTGGTCATCTCGCTCCTGGTGTCGCTGGTGGTGGCAGTGGCATTCATCCCGATGCTGGCCAGCCGCGGCGGCTTCGACCTCGAGAGCGCCGGCGCCGCCAGGCTGTGGCGGTTTCGGTCCCTGCCGACGTTCCGCGACGAGATCGCGCAGACGCTGCGCTGGGTCCGCGGGCGTCCGCTCCTGAGCTTCCTCCCCGGCCTCGTCTTTGCCGTCTACCTGGTAGCGCGGCTGGTGATCCACCTCGCTTTGGAGATCGTGGGGCTGGTCGTGCGGCTCCTGCTCCTCGGAGTCCTGGCGCTTCTCACACGAGTCCTCTGGCCGGTCTTCCGCGTCGTCTTCGGAGTCGTTGCCAGGCCGTTCCTGGCGCTGGTGGGGGGGATGCTCGATTCGCTCCAGAGCCTCTACCCGCGAACGCTGCGCTGGGCTTTGCGCCATCCGGGGACGATCATGCTGTCGGCGCTGGCGTCGCTGGCGGCGATGGGTTGGCTGGGCACGCGGTTGCCGAGCGAGCTGCTGCCGGAGGTCCACCAGGGCGAGTTCACGGTCGAGGTGGCGTTGCCGGTGGGCACGGCGCTCGAGGAGACCGACGAGATCCTGCGTCCGGTCGAGGAGGCGATCCTCGCCGAGCGCCGGCACATGGACTCGCTCCTGGTGAC
The DNA here is from genome assembly GCA_036397835.1 of Thermoanaerobaculia bacterium. Taxonomy (GTDB): domain Bacteria; phylum Acidobacteriota; class Thermoanaerobaculia; order Multivoradales; family J023; genus DASWIG01. The sequence continues at coordinate 11,509 of DASWIG010000692.1, forward strand.
CTTCGGCTACGACGCCGCCAACTCCCAGCGCTCCGACGAAGGCGAGCACACGGGGCGCTTCAAGGTGCTCCTCGACCGCGCCGACCCGCGGCTCGAGGAGGAGGTGATCGGCCGCCTGCGCAAGAGGTTCCGCGACATCCCGGACCTCGAGACGCGCATCGTGCGTCCGGTGCTCTTCAGCTTCCGCACCCCGATCGAGGTCGAGCTCCACGGCGACGACCTGGCCGAGCTCAAGCGTTACGCCGGCGAGGTGCGCGACGTCATGGCGGCCATGCCCGAGCTCGCCGACGTGGAGACCACGCTGCGCAAGGGCGCGCCCGAGGTGCAGATCGTCTACGACCGCGACCAGCTCGCGCGCTACGACCTCAACATCGCCGAGGTCGCCGAGCTGGTGCGCAACTCGATCAAGGGCTACGAGGCCACGCGCTACAACCTGAAGGACCGGCGCATCCCGATCCTGGTGCGCTTCGCCGAGGACGATCGCGCCACCGTCGACGACGTACGCGAGCTCATCGTCAACCCGGACCAGGCGTCCACGGCCGCCGCCGGGGACGTGCAACTGACGGCCTTCGACACCGGCGCCGCGGCAAGCGACGGACGGCCGATCCGGCTGGCGGCGGTGGCCGGCGTGGAGCTCGGCGAAGGGCCGAGCGAGGTGCGCCGCATCGACGGCCGGCGGGTGGCCCTGATCCGCGCCAACCTCGCCGGCGGCGCGCTCGCCGACGTCGTCGGCAAGATCGAAGAGCGGCTGCGCGAGGAGGTCGAGCTGCCCTCGCACATGGCCTTCTACCTTACCGGCCAGAACCAGGAGTGGGAGCGCTCGCAGGGGAGCCTGTGGCTCGCCCTGGGGCTGTCGATCTTCCTCGTCTACGTGATCATGGCGGCGCAATTCGAGTCGCTGCTGCACCCGCTGGTGATCATGTTCACCATCCCGCTGGCGTTCTTCGGCACCTTCCTGGTGCTGGCGGTCCTCGACGTCGCGCTGTCGATCGTGGTCTTCCTGGGCATGATCATGCTCGCCGGCATCGTGGTCAACAACGCCATCGTGCTGGTGGACTACATCAACACGCTGAAGCGCCGCGGCCTGGCGCGCGACGAGGCCATCGTCACCGCCGGCACGGTGCGCCTGCGTCCGATCCTGATGACCACGGCGACCACGGTGCTCGGCCTCCTGCCGATGGCGCTCGGGCTCGGCGACGGCGCCGAGATCCGCACGCCGATGGCGATCTCGGTGATCAGCGGCCTGGTGGCGTCCACGGTGCTGACGCTGCTGATCATCCCGACGATCTACGCGCTCGTCGACGGCTTGCAGGCGCGTCTCCTGGGGCGTCGGGTGGCGGTGGAGCGGGAAGACGAGGGGTTCGTCGCCGCCGCGGCATCGATCATCACAGGGTGTCGAGGCTCGTAGAGCATGACCTCGACGCCGCCGGGCAATCCGAGCA
>DASWIG010000693.1:0-8139 GCA_036397835.1 Thermoanaerobaculia bacterium
TATCGCCGAAGAGCGATCGTACTTGCTGCGCCAAGCCGGCCCAGAAAGAATTGACCGGCGTAGAGGGGAGTTTGCTCTGTTAAAACATTCAAGGAATTTGACTCATCTACCTTCAATTCGCAGATCCTAGGAATCTAGAGCAGTGAACGTTATGTAAGTACTATTGGACAGGCTTATGATCCGACCAATTGCGCGATCCTTGACTGTTGTTGTCACCAGAATAAGCTGTTGCGCCTGCAAACGGTCGAGGAGGTACTCACATTCCCACGTCGAAAACTCGAAATGTGTAACGAGTTCTTCCCAAAGAATCTCCGGTGACCGTGGCCGCTCTTCAAGCGTACTGACTTCCAATTGTATCTGCATTCGATCCCACAACCATTGGAGCACCCGTGCCTCAAGTGAGGTCATCCTAGCAAGGATAGCTGGAAACAGAGGCGTTATTTGCTCACCAGCTGATGCCGATGCTAGAAGCCGAGCCCATTGCTCGACTAATTCCTGGTCCTCTTCAAGGCTAGCTCCCTCCAATATCGGCACAAGAATGTTCAGTGGAACCGGATTAACGGGAATCTGAAGTTGGTCGAGTAGAGCTTTGGCTTTTTGTGCTACCCTGAGACCTTGTCTGAATCTTAGGAAGCGAATTCTGTCGGCCACGTATCCACCGCTTTCGGAGAGAACGGGGTCCAGGAAAGGCTTCACCACTTCCTTCACGGTTTCTGCGAGCTTGCCAATGCCTGCGAAATCTATGCCGGTTGGTTCTTCATCGGCAGCCATCACTTGTTTCCTTTTCCATTTTCTCAACGGCCCCGGCAGCGGACATCATCCGCTACCGGAGCCTGACCACGCAAGGAGGTCAATTCCATGCGCAGCTCGAAGAATCCTACCAGCGGCTTCAACCCCGACTTCCTCGACCGCCCTCCCACTGGGACCGGTGCGGCTCGACGTTCTCCGAATCCAGGTACGCCTCGCCCGTGGACCGTCCGACAGTGGAGAGACAGCTCCGCCGTCCTGCGCGAGGCCGAAAGCGGCGACGGCACACCCGACCCGTGTTCACCGAGCGCGAGACGGCGCTGCTCATCGCGGCAGTCTATCCCACGATGGGCCCCGAGCAGCGGTTTCAGGTCACGACCGCCGAGGATGCCGCCAGCGCCGACGTCCACGCCCTCGTCAGCGGCAAGCTCGGAAGGTCGGCTGGCTCCGGCACACGCACCCGAGCTCGTCGAGGCCCTGAACGTCGTCGAGTGGCTCCTCAGGTCCCAGGCGTCGCTCGCGCTGGGCCTCAGAGGCTGCCAGCTACGAGGTGCTCGCCCATGCCGGAGAGATCCTCGAGCGACGCCTGAGCGACGGCGACGACGAGGGCGAGGTGGGGTTCATGACGCAGACCCCGGACAACGACCTCGCCCGTCTGAGCGAGGGCGAACCAGGTACAAGAGTCGCCGCGGGCGCCGGCTCGACCTCCGCGGGAGGTCGGACCCTCGAGCATCCCCCGTGAAGACGGCCCGGTCGTCGAGCCGGGCGAATCAGGGTTTCAGGTTGTAGGAGGCGGCCATCGGGCCGGCGCCGGCCGGTACTTGCGGGCGCGGGCCAGCTCGGCGATCTGGCGGATGTGGCCGGGGTCGTGGAGCGCCCTATCCTCACTCGCGTCGCCACCGACGGCCCGCAAGGCCCGGTGCGACGGACAGAGGACCACGGGCGCCGGACAGGAGCTCTCGCCAAACCGAAAGTTTTTTTCCTACGGATTCGCCAAACAGGCCGCCCGAAGCGCTCCGTATCCTCGCTCGCGTCGCCACCGACGGCCGCCTGGGCCGAACCGAAAAGGAAGGAAGACCATGAGCGAGAGACCGAGCCAGCACCGAGCCCTCGGGGAAGCCTCCGCGTCCGCCACGAGGCGTTCCGAGCCCGTCGAGACGGCGGGAATCCTGGCGAATGACGTCCCGAAGAGGCCGGCACCGCCGATGGCCGCGAAATCGGGCGAATCGAAGCCCTCGGAAAGGGACGATTCGCGGGCGCGTAACGCCTCGAAGCCTTCCAGTCGTTACGATTCGCGGATCGGCCCCGTCTCGAAGCCTTCGGAAAGCCTCGTTTCGGAAATCGGCGCGTCCCGAAGCCTTCGGAAGGCGAGGATCCGCGAATCCTGGCGTCTCCGAGGCTACAGGACGCGAGGCCGGCGTCGTTCGCCCTGCCTCGACCGCGTCGAGCCGACGTGCCGCAGCCGAGCCGTGCACCGGCCGCGCTCAAACCGCGGCGGCGCCGGCCAAATCGCGTCACGGCCGCGTCGGCCGGAAGGCGCCGTCGACAAATCCTGCCACGGCCGCGTCGAAACGGGATTCGCGGACGACAGGTCGCGTTTCGACGCTTCGATCAGGCCGGCGAGGGCCGGCTCGACGTCCGACGTCTGGCTCTACTTCATGGGGCCGATCGCCGGCGGAGTGGTCGCGGCGCTGCTCTACCTGGCGAAGCTGAAGCCCGAGTGAGCGCCCTTCACTTGCCGAATTTCGCGCGGACGTAGTCGCTCGTCATGTGCTTGACGACGTCGACCGGCTGGCAACTGTTGTCGCCGTAGTCGACGTGGACGGGGCCGATGGCGCGGGCGGCGGCCAGCGTCTTCTCGTGGAGGTTGGCGTTGCGCTTGCCGATCGAGAGCAGGGACGCGTTCATGGCGTCGCGCACCCAGTTCTCCTCGTCGTGGATCCGTTCGCGAATGCGGTCGACGTAGGTCTCGAAGAAGGCGTCGTCCAGGGTCTTGCTCTTCATCTTGCCGAGCTCGTAGAGCAGGGCGTAGCCGCAGCGGCGCCGGTGCGCGTCGGCCGAATCCATCCACTCGACGGCCAGGTCGCGGACGAACGGCGTCTTGGGCAGGGTGGCGTCGCACGAGCAGTAGACGTGCGCCAGCATGCCGTCGCGGGTGTCCTCGACCTGGGATTCCACCTGCTCGCGGGTCATCTTCTTGGGCTCGTCGATGAGCGCGCCCACTACCTTGGCGTCGTAGACGTCGCTGTTCCAGAGCTCGAGGGCCAGGTCGTGGTCGCGGCCGATCCGCTTGGCCAGCTCGCGCAGCCTGGTCAGGCCGATGCCGAAGCTCTTCAGCTCGCCGGTCTTCTGTTTCGCCCAATGGGACTGGCCGCGCTCGTCGCGGTTCTCCTCCAGGAGGGCGATCACCTCGTCGTAGGTCATGTCGGTTCCTCCAGCAGCCGCCGGGCGGCAACGAGGTCGGCGGTGTCCCAGCCTTCGTCGAAGCTATCGTAAATTGCCTGAAGGGACGCCTTCGCCTGCTCGAAGCGCTCGGCGTCGTCGGCCCAGAGGCGCGCCAGGCTCATGGCGGCGCGCAGCTCGAGGGCGCGCTCGCCGCGCCGGCGCGCGGTCGAGAGCGCCTCCTGGAAGGCGCTCTCCGCCGCCTCGACGTCGGGCTCCGGGAGCCTCATTCCGAGCTCGCCCGTGAGCCGGACCATCTCCGGCTTCCAGAAGCCGCCGCCGCGGCGGTCGACGTTGTCGAGGGCGCCCGCGAGCATCTGGAGGCTCTCCTCCACCTGCCCCGCCTCGGCGGTGGCCTCGGCGAGGAGGGTCAGGAAGTAGGGGCGGAAGAGCTCGGCGCCGCCGGAGCGCAGGCCGTCGAGCACCTTGCGGATGCGGGCCGCGCCTTCCTCGGCGTGGCCGAGACGCGCGAGCGCCCAGCCCTGGAAAATGGTGCTCACCGCAAGGAAGTAAGGGAAGCCGTTGCGCTCGCAGATCGCGATCGCCTCGAGCGCCGCTTCGGCGGTCGCCGCGGCGTCGCCGCGCATCTGCTCGAGCCAGGCCTGCAGAGTGTGGGCGAACGCCTGGCTGAAGGGGTGCGCCATCTCGTCGGCGAGCGCCAGGGCCCGGCGATTGAGCTCCACGGCCTGCTCGGGGTAGCCCAGGCACCACAAGGCCCAGCCGGCGTAGGCGAGGGCGGCGACGGCGGGGTTCTGGCCGATCGGGGAGCCAAGGGCGGCAATCTCGCGCCGGGTGCCCGATTCGAGGGTCTCGAAGAGACGGATCGATTCGCGCAGGTGCTGGGCCGCGGGGGCGGGCTCGCCCTGGAAGAGCAGCGTGGTGCCCAGCGCGTAGGTCGCCAGAAGACCATGCGACGCGTTGCCGCTCGCCGCGGCGTGGCCGAGCATCTCTTCGGCCAGACCGCGCGTGGTCTCGAGGTCGCCGCGCACGATGTGGAACCGCCACAGGCCGAGCAGCGCCGAGATCAGGTGCGAGGCGTCGCCCGCCTGCTCCGCTAGGGCGCGCGCGCGGCCGAAGGCCTGGCCGACCTCGGGCGCGCTGAAGCCGCGGCCCATCAGGTAGGTGGCGCCGAGCGCCACGTGGTAGCGGATCTCCTGGCGCCGGCGCTCGGGCGTCGGGGCCAGGGTGCCGTGAAGCTGCAAGCCGCGGGTGAGCTGCCGCGCCGCCTCCTCGGTAGCGCAGCTCGCCGTCGCCAGGTTGCCGGCGCGCTCGAGGTAATCCACGGCCTTGCCGGTGGCCTCAGCGTCGCTGATGTCGGCCGCCTCGGCCCAGTGGTGGGCGAGCGCCGTGGCGTGCTCCGCCGCCTCGCCGTAGACCGCGAAGATCGCCTCCGCGATCCGCCGGTGAGCGCGGCGCCGCTGGTCGGCCGGCAGGTCCTGCGCCAACATTTCGCGCAGGCGGTCGTGGGCGAAACGCCACTGCCCGCCCCCGACCTCGAGGACCGCCACGTTCGCGCAGTCCTCGAGCCAGGCTTCGAGCTCCACTTCGGGGCCGAGCGTCTCGGCGGCGAACGCCGAGAGCAGGCGTTCGTCCACGGCGCGCCCGGCCACCGCCGCGAGCTCGAGCAGCTCGCGGTCGCGCCGCGGCAGACGCCGCACGCGGCGACGGATCAGGCGCTCGATGTTGCCGGTCGTCACGTGCTCGGGCAGCCGTGCCGGATCGATGCGGTCGAGCCGGCCGGCGTGCTCGGCGAGGGCGCGGGCCACCTCCACCAGAAAGAGCGCGTTGCCCGCGGTCTCGCGGATCAGCAGGTCGAGCACCGGCGCCTCGAGGCCCACCTCGCCGAGCATGGACTCGCTGAGCTCGGCGATCGCTTCCAGGTCGAGACGCTCGAGCTTCACGAGCTCGGCCGGCGCCAGCTTGTCGGGCAGATCCGGGCTCTCGTCGTCGCGGAACGTCGCCACCACCAGCAGCGGCAGCTCGGGCGCGACCTGCTGCAGCCGCGCCAGCAGCGCCAGGCTCTCGCTGCCCGCCCACTGGACGTCCTCGAGCAGCAGCACCGTAGGGTGCGCGAGACGCCGGAAGAGCCCCTCCACCGTGCTCAGCAGACGCTGTTGGGCCGCCTGCGGATCGCGCTCGGGCGCGTCGCCCACCTCGCGGCCCAGGAGCTCGGCGAGGTCGGGCACGTGGGGCTTGACCACGGCGGCGACCTCGTCGTCCGGAGCGAGCAGCATGCACAGCCAGCGCAGCGCCTGGCGCCAGAGCTGGTACGGGCTGCCGCCCTGGCGCACGGCCTGGCCGGGGAGCACCAGGGCGCCCTCGACCAGCGCCATGGCCTTGATCTCGTCGACCAGGCGCGACTTGCCCACGCCGCTCTCGCCGCCCACCAGCAGGGCGCCGCCGCGGCCGGCGCGGGCCGCCTCGAGCAGGGCCCGCAGGCGCTCGATCTCGCGCCGGCGGCCCACCAGGCGCGCCGATTGGAGGAAGCTCTCGCGGATCTCCACCGTCTCCTGTGAGCTCTCGAGGCGGCCGGCGGCCGAAAGGTCGCGGATCACCTCGGCGGCGTCGCGGTAGCGCACCGCGGGGTCCTTGGCGAGGAGCCGCTCGAGCACCGGGACGAGCCGGCCGTCGAAGTCCCTGGTCGAAATCTCCGGCGGCTCGCGCACCGCCTTGACCATCATCATGGCGACGCTGTCGTCCTCGTAGGGGTGGCGGCCGGCGAGCATCTCGTAGGCCATCACGCCCACGGCGTAGAGGTCCGCCGCCTCGTCGGGGGCCCGCTCCTGGAGGATCTCGGGGGCCATGTAGGGCACGCTGCCGCTGACCCCGGCACGGGCCTCGTCGCGCGGCTCGGCGATGCCGAAGTCCACGAGCTTGACCCGGCCATCCTCCACCAGGACGTTGGTCGGCTTGACGTCGCGGTGGAGCACGCCGCGGCGGTGGAGATAGGCGAGGGCCTGGAGAGTCTGGATCAGGAGCTCGAGCTGGCGCTCGAAGGGCTGGCCGCGGCCCGCTTCGAGGAGCGTGCGCGGCCGCTCGAGCAGCTCCATGGTGTAGAACGGGCGCAGCAGCTCGTCGAAGCCGTAATCGAGCACGCTGATCACGTGGGGGTGGCGCAACGACGCCAGCAGCCGGAACTCCTGCGCCAACATCAGGCGTTCCTGGGGGGTGGGACCGAACAGCGACGCGCTCTTGCCGCGCGGCGCCACGGACGGCTCGCGGCCGATGCTCGAGACCTGCTTCAGGGCCACCATCCAACCGGTCAGGCGGTCGGCCGCACGGTAGACGGTGCCCATGGCGCCGCGGCCGAGCTCGGCGAGGATCTGGTAGCGCTGGCCGATCACCGGGCCATTCTGATCCGTCGTCGGCCGGGCCGCAACCCGCGACCAGCTCGTCTTGGCCCTACAAGATCTTCCCCGGGTTCATCAACCCCAGCGGATCGATCGCCGCCTTGACGGCACGCATCACGTCGAGCGCGTCGCCGTGCTCGGCGGCCATGAACGCGCGCTTGCCGAGGCCGACGCCGTGCTCCCCCGTCGAGGTGCCGTCCATCGCCAGGGCGCGCGCGACGAGACGCTCGTGGATCCGCTGCGCCTCCGCCAGGTCCGCCGGGTCGTCGCGGTCGACCAGCATCACCAGGTGGAAGTTGCCGTCGCCCACGTGGCCCACGATGGGGGCCAGGAGCGGGCTCTCCTCGAGGTCCTGCCGGGTCTCCAGCACGCAGTCGGCGAGACGCGAGATGGGTACGCAGACGTCCGTCGTCCAGCCCTGGCAGCCCGGACGCAGGGCCAGGGCCGCGAAGTAGGCGTGGTGACGCGCCTCCCACAGGCGCTCGCGCTGCGCCGCGTCGACGGACCAACGGAAGCCCTCGCCGCCGAGCTCGGCGGCGATCTGCGCGACGTCGCGGGCCTGCTCCTCGACGCCCGCGGCGCTGCCGTGGAACTCGAAGAGCAGCGTCGGCGCCACCGCGTGGTCGAGCCTGGCGTAACGGTTGACCGCGTCCATCAGCAGCGCGTCGAGCAGCTCCATGCGCGCCACCGGGATCCCTGATTGGATCGTGCGGATCGCCGTGTGGACGGCGCCGTGGAGCGACGCGAACGAGACCGCCGCCGAGGAGATCGCCTCCGGCAATCCATGGAGGCGCAGGGTCACCTCGGTCGCGATCCCCAGGGTGCCCTCCGAGCCCACGAAGAGACGCGTCAGGTCGTAGCCCGCCGACGACTTGCGGGCGCGGCTCCCGGTGCGGATCACCCGGCCGTCGGGCAGCACCACGGTCATCGCCAGCACGTTCTCGCGCATCGTGCCGTAGCGCACCGCGTTGGTGCCGCTGGCGCGCGTGGCCGCCATGCCGCCGAGGGTGCACTCGGCGCCCGGGTCGACCGGGAAGAAGAGGCCGTGGTCCGCCGCCAGGCGGTTGAGCTGCTTGCAGGTGACGCCCGCTTCCACCGTGGCGTCGAGGTCCGCGGGGCGCAGCGCCACGATGCGGTCCATGCGCGAGAGGTCCACCGAGACGCCGCCGTGCGGCGCCTGGACGTGCCCTTCGAGCGAGGTGCCGGTGCCGAAGGGGATCATCGGGATCCGCTCGCCGGCGCAGATCGCGACCACCCTCGCCACCTCGGCCGTCGACTCCGGGAAGCAGACGGCGTCGGGCGGCTGCGGCGGGTGCCAGGAGGCGTCCTTGCCGTGCTCGTCGCGCACCGCCCGGGCGGTCGTGAAGCGCTCGCCGAGCAGCTCGCCGAGAGCGTCGAACGCGGACGTCTTGTCCGTCGCCGTCATCGGTCCGGTTCTACCACGAGGAGGATCGACTTCCTAGGACGCCGAGGCGGGTCACTCAGGATCGCGCCTCCGGCAGCGAGCCCTTTCGATACCTGCGGAGATGAGGCATCATCCGGGGTGAGCAACCTGAAACCCGAGGAAACCGAGAAGATGAGGTTCCGATCGAGAGCGAGA
>DASWIG010000694.1:0-7036 GCA_036397835.1 Thermoanaerobaculia bacterium
GCGCCTGCTCGCGGCGGATCAACATCCAGCACCGGCTGGTCTACCGGGTCCATGACGGCGAGAGGACTGTCAAGGTGATCCGGATGTGGACGCACTACGAGTGAAGAGCTGTCCACCGAGAATCTGGGCGAGCCGGGTGGCGGACAGCGGCGGCAAGGCTTTCCACCAGCTCCGGTCCGTGGCCGGCGGGTGTGTTAGGATCCCGGACAGACGTCCCGCACGGGCGGACCGCAGCCGTAGGCACGTCCACCGGAAGGAGAAGGCATCATGGAAGCCGTCCAGACCCTGTCAGAGTACGAAGTGGAGAGGGGCAAGCCGATGCCGAGTCTGAATCACAGCGCCGTCCAGACTTCTCTTATCGTCGCCTTCTCGCGCCACCTCGAGAAGTACTCGATCCTCTCGGAGCTCAGCCTCGAGCTGGACGGAACGCCCGACGTGCCCGACATCAGCGTCTATCCCCGGATCTCCGTGGACTGGCAGCACGACCACGTGAAGCAGACCGATCCGCCGCTCACCGTGGTCGAGATCCTCTCTCCCACGCAGTCGCTTGACGCGCTGATCCGCAAGGCCGAAGCCTACTTCGAGGCGGGCGTCAGGTCGTGCTGGATCGTGCAGCCGGTGGTGGAATCCATCGTCGTCCTCGAGCCGCGGAAGAAGCTCAAGGTCCATGCGAGCGGCGAGGTCGTCGATCCGCCCACCGGGATCACGGTGAAGATCGAGGAGATCTTCCACTCCATGGGGTGAACGGGATCAGCCGGCCTTCGAGAGCCCCCGACTCCCAGGCCAGACCCTTGGCCGTCAGCGCCGCAGGCCGAGGCGCAGCCCGGCCGCCAGGAGCAGCGCCGCCGTGATCCACGCCCAGGCCGGCACCAACGGACGGCGTACGACCCGCTCTCCTTCGCCGACCAGCACGTACGCAGACCACAGCGCGGGCCGATTCCAGCCCGGTTCGGCGCGCAACCGCAGCTTGGCCCGGCGCAGAGCCTCGGCGGCGCTGAGGCCGCGGCCGAGCTGATCGTAGAACTGGGTCATGAAGGCGGCGGCCGCGGCGTCCTCGACGTCCCACAGCGCGGCCACGACGCCGGAGGAGCCCGCGGCCAGGAACGCCTCGGCCAGCGACGTCAGGGCCCGGCCGTCCTCGGTTTCGCCCGGAGCCGACCGGCAGGAGGAGAGCACGGTGAGGCGGGCGCGGTAGTCGAGCGCCGCGATCTCCCGCGGGTGCAGCACGCCGTCGTGGCCCGCGCCGGCGGCGAGCAGGACGGCCGGGACGCGGCCAGGACCCTCGCCGGCGATCGCGTGGGTGGCCAGGTGCATCACCAGGCTGTCGCGCGCGGCGAGGTCGCGGAAGGCCTGCTCGGTGGCCCCGCCGCCGACCCGGGTCTCCTGGCGGCCCGCCAGGATGCGGCCGACGGTGGCGATCTCGCGTTGGGCCGCCGGTAGCGGACCGAGACCGTGACGCGTCACCAGCAGGCTCGCGGGCGCCCACGGCGCCGCCGCCGCCGCCGGCAGCTCGGGGTTGCCGAAGCCCACCAGCCGCAAGGCGGGCCGGGGCCCCTGCGCCTGGGCGTCGCGGCGCCGCAGCAGCAGGGCGAGGGTCGAGACGCTGGGGAGGTAGGCGACGCTCAGGCGGTCGATCAGGGTCTCGCGGCCGGCGCCGGGAGCGGCGAGGATTTCGAACGGAAGCTGGAAGAGCTTGCCGTCCGGCGCGATCTTCAGGACCGTGGCGTCGGCGGGCACGGCGGTCTCGCTCAGCAGCGCCCGCGACAGCCCGGCCACGACCTCGGCAGGCGGGTCGCGGCCGGAGGCCAGGGCATCGTGGACGCGCGCCACCTGGTCGAGGATCGGCCGCGCCGGCCCCAGGTCGACGAAGCGGACGCCGTGGCGGCGGACGATCCACAGATAGAGGTCGTCCTCGCCGCGGAAGTACTCGAGCGCCACCTCGCCCTCGCCGAGGAGGGAGCGCAGGGCCGCGGCGGCGAGCGGCTCGGCCGGCGCGCGCTCGGCGCCCAGGGCGTCGAGCAGCTCCCGCGCCTTGGCGCGTTGCACCACCGCGAGCGCCTCCTCGCCGTGGCCGGCGGCCGGCTCGTCGCGGTGCAGGCGCGCCAGCACCCGCACCGCGGCGGCGTAGATCGGCCGCTTGTCGCCGAAGTAGCCGGCGCGGCGGTCGGCGTCCTCCAGGCTCGCGCGCGTCGACTCGACCGCCGCCATGGCCTGGCGGAAGAGCTCGAGAGCGGCACGCAAGTCGCCGCGCCCTTCCGCCACGCGCCCCAGCCCGTGGAGACCCGACCAGGTGCCCTCGGCGGAGCCGGCGGCGCTCGCCAGGTCGAGGCAATCGCGGAACGAGCGCTCCGCCTCCCCGACCCGGCCGAGCTCGAGCTGCAGGTTGCCGAGGTAGAAGAGGTCCTGGATCACCTCGGCGCGGTCGCCGCCGGCGCGGGCGAGGTCGAGGGCCTCGTGAAAGGCGAGCTCGGCCGCCTCGAGACGGCCCAGGTTGAGGTGGAGGGCCAGCGCCACGTTGAGCTTGGCGTTGGAGAGGCCCGCCACGTCGTCCAGACGGGCGTAGCCTTCCGCCGCCCGCGCGAAGTAGTCGACGGCCCGCAGCGGATCGCCCAGGTTGCGGTACATCACGCCCAGGTTGGCCTGCACGCGGGCCGCCAGCTCGGCGTCCTCGTCCACCCCGGCCTCGAGCGCCCGCAGCAGGTCGAGGGCCTCGCGGTAGGCGCCGAGCTTCTCCAGCACCGCGCTCCGGTTGAGCCGCGCGATGCGCGCCTGGCGCGCCGCCCACGGCTCGGCCGCGTGGCGCTCGGCCAGGGACTGCGCCGCGGAGTGGTGGTCCATGGCCTCGCCGTAGCGGCCCGCCGTCATCGCCAGCACGCCGAGGTTCGACCGCACGCGCACCGCGGCCGCCGCGTCGCCGAGCCGTTCGTTGATCGCCAGCGCCTCGCGGTAGGCCTGCTCGGCCTCGTCGTAGCGCCCGAGATGGCGCAGGGCGAGCCCCTGGTTGGCGAGGGTGCGGGCCACGCCGCGGTCGTCGCCGAGCTCGCGCCGCAGCGCCAGCGCCCGCTCGCAGTGTACGAGCGCCTGGGCGGGATCGGCCAGATCGATCAGCACGTAGCAGGCGTTGTGGTGCGCCAGCGCCGGGTTTTCCGGCGAGCCCGAGCCGGCGTCGATCACCTCCTGGTAGGCCGCGAGGGCCGCGGTCAGCTCGCCGGCGCGGTGGAGGGCGACGGCGCGCGCGAGCGGATCGGGCGCCGCCAGGGCCGGTGCGGCGACGAGGACGCAGATCGCCAGAGCACCGGCGTCGCGGCACCTCCACGGGGACATGCACGGAGTCTAGCAGCCGCGCCGCGCGGCCTCAGGTGCTGGTGCCGGGGCGCCGCAGCCCCAACTGCTTCAGCTTGCGGGTCAGTCCCACCCGGCTGATGCCCAGCTCGCGCGCCGCCGCGCTGACGTTCCACCGCCCTCGCCGCAGCGCGCGGTCGATGAGCTGCCGCTCGGCGCCTTCCCGCGACGCCCGCAGCGACGTCGCCTCCGCGTCCGCCGGCTCGGCGCACAGCGCGTCCTCCTCGAGCGCCAGGGTCCTCAGCTCGATCGCGGCGCCGTCGGGCGTCAGGACCACGGCGCGCTCGATCACGTTCTCGAGCTCGCGCACGTTGCCTTCCCAACGCCCCGTCCGCAGCCCTTGCATGGCCTCGCGCGTGAATCCGCGCACCTGCTTGCCGTACTTGCCGTTGTGCCTGGCGAGGAAGTGCCGGGCGAAGATCGGCACGTCCTCGGGACGCTCGCGCAGGCTGGGCACCTGGAGCGGGAAGACCCGGATGCGGTAGTAGAGGTCGCGGCGGAAGGCGCCGGAGCGCACGCGCACCCGCAGGTCCTGGTTGGTGGCCGCGATCAGCCGCAGGTCGACGGTGAAGGGGCGCAGGCCGCCCACCGGACGCACCTGCTTGTGGTCCAGGAACGAGAGCAGCTTGCTCTGGTTGGGCAGCGAGAGCTCGCCCACCTCGTCGATGAAGAGCGTGCCGCCGTCGGCCACCCGCGCCAGCCCCTTGTGATGGTCGTAGGCGCCGGTGAAGGCCCCCTTGACGTGGCCGAAGAGCTCGCTCTCGAAGAGCTCCTCGGAGAGCGTCGCCGCGTTGAAGGCCACGAACGGCCGCGCCGCCCGCGGGCTGATCTGGTGGATGAGGCGGGCGACCCGGTTCTTGCCCACCCCGGTCTCGCCTTCGAGCAGCACCGTGGCGTCGCTGCCGCTGATGCTCTCGATGTGACCGAAGAGCCTGCGCATCGCCGGCGAGCGGCCGATGAGCCCGTTCTCCGAGCTCCCCGCGGGTGGATTGAGCCCCTCGTCGTCGAGCCAATCCGAGATTCTCAGCGCCATCGCCACCTCCTACTACCAGTGAAGGAGTCACCGACCGCCATGCTCGCCCCTCGGGAGCCTCCGCGATCGGTAAAATCAAACCTGAAACGCTCGTCGGACGTTTTCTATCATAGATGCCGGAAGTATGCGCACGACGGTAGGGAGATCGACGGCTTCGACCCGCGGGCGCGGGTGGACGGCGCGCGCGGCGCTCGTCATCGCCCTGGCGTGCGCCGCCGCGGCCGCGGGTTCCGGCGCCGGCCGTCCGCTCACCGGCCGTCCGCTCACCGGCCGTCCGCTCGCGGCGGCCCTCGCCGAGCTCCAGGCGCAGGGCCACAAAGTCCTCTATTCGAGCGCCCTCGTGCGCCCCGAGATGCGCGTCGAGAGCGAGCCCGCGGGCGTCACCCCGGGCGAGCGGCTGGCGTCGTTGCTGGCGCCCCACGGCCTCGCCGTCGTCGAGGGGCCGGACGGCGCCCTGCTGGTGGTGCCGGGCCGGTTGCCGGCGCCGGTCATGGAGAGCGCGATCCGCGGCGTGGTGCGCGAGCGCCGGGGGCCCGCCACGGTGGCCGGCGCCACGGTGGGCGGCGCCGAGGTCCGGCTGCCCGCGGCAGGACGCCGTGCCGTCAGCGCCGACGACGGCCGCTTCGAGCTCGCCGTCGGCGAGGGCCGGTACCGCCTCGAGGCGCACAAGGAAGGCTTCGTGTCGGCGCGCCTCGAGAACGTCCGCGTCCTGCCCGGCCGCGTGACCGAGGTCGCCGTCGACCTGCTGCCGCTGCCCACCACCCTCGACGAGATCGACGTCATGCCGCGGCTCGAGGTGGGCTCGCTCCACGAGGGCACCACGTTGCGCCGCGCCGAGCTCGAGCGCATCCCCACCCCGCGTGATCCCTGGGCCCTGGTGACCCAGGCGCCGGGCATCCTCGCCGACCGCATCAACGTCGGCGGCAGCGAGAGCGGCGTCCAGGCGGAGTTCCTGGCGCCGGCCTCGAGCAACGAGGACAACGTCTTCTCCATCGACGGCGTCAACACCACCGACATGGCCGCCACCGGCGCTTCGGCGCTCTATTACGACTTCGACCAGTTCGAGGAGCTGCGCGTCTCCACCGGCGGCTCCGACGTGCGCACGACCACCGCCGGCGTCACCGTCCACATGGTCACCAAGCGCGGCACCGACGCCTTGCGCGGCTCGGCCCGGCTGCTGGCGACCGACGGCGGCGGCTTCCTGGGCCTGTTCGAGCAGCGGCCGCCCGACGTCAGCGACGAGCTGGCGCCGGGACAGGCCGGCGTGTCGGGCAACCGCGTCGACCGCATCCTCGACTACGGCCTCGAGGCCGGCGGACCGCTGCGCCGCGACCGCCTCTGGGCCTGGGGGTCGGCGGGCCGCACCGACGTCGACATGCTGACCCTCGGCGAGCTTCCCGACGACACCTGGCTGGACCACAGCGCCTTCAAGCTCAACGCCCAGCCGCGCCCGTCGAGCTCGCTGGTGGCGTCGGTCCACCGCGGCCACAAGAAGAAGGAGAACCGCGGCGCCGGCCCCGACCGGTCAACGGAGACGACCTGGCGCCAGCGCGGCCCCGCCTACGTCTCCAAGCTCGAGGACACCCACGTCCTGACGTCCCGTTTCTTCCTCAGCGGCGGCTTCAACTTCGTCGACGGCGGCTTCGGCCTGATCCCCCGCAGCGGCGCCGGGACGGCCGGCGGCGAGGCCCTCCAGGACGCCGACGGCGTCTGGAAAAACGGCTACTGGGGCGGCTTCTCCGACCGCGACTCGGAGACGGCGCAGGCCGAGGGCTCGTACTTCTTCGACGTCGGCGACGCCGCCCACGCCCTCGATTTCGGCGGCTCGCTGCGGCGCTTCCGCTACGCCGACGACTTCGGCTGGGCCGGACCGCGCCAGGCCTATTCGATCGCCTGTGAGAACGTCGGCCTCTGCGAGGACGGGATCGACCTCGTCGGCTTCGAGCGCCGCGGCCGCTACCGCGCCGTGCTCGACTACGCCGCCCTGTGGATCCAGGACGCCCTGACCGCCGGACGCTGGACGTGGACCGCGGGCCTGCGTTTCGACCTGCAGGACGGCCGCAACCTGCCGGGCACCGTGGCCGCCAACCCGGCGCTCCCCGGCCGCCTGCCCGGCGTCGACTATGCCGGCAGCGACGGCGCCTTCCAGTGGCGCACGCTCTCGCCGCGGCTCGCCGCCGCCTGCGCCGTGGACGGCGCCGGCAGGACGACCCTGCGCCTGAGCCTGGGCCGTTTCGCCGAGCAGCTCGGCGTGTTCGACGTCGCGCGCCTCAACCCGCTCGGCAGCGTGGAGCTCCTCTACGGCTTCACCGACGCTGACGGCGACAACGTATGGCAGGAGGGCGAGCCGCTGGAGTTTCTCGGCTCCTTCGGCCTCGATCCCGACTCGCCGCTGGAGAGCGCCCACCGCACCGATCCCGGCTTCGAGCCCGAGCTCACCGACGAGCTCCTGGTGGGCCTCGAGCGCGCCCTGACGCCGGAGTGGGTGGTGGGGGTCAACGTCACCTTGCGCCGGATCTCGAACGTCCCCGAGCTGCGGCCGCTGGTCGACGACGGCGTCACGGTGCGGGCGGCTCTGGCCTCCGACTACGTGCCGGTGACGCAGGCCGCCGTCGTCCTGCCCGACGGCCGGAGCGCCGCGGTGACGTTCTACGCCCTCCA
>DASWIG010000695.1:0-45888 GCA_036397835.1 Thermoanaerobaculia bacterium
GCGGCGAGCGTCTGTCTTTGGTGAACGGGCGAAGTGCTTCGGCATCCGTGCTCTCTTGGAGCTTGTTGCGCTTCTTCCAGCTCACTCCGAAGTGAAAAGCGTACACGCTCGTCGGTCTGAGGCGGAGCCTCGTTAGGTGTAGAGTTCATTGCTGCTTGTAGTGGACCCGGAACCGCTACTGCTGCTTGGAAGGAGGAGATATTGAAACGGCGATCAAATAAGTTTCTGTTAAGCCTCAGAAAGACCCGCAATAGATTCGGCTCGCCGGGCTCGTAAGCTAAATAGCGCTTCCAGTTCGATGAATCAAACTTCGGAGGAACTCTGACGGCGATAACAGGCGTCTGGTCCCTGCGACCTGGGTGTCTAGCGCGAGCGGTTGCGTCTTGGTCTTTCCCGTAGAGACGATATCTAGAGCCATCGTAGCCAAGAAAGTGTTAGAACTAATCGACGCAATAGCCGCAGAGATAGATGTTTCTACAGTTACGAGGAGGGGAGGCATTGCTCGTCGTAGCGGCTTGACTTCTATCCTGCATGTGAATCCTCGCCAGATTATAAGTTCATCCGAGGAACGAGAGCGGTACGCGATTCTCGGTTGGTGAGTCGCTCTGTCTGCATGGTCAGTCAGGGTAAAGACTCGCCACCTTCTTGTCGAGCGCTTCCAATTCGGCGGTAGTGAGTATCTCCTCGTCGTTGATCATAATCGAGCCGGGCCGAATTGGGCCTTCGTATCCCTCGAATGCTTCGAGCCTGTTCTTGCGTTCTTCCAAAGCTTCATTAGCGGCCTGGGCGCTGATTCGGATAGCTTCTATGAAAGCGCCGACATCCTCCACGCGCCCTTCAGGATTATAGCTGCAATTGAACTTGCCGCGCAACATAACGCCAAATGAGTTAGAGGCATCATAAACTACATCGACAATTGGAAAGCCATCGCCTTGGCGGACATGAGTGCTGACTATTTCGAGAGTAGATGGACTCTTGAGGGTGGCCTTCAAGTACTTCGTGCAGTTATCGACATGGGAAGAGTTCTCTTGACAGCCGAACAGCATTACGATGATCGTGATCACGATTGAGGGGTGTCTCATGGGATGGGCTTCAGTCGATCGCATGGCCGTGCCCGGCCCGAGTCTCCTCGCAGGCGGTGGCGTCTGGGTTCGGGTCTTTTCAGTCATCCGTCCTCCCTCGGCGCTGGCGCCCGGCGGTCGAGGTATAGTATGTCGAGAACGAGATTCTCCTGCCCGGATTTGTTCGGCTTCCCGCTCAAGTTCGACGATCCGTTCTTCTGCGTCCATGCCGCGCCCCTTCCACCAGTGCCGATCCCCCGATTCCTCACCGGTCTCAGCCCACTCCGGCCTTGGGGCTTCGGTCTCAGCCCGCTCCGGCCTTGGGGCTTATAGTAGAGCTTCAGACCGTCGAGAAGCTAGCAGCGGAACTGCCGCCCGAAGAGCGCCAGGCGGGCCACGCTGCGACGCTCTGCTTCAGCGCCCACAGAGGGCGGCCGACGGATGGGGAACTGGTAGGCTGACGGGGCGCCCTTCCGGGGCGCCCCGTCACCCCCGGTCTTCTCACCTGCCCGCGGCGCTTTGGGCAGCCACTCGTCCGAGGGTACGGTCGCGCCGCTCGCCGTTGTTCGTCATCTGCCGCCGCTGACGGATTCCGCGGGCTGACTCTCGGCAATGGCGACCTCGACCCGGCGGTTGCGGCGCGGCCGTCCGCGGTGGCGTTGTCGGCGACCGGACGATCCCAGCCGAAGCCGGCGGTCGTCATGCGCGTCGCAACGACCGCCCTGGCCTTCGAGCAGGTCGCGCACCGAGGCGGCGCGGAGCTCGGAGAGCTGGCGGTTCCACGTTTCCGAGCCAGTGGAGTCCGTGTGGCCTTCGATCCGCAGGGAGAGGTCCGGCATCAGCGAGGGCGGGCACGGAGGCCCGCCCTTACGCCGGAACTGCGGACGTGTAGCTTTCCTCGATCCCGCTCAGCAGGTCGGGCCGCGAGCCCACGACCGTCGGCCCCCCAAGACCCATGGAGGCGAGCATGTATGGCCAGATGATGGACCGTCCCGCTGCTGGCGCGGTCATCGGCGCGTAGCTCGTCCTCCCTCCGTCCAGAGAACGCCCCGGCGCTCTACCTCGCGTCGTAGAGCGCCTTCGTCGACGAAATCCACGCGGACCTGATCCCCCGTCTTGAGGACGACCCGGTAGGTAAAGGCCGGAGGGTCGAAGACGCGTTCCACTCGACGATCTCGTCCCATGCCAGTGTCCGTTGCAGCCCTTTAGCTCTGGAGGACAGCGAGACGCCTTCGCCGGTCGGCCGCACTACAAGATCCTTTCGTAAGCTCGCTTCCCGTGCAGAATCCGGTACACCCAAACCTGGGACTTCCTGATCTTATAGAAAATGAGATAGGGAGGTTCCATCACAAAACGATAGTCGTTTCTTCTGAGCCGCTCATCTCGTGGCCGGGCACCACGGCGGGGGAGCCTTTCGAGGGATTCGATCCGGTCGAGCAGGCGATCGATCGTAGTCGACGCTACCTGATCCGACGGGAACGGCGAGTCTTGAGCGATGTAGCGCTGAATCTCCTCCAGATCCCTCTCGGCCCGACGCAGGACCCGGACCTCGTATTTCACGACCGTACAAGCCGCTTGCGTAGCGTTGCAACGCTTACTCCCCGATCACCATTGCGGACGTCTTCTTCCGCTTCATCGAGGAGCCGATAGAGCTCGAGTCGCGCCTGGTCCCTTTCATAGGCTTCGAGGCTGATCACTACGAGATCCTCCTTGCCCTCGTAGGTGAGAAAAACGGGCTCCCCCGATTCATGGCAGATCCGTGAGATCTCGTGGACCTGATCTCGGAGGTCGGTGAGGGGACGACTCAGAGGCATTTTGGCTCCTTTCTCCTTCAGACTTCGGCGGCCTCAGTGAGTATAGTACATTAAGAGTCCGAAGTCTCGTGCCAGGCTACGGGGCGGTCGCGTGCCTGCCGTCGACCCTGCGGACGATCTACGAGAGCTTCGAGGAAGGCTGGTAGGCGCGGACCTCGCCGCTGACGCGCCACCAGCTCGGCGGCGCCCGAACCGTCGAACGCCACGATCCGCGTCTCGTCGAAGAGGAGGGTCCTGGCGCCGACCCGGAGGAGCCGCGAGGACACTCCGACCTCACTTCTGCTTGAGCTTCACGAGGTAGAGCAGCGCCGCGAGCACGCCGCCGGCGATCGGCCCCACGAAGTAGAGCCAGATGTCGGAGTAGATGCCGGCCGCGACGGCGGGGCCGAGCGTCCGCGCCGGATTGACGCTCGCCCCGGTCAGCGGCCCTCCCATCAGGATCACGAAGGTGAGGGTCATGCCGATCGCCAACCCCGCGAATGGGCCGGCCTTGCCGCTGACGCCGGCGTTGAGGACGGTGTTGACGAGGAAGAAGGTCAGGATCGTCTCCAGCACCAGCCCCTGGATCGGCGACACGCCCTCGGCGAGCACGGTCGCCCCGAGGTTGGTGTCCTGGCCCGCGAGCACGTAGGCGAGCGCCAGGCCCCCGGCGATGCCGCCGAGGAACTGCACGAGGAGGAAGGTGGCGGCGCGGGTGGCGTCGATTTGCTTGGCCACGAACAGGCCCACGGTCACCGCCGGGTTGACGTGGGTGTCCGAGAGATGGCCGTAGGCGTAGGCGAAGACCATGACCACGAGGCCGTGGGCGAAGGCCACGCCCACTACGCCCCCGACCCCCAAGGCGCCCGCGCCGGCGCCGATGAAGATCAGCGCGAAGGTCCCGATGAACTCCGAGATCAAGGCGGTCGACAGCTTCACGTCCATAGCTCTTTCCTCCTGCGCCGCATCCGCGGCGGCGTCGAACGGGTTTTCCGGGCAAAGCGACGAGCCATTCTAGACGCTCTCGATATACCCTTGGCTCCACATCGAGCGAAGAAGGGGAATCGCCATGAGTCTCGACGCCCGACCTCGCCCCCATTCCGGCTGCGCCCTGGCGCTGACCCTGCTCTGCGCCGCTGCGGCCGCAGGCCCGGTCCGGGCTGCCGCGGCCGGCTCCTACGAATCCCTGGTCGCGCTCTTCCAGGAGTGGCGCACCTTCGAACGGCCGGCGCTGCGCGACGGCGCGCCTGACTACACCGCCCCGAAGCGGTGGCGGCTCAGATCGTCTTCTTGCCCCTGAGCATGCGCAGCCATTGCCGGAACGGGTGCCTCTCGTCGTCCGGCTGGACCTCGATGCCCTCCGGCTGCTCGAGCGGCCGGCCCCCGTGCAGCGGGCAGAGCTCGCCGGGCGGGAAGTCGCGCAGGAAGAACTCGGCCACCGCCTGCGGACAGCGACGCCGGGCGAGGGCGCCGCTCTCGGGGTCGATCCAGGCGCCGACCACCCCCGGCGGCGCCCTGAAGGGCAGGAAACCGCCCCGCGGACGCACCTTGAGCGTGAACCGCGCCCACACCGGCAGGGCCGCCCGCGTCCCCGACAGGCGGGAGGGCGAGTTGTCGTCGTAGCCCACCCAGACCAGGGTCGTGCGCTCGGGCGAGTAGCCGGCGAACCAACTGTCGCGGCCGTCGTTGGAGGTCCCCGTCTTGCCCGCCAGGGGGTCCTCGATGCCCTGCCGGCGGGCGCCGTAGGCGGTGCCGCGGTCGATCACGCCCTGGAGCACGTGGGTCACCAGGAAGGCGACGTCCTCGTCGAGCGCGCGCTCGGGCGGCGGCAGCTTCTCGCCCGGCACCCGCCGGCCCTCGCGGTCGAAGACCGCCTCGAGACCGTGCACCGGCGGACGCACGCCGCCGGCGGCCAGGGTGGCGAAGACGGTGGCCATCTCGAGCGGCGTCGCGTCCATCGACCCCAGGGCGAGGGCCGGGTAGGGGGCGATGCGGCCGCGGATGCCCATGCGGTGGGCGAGGTCGATGATCGGGCCGAGACCGGTGCGGATCGCCAGCTTGGCGGTGGGCACGTTGAGGCTGCGCTCGAGGGCCCGTCGCGCGCTCACCCGGCCGTGGTACTCGCCGTCGGAGTTCTGCGGGTTCCAGGGCTGCTGGCCGCTGAGGCGCACCTCGAAGGGCGCGTCGTCGAAGATCGACGCCGGGGTGGCGGCGCGCTCGGCGAAGGCGCTGGCGTAGACCACGGGCTTGAAGGCGCTGCCGGGCTGGCGCCGCGCCTGCGCCACGCGGTCGAACTGGCTGGCGGCGTAGTCGCGTCCGCCGACGTAGGCCAGCAGGCCGCCGTCGCGCGGGTCGACCGAGACGAGGGCGGCCTGGAGCGTCTTGCCGCGGCCCTTCTCCCAGCCGTCCTCGAGCGCATGGACGCCCCAGGCGACGGCCTCCTCGGCGGCCTCCTGGTCGCGCTCGGCGAGCGTCGAGAGCAGCGCGTAGCCGGCGTCGCGCAGCTCGCCGACGCCGAAGCGGCGGCGGGCCTCCTCGGCCATGGCGTCGGCGAAATAGGGCGCGTGGCGCGCCACCAGCGGCCCGCGCCGCGCCGCCACCGGCTCCTGGGCGGCGCGCTCCAGCCGCTCGCGCTCGACCCACTGCAATTGCGCCAGGCGCCTCAGCACCTGGTTGCGGCGCTCGCGGGCGCGCTCCGGCGCGCTCGCCGGCGAGTACTGGGCCGGCGACCGGATCATGCCGGCCAGCAGCGCCGACTCGGCCAGCGTCAGTTGCGCCGGCGCCTTGCCGAAGTAGGCCCAGGCGGCGGCCCCCACCCCCATCAGGTCGACGCTGCCGGAGCGTCCCCAGTAGATCTCGTTCAAGTAGGCGCGGAAGATCTCGCGCTTGTCGTAGCGCAGCTCGAGGAAGACCGCCAGCACCGCCTCCCGGAGCTTGCGTGCCCAGGAGCGCTCGTGGGTGAGGAAGAGGTTCTTGACGAGCTGCTGGGTCAGCGTGCTGCCCCCCTGGCGCACTTCCTGCTCCACCAGGTTGGTCCAGGCGGCGCGCAGGATGCCGGTCGGCGAGATGCCCTGGTGGGTGAGGAAGCCCGCGTCCTCGATCGCCAGCACGGCGAGGATGAGGTCCTCGGGGAGCTCGGCGTCGATCGACTTGAAGGGCCGGCGCTCCTTGAGGTCGGAACCGTAATAGGAGGCGATGAGCGGCGGATCGAGCAACGCCGACGCGACCTGGCGGCCCGCCGCCTCGAGACGGCGGATGCGGCCGCCCTCGAGCACGATGCGCAGCCGGTTCCCGCCGCCCTCGCCGTCGGCGGTGGGGAAGGCGCGGCGGTGGACCTCGATCCCGTCGGAGCCGGCGCGGTAGGTGCCCGGCGCCAGCTCCGCGGTCTCGCCGGCCGCGACGTAGCCCGCTTCTTCAAGCCGGGCTGCCAGGCTCTGGGGCGTCCAGGCGGCGCCGGTCTCGAGCAGCGGCGGGCGGCCGTAGAGCCGCGACGGCTGCTTCGTGGGGTCGGCCGCGAACTGCCCGGCGAGCCTCCAGAAGGGCCAGATCAGCCAGGCCAGCCCCACGCTCAGCGCCAGCAGCGTCAGGAGGACCCAGCGGCGGATCGTCCTGCGCCGCCGCTCCGACAGGAGCGCGCGCTTGCGGCGCTCGCTCGGGGTTCGTTGCGGCATAGATCTCCAAGGCGCCCGCCACAGTCTATCGGATAGTGCCGTCGGGCGGCCTATAGCGATAGATGACGAGCACCGGCGCGCCGTCGAGCTGCCAGGCCGCCGCCGGCTCGAGACGCGTCAGGCACTCGGCCATGAGCTCGTTCATCCAGTCGCGGCGGACCACGAACATCACGAAGAGCGGCTGGTCGCGCGCGGCCTCGCGGGTGAGGCGCAGGCGGTCCGGCGCGATGCGGGGGGTGAACGGGTTGGTGACCGGCAGCAGCACGATGTCCTCGCGCAGCCGCAGCGGCGCCACCAGCCGCACCGCGTGCTCGACGACCGGCACCGCCAGCAACGCGCCGGGCGGCGCGTTGGCGTTGAGCCACTCGAAACCGAGGCGGTAGCTCATGCCCCAATAGTCGCCGGCCTGGGGAAGGCCGCGCTCGTAGGCGCCGCGGGGGCCGCCGGCGAAGACGTTCCAGTAGGCGATCTGGAAGGGATGGGTGCGCAGCACCGCCCAGGCGCCGGGCAGCAGCGCGAGGCCCACCAGCAGCGCCCGCGCCGGCCTCGTCGCCAGCGCCGGCAGGCGTCGGGCGGCGGCGCCCAGGAGCGCCGCCACGCCGAGGCCGGCCACCGCGGCGAGGGCGGGGAAGAGCTCGAGGAAATGGCGGACGCCGTCGAAGTTCACCGCCTGGGGGACGAAGAAGCGTCCGAGGACGACGGCGATCCACGCCAGCATCATCAGCGCCAGCCGATCGCGGGAAGCCTTGTGGAAGGCGCGGCGCAGGCACGGGACGAGGCCCGCGGCGAAAAACGCCAGGAAGGCCGGAGGCGTCGTCAGCGCCACCGCCTGGAGCGCCGGGGCCACGCTCTCGGCGCGCGTATAGCCCACGCGCAGGCCGATGTAGCGCAGGTGCTCGGTGAAGCGTCCCACCGGGTCCGGCCACAGGTAAGGCCAGACGGCCACCATCACGGCGACCGCCACCAGACCGCCGCCGACGAGCGCCAGCAAGAGCTGCCGCCGTCGTCCTCGCCAGGCCTCCGGGACGCCGCCGAACGCGAGCACGAGGAGCGGGACGGCCGGAAAGAAGAGGGCGTTGCCCTTGGTTCCCAGGCTGAGGCCGAGGAGCGCGCCGGCGCCGAGGAGGCCCTTGGCCGAGCCGGCCTCGAAGGCGCGCAGGAAGGCGACGGCCGTCAGGGCGTAGAACACCATCAGCGGGAAGTCCTTGACGTTGGCCATCATGTGGCAGACCACGCGCGGCGAGCCGAAGAGCAGGCTGGCGGCGGCGAGGGCCGCGGCATGGCCCCAGCGCTCGGCGAGCAGCCGGTAGTAGGACCAGAGGAGCACGGCGCCGAGCAGCAGGTTCACGGCGTGGAAGCCGTCGAAGGCGTCGAGCCAGCCGAGGGCGCGGGCGAGCACGGCCGAGGTCGCGGCGGCCAGCGTGTTGGCCACCGGGTAGTACTCCCAGGGCCGGATCTTGAAGGGCGAGACGAAGAGGTCGGGACGGCGCTCGGGCGGGTAGGGATTGCTCTGGAAGTCGAGGTAGACGGGGTCGAAGCTGGTGAAGTACGAGAGGTAGCGTTCGCCGAAGAAGAGGTCGCCGAGGGCTTCGTCCCAGGTGACGTTGTACTGGTCGAGGGCCGGGAAGCCCCAGGCCCAGAGCGCCGCGATGAGAAGGAGCGGGACGGCGACGCGAAGCTTGGTCATCGCGTCGACCCGGGGTTCTGTCGGTCCGAGGACCGCACGCGAAAGGCGGCGACCGCCTGCGGCTTCTCGCCTTCCGGCAGGGTCCGGGCGAGACGCCGGATGCCCTCGCCCCAGCGCGGCTGCGCCGTCCACTTGCGGGGCTCGACGTGCTCCAGCTCGACGTCCTTCGCGGTCAGCCGCGCCGCCAGGTCCGGACGCCCTTCGCCTTTGCCGACGACCGCCACGGCCTCCCAGTCCGCTCCGCGTTTGTAGAGGGCGAGGAGGCCGAAGACCTCCTCGTCGCCGCGGATCTGGAGCAGCGCCACGCGGCCGCGGGGACCGTCCTCGAGCTCCGCGAGGACGCCCTCGACCAGGGCGTGCCCCGAGGCGAAGAAGTCGAGCGTCTCGTCCGCCACCGCCTCTTCGCGGTCGAAGGTGCCGTGGAAGGTCATGCCCGCGGGCACCTGCGGCAAATGGTCGATCAGGGCCTCCGGCCCGAAGCTGATCAGCCACTCCCGCGGGCCGCTCTGGCGCTCCACCTCGAAGCCGAAACGCGACGCCGCCCGCACCACCAGGTCCTCGATCAGGGCGTCGAGCTCCGCCGGCACCCGCGCCAGCACGTCGCCGGCCATGTCCTGGCCGTAGGGCTCGCGGTGGAGCTCGTGATAGGCGGCCTCCTGCACCCGGTCGTGGGCCTGGCGGGCCTCTTCCAGGACCGCCGCGAAGACCGCGGGGTCGACCTCGCCGGAGCCCTCGAGGGCGACCCGCTCGACCTCGCGGGCCACGTGGCGCAGCTCGCGCTCGAGCCCGCCGAGGGGCTCTTCGAAGAGCCCGATGGCCTCGTAGAGCGCCACCAGGGCGCGGCCGAAGCCCCGCGGCGGCCGGAAGTAGACGATCTCGGTCGGCAGGGTGCGGCCGATCCGGTCGAGGCGGCCGATACGCTGCTCGACCACCGTCGGGTTCCACGGCAGGTCGAAGAGCACCAGCCGGTGGCAGAACTCGAAGTTGCGCCCCTCGCCGCCGCTCTCGGTCGACACCAGCACCGCCGGGCCGTCGGCGAGGCGGAACTGCGCCACTTCGATGTCGCGCCGCTCGGGCGAGAGGTCCTCGTGGAAGATCCCGACGCGCAGGCGCGCCTGGCGCTCCAGCACGCCCTTGACCAGCTCCAACGACTCGCGGTGGGCCACGAAGACGAGCGTCTTCTCGGCCCGCTCGAGCCAGCCGCGCGCCTGCCCGGCCAGCCAGCGCAGCCGCGGATCCTCGCGCTCGGCCGCCGCGAGCAGCTCCCGCAGCGCCTCGTCGCCGCGGTCGGCCACCGCGGCGAGGGCCGCCGGCGAGGCGAGGGCGCGCGCCACGCGGTCCGCCTTGCGGCGGGCCGCGGCGGCGTGCGGGGCGGGCAGCGAACGGACGTGCTCCTCCAGCTTCGCCGCGGCGTGCCAACCCTCGTCGTCGAGCCCGACCGGCACGGCGACCCGCGGCGGCAGCCCGCCGATGTCGACGCGGCGCGTCGCGCTGGTGCACGGCGGCAGGGGCTGGCGGCGGCGCAGGCGGCGCGCGAAGGTCTCTTCCTCCGGGAGCTCGTCCGGGCGCAGCAGTTGCAGGAGACGGAAGAAGCCGTGCGCGTCGTCCTCGAGGGGCGTGGCGGTCAGCAGCAGCAAGTGGCGGCCGAGGCCGGCGATCGCAGCCACGGCGCGGTAGGCGGGGTTGCCGGGGTGCCCCACCGGCCGCCGCAGGCGGTGGGCCTCGTCCACCACCAGCAGGTCGATGCCCGCCGCCACGGCCTGCTCGGTGAGCCGGCGGTCGGCGGCGAGGCGCTCGAGCGACACGATCGCCCGGCGGTGGACGTCGAAGGGGTTGAAGCCGTCGCCGAAGTCGCGGGAGATGTCGGCGAGGCGCCTGGCGTCGAGCAGCACGAAGACCTGGTGGTACTTGCGCCAGAGCTCGCCGAGCCACTGCACCACGAGGGTGTCCGGGGCGACGACCAGGGTGCGCTCGGCCTTGCCGGTGTGGATCAGCCGGTTCATGATCAGGCACGCCTCGACCGTCTTGCCGAGGCCGACCTCGTCGGCCAGCAGCCAGCGCACCGGCTCGCCGTGCTCGGCCTCGAACCGGCAGGCGCGGTCGGCGGCATAGAGCTGGTGCGCGAAGAGGTGGATGCGTCCGCCGAGGAACGACCCCAGGCCGTCCGCTTCGCGGAGCTGCTCGAGGCGCAAAGCGTCGAGCCGGTTCTTGAAGTCCTCGGTCGCGCCCACCCTGCCGCGCGCCAGCGCCTCGACCGGCGAGAGCTCGTCGGGCACCGGCCACAGCTCGTGGATCGACAGCTCGCGCCCGTCGGCGAAGCGGCAGCTCTCGCCGGCGCACGAGGCGACCGTCACGACCTCGCCGGTCGCCTCGATCCGGGCGCGGCTATGGGGAGCCAGGGCGAGCGGCACGAGAGCGTCGGAGCTGGCGGCGAAGGAGAGGGTTTCGCCCGCGTCGGGGAATTCCACGACGACCTGGCGGCCGAGCAGGCCGCTCACCCGCCCAGGTCCCAGGTCCGAATTGTAGCGGTGCGAGAGGTGGTCCCCGACCTTCCACATCGGGAGAAGATACTATGCCGGCCCAGGACGCATTTCATCTCCGGCTGTACGGCCAGGGCACGGAAGAGGAGAGTCGGTGACGTCACAGGCGGAAGAAGCAGCGCCGGGACCACGGTTCGCCCACTACGAGATCCGGGAGAGGATCGGCCGGGGAGGGATGGGCGTCGTCTTCCGGGCGCGGGACACGCTGCTCGGCCGGCCCGTGGCCATCAAGATGCTGGCGAGCCTGATCGGGTCCCACCCCGAAAGCCGGCGCCTGCTGCTGCGCGAAGCGCGCGCCGCCGCGTCGCTCAACCACCCGAACATCGCCACCATTTACGAGGTGGGCGAGGCCGAGGTGGACGACTCCCGGATCCTGCCCCCCGAAAACGGCGACCCGGCGCGCGGGCTGATGCCCTACATCGCCATGGAATACGTCGAAGGCGAGGACCTTCGCAGCCGGCTGCTACGCGGTCCGCTCGCCGCGGAGGAGGCCGTCGTCATCGGTCTGCAGATCGCGCGCGGCATGGAGGTGGCCCACCGGGCGAAGATCGTGCACCGCGACCTCAAGCCGGCCAACGTCATCGTCAACGCCGAAGGCCACGTGAAGCTGCTCGACTTCGGGCTCGCGAAGTTCCTGCGCGACGGCGTCATGTCGCAAGAGACCCGGATGGTGGGCGACAGCCTGATGAGCCAGGAAGGCATGATCCTCGGCACCGTTCCCTACATGGCTCCCGAGCAGTTGCAGGGCCTGCAGGTGGACGAGCGTTCCGATCTCTTTTCTCTGGGCGTGCTCCTCTACGAAATGGTGGCCGGGCGGCCGCCCTTTCCGGCGCGGGCGCCCGTCGAGTATTTCAAGGCGCTCGCCGGAGATCACGAGCCGCTCGCCCACGCGCGTCCGGCGACGCCGCCGGAGCTGGGACGCATCGTCGAGAGACTTCTCGCGCGCGCGCCGGAGGAGCGTTGCCAGCACGCTCATGAGGTCGTCACGGAGCTGCAGACGTTGGTCCGCGGAGAAAGCGACGTCACGTCGCGAACGGCGTCCACGTCCTTCTTGGCGAGCGCGCGTCCGCGCAGCCTGTGGCGTCGTTGGGCTCGCATCGTGATGCCGATTGGCGCCGCCTTGCTGGTGTCGGCGTTTCTTTATCTCGTGCTGCGGCCGCCGGCGGCGCGGGAGCCTGTGCACCTGGCCGTTCGGAACTTCGAGAACCTCACCGGCGACGCCAACGAGGACGACGTGGCGCACGGCGTCGGCAAAGTGTTGATCGCGCAGCTCCGGCGCGTTCGCGGGCTCAGCGCCGACGTCTCCGAAGCGGATGCGCACTGGATCTTGAGGGGAGCAGTGCAGCGCCAGCCGGGGCGCTTCGCGGTCGACGTCCGGATGACTGAAGCTCACGGTGAGGATCCACTATGGACGCAACACTACGAATTCTCAAGCGACGAGATCCTCCGCTTCCAGGTCGATCTGGCTCGGGACGTGGTGGGGGCTATGGGGATGAAACTGTCGTGGGGCGAGTACTTCCGGATGCGCGATCGCCCGACCGGCTCGGTGCAAGCCTTCGAGCTCTATCTCCAGGCTCTCTCGTTCATGGAGAACCCGACGAGCCCCTATCTCAGGAAAGCCGAAGCGCGACTGCACCAGGCGATTGAGCTCGACGACGGCTTCTCCCTGGCCCACGCGGCATTGAGCGAAGTCTTGTGGCAGACCTACGTGCAATCCGGAGCGCAGGACGAGGCACTACTGAAAGCCGCCGAGGCGGCGGCGCGGCGGGCCGACGAACGGGAGGCATTTCTTCCAGACGCGCGAATCGCGCTCGCCCGGATCTACCGTGCCGACGGTGAGTACGGAAGGGCGATCATGTTGTTGCGGGAAGTGGCACGCCAGTACCCAGCCCTGGACGAAGTCCGTCGCGAGCTCGCCAACACCTATCGCCAGGATGGCCAGCTTTGCGACGCATGGCGCAATGCGGTTCAAGCCGTGGAGCTCGACGCGCTTTTCTGGCGCAATTGGTACGAGCGTGGGACCGTCCTGTTCATGTTAGGTGATTACGAGCAAGCCATACAAGCGTTTCGCAGAGCCTCCGATCTTGCCCCATCGGGAATTCTTCGGACTCTCAACAATATCGTCGCGGTACAGGTCGTAATGGGCGATTACGAGGGCGCCATCCTTTCCTCTACGCACGTACCCAATCCCATTCGCGACGCCCGGCTGGCGAGCAATCTGGGAACGGCTTACTTCTTTACCGGACAATACGAGCTCGCCAACCAGCACTTTCAGGCCGCCGTGAACCTGACCAATGATCCGTTTCTCATGGCGGCGTTCGGACGGAACGTGGGCGATCTGCGGATGCGTCAGGGTCGACGTGAAGAAGCCAAGCTGGAATACTACCAGGCGCTCGATCTGATCGACCGGGCCGAGGACCGACCGAGGGACGAGGAGACCGTT
This sequence comes from Thermoanaerobaculia bacterium, assembly GCA_036397835.1. GTDB lineage: Bacteria > Acidobacteriota > Thermoanaerobaculia > Multivoradales > J023 > DASWIG01. The sequence continues at coordinate 13,196 of DASWIG010000695.1, forward strand.
CGGCTCGAACACGCGCTGCTGTTGGCCAAAGTGGACGAGTGCTATTCAGCACAGCGAGAGGCAGAGGTGCTCAGGTCGAGCCTTTCGGACTCCGTCGACAAATTCAGCGTGCTAGCGATGATTAATGCTCTCTGTGGCAGCCGCGAGGCCGCGCTCAACGACCTTGAAGTAGCCATCCAGAACGGTGCCTGGGGCAAGGTCCTGGGCCACCTGGACGAATTCAGGCAAGTAGCCGACGAGCCGCGCTTTCGTCGGCTAATCGCCGGCAAGCCGCAGACTCCGAGCTGCGGCGACTAGAAAACGCCGGGGTCAAGGGTCCTTGTCGATCAGGACGATCGGATCACAAGAGCCGATCGTTTCGCCGGCTCTCCTCAGGATGACGTCGTATATCCAATATATCTTCTGATCCGGTACGCGGGCCAGCGCTTGCAGCGCCGAGAGCGCGGATGTGCTCGGCTCGTCGGTCACGATCGTGGCGGCGGCGTGAGTCAGAGTGAAATCGGAACGTCCACCGAAAACGCCCCTTACGTGATCGGACAGGTAGCTCTTCGACGAGATGACTATCTCGTCTCCGAACGCGATGTTCACTGCCTTCCAACTTACGCGATTGGGGGCGCTATGGCGGTGAATAGTGGCAATCTCAGGTTCCACCGAGATCCCCGCGGGCTCTTGAGAGTAGTCGAGGGTGATAGTGATAGATACGGGATCGTGTTCCATGCTCTAGTCTCCTGAAATAGTTGCGGCCTCCCCCTCAAGTGCCCTCGCCTTGCCGCTTGGCCCGCTGTGCTCAATGCCTGAGCAGTCTTTAAGGGGCCGCTCTGACTCTTGCCGGCGAGAATCCTAGCATACGCTATACTGCCAGTGAACAGATGCCCCCCCAGAGCACTCACGAGCTGGACTCCGAGGCCCTGCGCGCCCTCTACGGCCTGGCGCGGGAGCTCCTCCGACTCGACGACTACGACGAGATCCTGAACGCCCTCGTCCACCGCTCGCTCTCGATCCTCAACGGCGAGCGCGGTTTCCTGGTGCTCGGGCGCAGCGGCCAGCTCGACTTCAAGGTGGTGCGCAACTGGCGCCGCGACGAGCTCGAGGGCACCGGCGATCCGGTGAGCCGCACGATCGTCCACGAGGTCCTGGAGCGCGGCGAGCCCCTGCTCGTGGAGGACGCCGCGTCCAATCCCCGCTTCGCGCGCATGGCGAGCGTGCTGCGCCACCAGATCCGCTCGGTGCTGGCGGCGCCGTTGTGCGTCGAAGGCGAGCCGGTCGGCGTGCTCTACCTGGAGACGCACCGCCTCGACCGGCTCTTCGGTTCCCGTGAGCTCGCGCTCTTCCGCCACATCCTCGAGCTCTCGGCGCGGGCGCTCGAGACCTGCACCCGCCTTATCTGCCTCGCCGAGCGCAACCGCCTCCTCGAGCGGGACTCCCTGGCGCGCCGCTTTCCCGACATCCTCACCCGCGATCCGGCCATGCTCCGCGTGCTGGAGACCGTGGAACGCGTCGCCGCCACCCACGAGACCGTGTTGATCCAGGGCCCGTCGGGCACCGGCAAGGAGCTGGTGGCGCACGCGCTCCACCGCGCCAGCCCGCGGGCCAAGAAGCCGTTCGTCCCCGTCAACTGCAGCGCTTTCGCCCCCGACCTGGTCGAGGCGGAGCTCTTCGGCCACGTGCGCGGCGCCTTCACCGGCGCCGTCCAGGCCCAGAAAGGCCTGATCCGCTCGGCCGATGGGGGCACCCTGTTCCTCGACGAGGTGGGCGAGCTGTCGCTGCCGGTCCAGGCCAAGCTTCTGCGGACGCTCCAGTTCGGCGAGGTGCGGCCTGTGGGCTCGCCGGAATCCGAGACCGTCGACGTGCGCTTCCTCGCCGCCACCAACCGCGACCTGCGCCGCCACGTCGACGACGGCCGTTTCCGCGAAGACCTCTTCTTCCGCGTGAGCGTGGTGACGATTGACCTGCCCGCGGTCCGCGACCGGCCGGGCGACGTGCTCCCCCTCTTCCACGAGTTCCTCCACCGCACGGCCCGGGAAGCCGAACGCGAGGTTCCCGAGGTCACGCCGGAGCTCGAGACGGCGCTCCAGGAATACGATTGGCCGGGCAACGTCCGCGAGCTCGAAAACGAGGTGCGCAGGCTCCTCGCGGTCACGCCGGCGGGCGTGCCGCTCACCGCCGACCATCTGTCGGCCCACCTCACGGCCTCCACCGGTAGCGCTTCGGGCTCCGTCCGCCTGGCCGATCAGGAGCGCGAGCTCATCCGGGCCGAGCTGCGCCGCGCGGGCGGCAACAAGACCCGGACCGCCGAGAGCCTGGGCATCAGCCGTGAAGGTCTGCGCAAGAAGATGCGGCGGCTCGGTTTGAGCTGAGCGCCGCCGCGACCGCCTACTTTGTTGGCGGGTGACTGGCAACCGCCGCCGCAAGCCCCCGTATTTCCCGGGTCCGGGCGCCGCCCACGAAGTTGGCGGTGCGGCCTGCGCGCCCGCGGGCCGGGCGTTCGCTGGCCTGGCCGCGGCCAGGTCTTGGGCGCGCAAACCTCGGTCTCAGGCGGGTTTGCGCGTTGCGGGCGGAGCGGCGGGTCACGGCGGACGGCGGGTTCACATGGCACGCTTTCTGCATTACCGGAATGCCACAGATCGGGAGGCACGCAGCCACGAGGCTGCAGGATGAATTGGTTTCCTTTGTTCGCTTTGGGAGTTCGCCTGTTTGAAAGAGTTTTCGCTTCGTTCCTGCGAGCTCCCCGGTAACGCTGATTCCGTAGGACGCAGAGGAATTCTTGGTTTCATTCCATGAGAGCTTTTTTTGGAGGGCTCTTAACGTCTCATCTTTTCTCGTCTTTTCCCAATGCGTTACCGGGGGGCCGCCCCTTACTTACTTGACCCGTCCAGATCGGCTATTCGTGCTGGGACCGTCGTCATGGCCTGGGTCCGGCATGTTACCAATGTAGCTATCCTCTTCTGGGTTGAATTCCTTTTCCTTCTTCTTGGTCTCTTGCTTCTCTGCCTTCTCCGGGCTCATCTTCTCCTTAGACATAGGTCCTCTCCTAGTGGGTGGTGTCGGTTATTCGGCTGAAACGACTACAAGAACTCCCCCTGTAGCGTGAAAGCAGCCCAATAGTAGGGCGATCTCCACTCCGGGTTGGCGCGCACGGCATTCTGCGCCTCGCGCAAAGCCGCGGCGGCCGGAAGGCCTCTACCCAGCAAATTGGCATAGAAGGCATCCATGAGCACCGCGGTCGCCTCGTCGTCCACGCTCCACAGACTGACGAGGACTCTTTTCGCACCGGAGTACATGAAGCCCTGGGTCCATCCTACGAGACCTTCCCCCTCAATCCGTTCGCCCGCGGCGGTTCTGCAGGCGCTCAGGGTCACGAGCTCGGCCTCCAAGCGCATCTGGTAGATCTGGTGCATGCGGAGGAAGCCGTCTCGCCGGGCTCCGCCGCGGGCATCGATCTGTGAAAGAACCAGACTCGAAAGCTCCGGGAGCTCGTCGTCAACGACCGAATGCGTCGCGAAGTGGACGTAACGATAATCGGCAAGCGAGCCGTTGGATACGATCTCACCTGTAGCATCGAAACCCAGCGCCAGGAAGTTATCCTCCGAAACGGCTTGCGCCAGGATGTTTTCTGCTTCCAGGCGGGAAAACGGCAATCTCAGGAAGTGATTGTTGCCCGTGCCCCGAAGGTGTGACGTGGCGGCGCGCGCAGGCTCCCGAGCGGGAGGGACGCGAGGATCGTCCGGGCCGAAGACCGGATCGGCCAGCACCGCGACGCCTTTCGCCGCCCTCGGCAGCTCCGCAGAGCGTTGGCGCAAGGTGGCAAGCGCCGACGCGGACGGCGCGCTGACGACTTCATGGTCGCGAACCAGAGGCGTCGGCTCGCCGGTCGAGTCCCGGGACGGAGAGGGGAGCGCCGCGAAAGGAACGTACTGAAGCGCTCCCTCGGCCACGATGAGCAGCCTGGCTTTGTCGAGATGATCCGCCACCGGCAGCAGGAGCTCCTCGCTGAGCCTGCTCAGCGCCTCCTCGAGCCTTCCCGAGTATCGGGTCTGGTCCTGTCGCGGAACCGTCAGCAAACGGTAGACCCATTCCGCATTTCTCTCGAGCTCCCTCCGAGCCGGCAGCTCGACGCTGTCGATCGAATCTGCGCTCACGACCCAGAGGAAGCTTCTTTGCTCCCCCAGGTGATACTCGAGAAGCAGCGTGTCGTCATCCAAGACCTGCGACTGGAGCTCCTGGACGGGGAGCGGCTCGGGCTGCGTGAACGATGCGTAGTTCGGGTTGCGCGCCCGGATGCTCGAACGGATCTCGTCGAGCTCGCTCAACTGCTGCCGCAGGGCCGCCCCGACAGGGTCGATGCCCGCGGGGCTCCCGGAATTCCGCGCCAGCGCGGCGCGCTGGAAATACAGCGATTCGATCCGGCGCAGGACCGTCCGCTCGCGTTCGAAAAGCTCTCGGTGGTCTTGCGGGCGCAGGTCGACGCCCGATCTCGCGAGGGTGTCGAGAAGCGATCGGGCGAGCGAGCGTTCGCTCGCGGCCAGCGCCGCCATCTCGTATTGCGGCGATGATTGCTCGCGAGCGATCTCCATCAGGAGATCGACGTAGAAGTCGTAATAGCCCTGTTTGGTGGCGAAGAACGACGAGCGGAGGTCGAAGCTTTCCGGCATGGTACGGAGGGTCTCGATCAGCTCGATGGCTTGTTCGGCGCTCGTCCGCGCTTGCTCGAGCGCCCCCGAGCGTCGCCGGGCAACAGCCATGCCCATGTGGATCGCCGCGTCGAGCTCTCGGGCGCCGGAGCTGCCGTTCAATTGCGCCGCCTCGGTGAAGAGCTCGACCGCCTGCTCGGGGCTGCGGGCGCTTTGGAGACGGCCGAGCTTGATCAGCGCCGCGGTCTCGCCGCGCCGGTCGCCTACCTCACGGAAGATCTCGAGCGATTCGCGGAGAGCTTCCAGCGCGGGCTCGTATTGGTCCTTGCGGGCGTGGACCTCACCCATCTCGATGAGCACGAGCGCCCGTCCGCGGCGATTGTCGCCGCGCAGTGGCAGGGCCTCGCGGAAGCGTTCGAAGGCTTCGTCGAGCCTGCCGGTGTCGGTGAGCACTTGACCGATTCCCGTGAGCGAGGAGGCCATCATCTGCTGCGCGCCGGCGCTTTGCCAGATCGACAAGGCGCGCTGAAGGTCCTCCAGGGCCTGCGCGTACCGGCCGAGCGCCCAGTTGCACTTGCCCCGGTTGTGCAGCGTATTGGCCTCCTCGTTCGAGTCCGCCAGGTCTCGCCATATGGCGAGCGCTTCGTCATAGAGACCCAGAGCCCGGTGAAACTCTCCCAAGCTTCGGTAGGTGTAACCGAGTCCGTTGAGCGCCCGCCCCTCATTCGAGCGACGTCCCAGGCGGCGGAAAAGCTCCAGGGACTCCTCATAGTGGTAACGGGCACCCTCGAGCTCGTAGAGAACGTCGAAGTGGAGGCGGCCGATGTGGAAATGCGCTACGGGCGTCAGCTCCGGAACGCTCTCCGCGAGGCGGATGGTCTCCTGGAAGTGTGCGATCGCGTCCGCCGGCGCGCTCTGCGGCCGCCGCGGCCCGAGGGTCGTGGTGATGAGATGCCCTAGGGAGAAGTGGTTGAGAGCTCGCCAGAAGTCGTCCCCGAGCTGCGACCAAAGCTGGAGGGACTCGGTGAAGGCGGCCGCGGCACGGTCCGTTTCGCCGTCGTTGCGCAGGCGCTCCGCTCGGTAGAAGGCCGCCGCGGCCGCCGTCCGCCGGCGGTCCTCCGGGCTCGCCGGACGCCGGGCCGCCATCGAGACCGCGCAGCGGCCCGGCTCGCGTAGACGGTCCGGCGCCCGCAGCTCAAGTCGATACCTTCCCTCCCGAGGCGCGATCCAGAGCACCTTCTCCGGGCCGAACTCTCCCAGCAAGTTGTCGGTATCGAGGATCGGCCGGCCTGCAGGATCGTGGAGCGCGACCGCCACGTCGACGGCGCGCTGATCGACGACCAGCTCCACGTACTGGCCCGCTTCGAGGGGGATCTCATATCTGACGAGATCGCCCGCCCTCATCTGCCGCTCCCGGGGTTGCTCCCGGAACGCGAGGCGTTCATCCGGCGGCCCGGCGCAGGCCGCCATCACGACGACGAGCGCCGCGACGGCCAGCGCTCCCGGCTTAGCCGTAGCTGAGCACGATCGCGTATTCGCCGACCAGCGTTCGCCCATCGTCGTCAATCCCGAAGATCTCGACCCGGTACTCCCCCGCATCCATGAATCGGCGCGACAGCCCGAGGGTGGCGGTTCCCAGATCGACCTTCAGCTCCCGGGAGCGCCAGATCTCCTCGCCGCCACGGTCGCGGAGCACGATCTCATAGTCGTCGAAACCGCTCGCGTCGAGCCAGAACACGAGTGTGAACGCCGCGGTCCCCTGGGGAACGGCGATCGGTGTCGCGGTTTCCTGGGACGGGCGTCGCGCCGGCGGCGCCGGAAGTCCGGGGCGCTCCACATCGAAGCCACGGACCTGGCTCCGCTGGACGTCGAAGATCGCGGCGTTGGCCACCGGCTCGAAATGGGTGAAGGCGCCGTCGCGGGCTTTCAGCCACACCAGGCCGGGAGCGAGCAGCAGGACGGCGGCGGCGACCTGGAGGAATCGAAGGGACCGCGTGCGCCGTGCGAGCTGCGCTCGCAGCTCGTGCTCGCGGATGCGGGCCCGCATCTCCCGCCAGGCCCGATGCGTTTCGAAGTCGAGCGCGCCGACGTCCGCCTCGCCCCCGCGGGAGTCCGGATGGAGGAGCAGCAGGTCGAGGCAGTCGTCGCACAGGGAGAGGTGCTCGCGCATCCCCTCTTCCTCTTCCGGCGGCAGCTCGCCGGCGCGGTAGGCAAGCAGGCGCCGGGGATCGGGATGGTCGCCGAGCGACCGGCGGCGCTCCTCCACGAGCTCGCCGAGCGGCTGCGCGAGCTCCGGCAGCTCGTGGGCGGCATGGTCTGGGTCTGCTCGATCGCTGGTCGTCATCTGACGTCCTCCCTCGAAAGGCGGCTCCATCCGGCGATGGAGGCCTCTATTGCGTTAGACGCGGCGCCGCACGTTTTCTTTATCAGCTTATCCGGTCTCCTCGAGACTTCGCGCGAGGTTGGCGCGAGCCTGGCTCAAGGCCGCCCCCACGGTGCCGACCTGGATCTGCATGGCGGTCGCGATCTCCCGGTAGCTCAGGCCGTGGTAGGTGTTGAGCACGAAGCACTGCCGTTGCCGCGCCGGAAGCTCGTCGAGGCACAGGCGCAGCTTGCGTTGGCGTTCGCGCGTGACCATCTCGTCGCAGGGCGAGGGTCCCGGGTCTTCAGGCTCGGAATGGTGCTGGGTCTGGGAGGGGTCGGGCTCGAGCGAGACCTCCCGCGAGCGCTGCCGGCTGACCCGCGCTTTCCACCGGTGGTGGAAGTTGAGCGCGATGCGGTGGATCCAGGTGTGGAACGAGCTTTCGCGGCGGAACTCGGCGAGGCTCTTGTAGACCTGGAACAGCGTCTTCTGGGCGAGGTCGTAGGAGTCCTCGGGCGGCACGCCGCGGCGCTGGAACAGCCGGCGCAGGACCGGGTCGTAGCAGAAGAACAGCGCCCGGAAGGTGTCTTCCCGATCGCTGCCGCCCTGGAAGCGGTCGACGGCCCGCTCGATGGTCTGCGCGCTGCAATCCATGCTTCGTCCTCTTCGGCGCCGGGAGACTCGAAGTATGTCACGGCCGCGGCCGCGAGGACGGTGCGGCGAGCGGCTGGCCGGCGCGCCGCCGCTCCTGCGTTCGGGCGCGGACGAGGCCGTCTTCCTCGGGCGGCCAGGGCCAAGGCGAGAAAGACCAGATGGAAGCTGCCGCGAAAACGAGATACAGTAAAGCGCTCATGAAATTCTCGGGGACTTCGGACGGTGACGCGAGAGGACTGGTGACGCCGCTCACACGCATCCAGATGGTGGTGCACCTGCAGGCCGTGGAGCTGTTCACCTACTGCACCGCGGAGCAGATGGTGCGCATCGCCTCGATCGCCCGGCAGAAGAACTTCCGGGCCGGCGAGGAGATCTACGCCGCCAACGATCCCGCCGAGACGATGTTCTGCATCGCCGCGGGCGCCGTCGCCCTCGTCCGCGCCGACGGCGGCGAGCGCCGCCTCGGGCCGAAGGAGATCTTCGGCGTCGAGGAGATCCTGAGCGACCGGCTGCGCGGCGAGTCGGCGTGGGCCCGCGACGACACGGTCACCCTCGCCGTCGACGCCGAGGACTTCTTCGAGCTGCTGTCGAACAACATCGAGATCGTCAAGGCGCTCTTCCGCCAACTGCAGCGCCAGCCCGCCACCGCGCCGGCGTCTGCGCCGGCGCCCGTGGAGGTCGAGCGGTGATCCGCCGCGCGGCCCCGCTTCCGGCGGCGCTCCCGGCGGCGGCGTTGCTGGCGCTCTTGCTGGCCGCGGCCGGCGCCGGCGCGGGCCCGCGCGTGGTGGCGGTCGGCGACGTCCACGGCGCCTACGACGCCCTGCGCGACATCCTGCTCGCGACCGGCCTGATCGACGCCGGCGGCCGTTGGGCGGGCGGCGACGCGGTGCTCGTCCAGACCGGCGACCTCCTCGACCGCGGCGCCGACGCCCTCCGCGTCGCCTGGTGGCTGATGCGTCTCCAGGAGGAGGCCCCCGCCGCCGGCGGCCGGGTGATCGTGCTGCTCGGCAACCACGAGGTCATGAACCTGATGGGCGACCTGCGCTACGTCACGCCCGAGATGGTGGCACCGCTCGCCGACGGGGACTCCGAGAAACGACGGTCCGCCGAGTGCAAGGAACGCTCCGCGATCCTGCGCCGCGCCGCCCGCGACCTCGGAGAGCGCCCGCCGCTTGCGGGCGAGGTCCGCAAGGCCTGCGTCGAGGAGATCCCTCCCGGGCTGATCGAGTACGTCGCCGCCTTGCGGCCCGAGGAGCCGCTCGGGCGCTGGCTGCGCCGCCTGCCCGCCGTGGCCCGCGTGGGCGAGGTGGTCTTCGTCCACGGCGGTCTCAGCGCCGAGATGGCGGCGGAAGGCGTGGATGCGATCAACCGCCAGGTGCGGAGCGAGCTCGCGACCTTCGACGCCTGGCGCGACTGGCTGGTGCGCGAGGAGAAGATGGTGGCCTCCGCCAGCCTGACGGCGATGGCGCGCGCCGTGCGCGTCGAGGTCGCGATCCGCGAGAAGGCGGCCGCCGAGGCCGAGGAGGGAGACGAGGACGCCGTGCGCGTCGAGGGCGCCGCGGCGCCCGACCTCGACCGCTTCTTCGAGATCAGCGACAGCCTGCTGCTGCGCCAGGACGGCCCGCTGTGGTTCCGCGGTTACCACGATTGGACCGAGGAGGAGGGCCGCGCCGCGCTGCCCGGCATCCTGGAGCGGCTCGCCGCCCGCCACCTCGTCGTCGGCCATACGCCGCGCAAGACCGGGCGCATCGAGAGCCGCTTCGGCCACCGCGTGTTCCTGATCGACACCGGCATGCTGGCCGACTACTACGGCGGGGCGCCGGCGGCGCTGCAGTTCGCCGACGGCCGCGTCGAGGCGGTCTACCTGGACGAGCAGGTCGTCCTCCTGGAGGCGCCCGCGGAGCAGCAGATGGTCTCCGAACCCCGGTAGGCGCGGCTGTCAGCGAGGTGCCTCGCCGTTGACGTCAGGAACGAGGTCGAAGTCCAGGATCGTCGTCAGCGCTTCGCCGTGGCCTTCGCAGAGGACGTTTGATGTCGCAGTTCGAGGGCGCTCGACAGCGTCCGCCTTCAGCGTCCAGCTTCCCGGAAGGAGGCCTGAAGCGGAGAAGATGCCCACGTGGTCGACGGTCGCGGACTTCGAAGCAGAAGGGCTGGCCATGTGCACTACGATCTCATCGAGCTCGCGAGGCGTGAGTCCGACAACACGGCCCCTAAGCGAACAGGGACGTTGCGCTTCGAGAATCCATCCTGCCACGCTACCGCTAAGGTTAATCAGGGAAGACTCCGCGGAGGGAACGAGACCCCTCTCGCCGGGGAAGGAGAACACGTAGTCCGTTGGAGCGAGGTCCTCGAAGTGAAATATTCCATCGAGATCTGTCACGCAGTCCCTCGGCTTTCCGTTGACCGTCTCGATCAGCCGGACGACGATTCCGGCAAGGGGATCACGACCCAGGAGAGCTCGTCCTTCCAACGAGAGGCGCTCGGTCTCTCCGAGCCGGATCTCGAGATGTTGCTCTCCCGGGGTCACAAGGGTTTTGAATCGACGGCGGATATTCGTCGAGCTGACCTCCAGCTCCAGGGGGCCGGGTCGTAAGCCGAAGAGATAGAAGCTTCCTGCCGCGTCGGCAGTGTCGCCCAGACCTGGTCTGGTCTTCTCGCCGAGGACTCGAACGACGGCACCCTTGATGCCCTTTCCCGCATCATCTGTAAGGCGGCCGATGACCGCAGCCTCCGCAACCAGGTGGACGTCGAGCTCGACATCCGCGCCCTCGGTGACCACTGATTCGTCGTGCCAGGCAAAGCCAGGTGCCCAGACTCCGAGCTTCGCTGTGCCCGGCGGCATGTCTTCAGCAACGAACCGGCCGTCCGCATCCGACCGGAGATTCAGAGAGTAACTCGGAAGGCCCTCGCTGCGGGAAGAGCGAAGGGTGATCTGAGCACCCTCGAGAGGTTCCTCCTGAGAGTCGAGGATCCTGCCGAGAAGCCGAGATGCTGGTCGGAGCACGAAGGTCCTTTCTTCGTCGCCTGCAAGGCTGATCTGCGCACGGGCCGGCACATAGCCCGCGGCTCGGATTTCGACCTCAACGTCCACTTCGGCCGGCAGGCCGTCAGCGATGAACTCGCCGTTGCGATCGGAGTGAACGACTTGGCCGCGGTGCCGGGCGTGTGTGGCTGTCTTTATTCGATCTTCGAGGACGACTTCAGCCTCCGGTATGGGGTCGCCGTCCACGTCAGTAACGCGCCCCCAAAGCCTGAGCCCGGGTTGCAGCACGACGTTACCGACGTCGAGCGTGGTCTCGCCCTCCTTGAGCTCTACGCGGAGAGCTACTGAAGCCAGATCTTGTCGAACGAACTCCAGCGTCGCGGGGTCATCGACAACGGAAGGAGCCAGAAACGTACCATTCGGACCGGTGATCCCCACCTCCGTTCCTCCAGCCGCGACCGATACTCCGGCGAGAGGTCTTCCCATCTCGTCAACCACTCGGCCCTTTACATCTCGTGGGCCCCAGATAGTCAGGATCGGCAGTGGAAGGCTTCTGTCCGAAGTCCGTGCCTCGAGCGTGTGGGTTAACGGTCGGAACCTTCGTGGGCTATCCCCACGTGCGCGCGTTCTCCGATGGTGAATCCCGGCACGGCAAACCTGCCATAGTCGTCGGTAAAAGTCGCATCTCGGCGATGACCAATCCGGACGGCCGCTCCCCGGACGGCTTGTCCGCCACCATCGAGGACTTGTCCTGACAGATAGGCCGGAGCCCACCTCAACAAAATGGTCTCCTCGCGCCGGGTAGGATTCAAGACGAGCGAGCCTTCTGCATGGAGAGGTGCCCGAACGCGAAGACTGATTTGGTCGGCTGACAGGGGTAGCGGTAAGTCCAAGCGCGTGTTTCCGCTCTCATTTGAAGTAGTATAGCATTCTGGCTGCCCTTCAAGCCATAGGACTGCCGCCGGTACCGGCGAGCCGGTACCGGCTTCGATCACGTGAAGATAGATCGACTGAACCTCGCTCGTACTGGCCACTTGGTGCGGCACGGAGTCCTTCGCGGTGACAGGCCGGGTAGCAGATCCGTATGGCATCGTGAATTCCTTGGCAGGTATCTGGATTGGTCCGAACCAAGGCTGGAGAATGACTTCGCGCTGCGTGGGTCCTGCCGCTACCGTGAGCCTCCAAGTGGCTACGCCAGGGAGAGACAAACGAAAAAATCCGTCAGAGTTTGGCCTGACTTGCACAGCTTCGAGCTCGCGAGCAGTTTCCTCATCTCTCTGACAGATGGAAGCGACTGCGGTCGCCGACAGCAGGAAGTTCTGAGATCCTATTGTTCCCAGGTCGGCGGGCACCCGTCCCCCCACTTCCACCTCGGTGCTAAAGGGTGGGAATGCGAAAAAAAGCCACACGAACACCAAGATTGTCATTAAGCCTGCGATGAGCCCTCGAGCGCCGCCTCGACCTCCGCCGCGTCGAGCACCACGGCGCCGTTCTGGGCGTAGGCCTCGGGCTCGAATTCGTAGTCGCGGATCACCCGCCGGAAGACCTCCTTCAGGGCGCGGGCGCCGAGACGGTTCTCCAGCGCCGCGGCGCGGGCGACCGTGCGCACCGCCGCCGGCGACAGGGCCAGGCGCAGGCCGCGGCTCTCGAAGTACGAGCGCGCCTGGTGGAAGCCCGAGTCCGGCGTCTCGAGGAAGATCCGCACCAGCTCGTCGACGGTGAGGTCGGCGAGCAGCACCACGGCGTCGAAGCGCGACAGGAACTGCGGGCTCATCCCGTAGTCGAAGAGGTCCTCGCTGCGCAGCCAGTCGCGCAGCCGGAACTCCAGGCGCTCGTTGACCTGGCCGTCCTCGACCACGGTCACCGGCTTCAAGGCGCCGCGGTCGCGCCCCACCGTCACCCGGTCGTAGACCGCGTCGTAGAGACCCTCGAAGGCGCCGCCGCACACGAAGAGCACGCCGCTCGAGTCGACGGTGACGGTCTGGCCGCCCGCCCACGGCGGCAGCGTCAGCGGCACCGCTTCGTTCTCGATCAGGGTCAGCAGGGCCTCCTGGGCGCGGATGCCAGTGGTGTTGGGCTCGCCGCTGATGTGCGAGCGGATCTTGTCGACTTCGTCGACGAAGACGATGCCGTTCCTGGCCTGGTCGAGGAGCCGCTCGGCCGGCGTGGCGGTGCCCAGTTGCTCGCGCGCCCGCGTCATCAGGCGCTGCAGCACCACCTCGCCGCTATGGCCGCGCTCGGCCTCCTCGCCGAGGACGTTGGCATGCATGCGCACCACCGTCGAGCGCAGCGCAAGCTGGGGCCGCGCCGCCAGATAGCCCTCGACCGCCCGCATCAGGGTCGTCTTGCCGGTGCCCGAGGAGCCGATCATCAGCAGGTTGCCCACCGCCAGCCCGGCGAGCTTCTTCGACAGGGCGATCGACATCTCCCGGATCGCCTCGGTCTGGCCGATGACCCGCTTTGCGAGCTCGGCGGCGATCTCGGTGGGGCCGGGAGCGCGCTCGGGCGGCGCCGCGGACGAGGGGGCGCTCGGCGACGGGGTCTGGCTCATCCCAGGGATTGTAACCCGCCGTCAGCGCGGCGGCCGCGGATCCCAGACCGCGACCTCGTCGAGACCCTTGCGGGTGAGGTCCGGCACGCGGACGCCCGCGGCCGGGTAGCCGACCGGGAAGAGGATGAACGGCTTCTCGTTGCGCGGCCGGCCGAGGATCTCGCGCAGGAACCCCATCGGGCTCGGGGTGTGGGTGAGGGTGGCCAGACCCATGTGGTGGAGGGCCGCGACGAAAAGGCCGCAGGCCAGCCCGACGCTCTCGCGCACGTAGTAGTTCTTGCGCTTGCGCCCGTCGGCGTAGAAGCCGTGGAGCTCCTCGAAGACCACCACCAGCCAGGGCACGGTCTCGAGGAAGGGCTTCTCCCAGGTGGTGCCTAGCGGCTTCAAGGCCTCGAGCCACTCGTCGGGCATGCGCTGCTCGTAGCTCTTCTTCTCCTCGGCCTCGGCGGCGACGCGAATGCGGCGCTTGATCTCGGGATCGCCGACCACCACGAAGCGCCAGGGCTGGCGGTGCGCTCCGGAAGGGGCGGTGGAGGCGGTGCGGATCGCCGTCTCGATGAGCTGCCGGGGCACCGGGTCGGCGGCGAAGTCGCGGATGCTGCGACGCCGGTCCATGAGCTCGAAGAAATCGCGGGCGCGGCGAGCCATCTCCTCGGGCGGACGGCGCTCGAAGGCGTAGGGCACGACGGGATAGGTGGACGGAGGATGGCCGGACATGACGATACGCGGGACGATACGCGGGACGCCGGGCGGCGTCTCAGGCGCCGGTCAGCAGGCGCGCCAGCCCGCCGTCGACGACCTCGACGTCGCCGCTCGCGGCGAGCCGTGCGAACAGGTCCTCGCGCGCCAGGAGCTCGCGGATCTGCGTCTCGACCTCCTCCGGAGGCCGGCCGAGGACGTCCTTGCGGGCCTCGTAGTAGGCGTCCACCCGCGCCTGGGGGATCTCGGCGAGCCGTGCCGCGACCTCGGCGGCGAGAAACTGCTCGGGCGAGACGCCGCGCCGCCGCGCCGCCGCTTCGAGCAGCAGCGCGCGCACCTTGGACTCGAGGTGGCCGCCGAGGATCTCCTGGCGCCGGGCCTCCAACTGCCGGAGCTCCGCGTCCGCCGCCTCGAGCACCTCCGTTTCGGTGATGGCGACGCCGTCGACCCGCGCCAGCACCCACTGGCCCCCGCTCTCTTCCGTGACCATGGCTTCCGATTCGTCGAGCACGAGCCACAGGATGCCGCCGACGGCGATGCTGGCGGTCAGCAGGAGGAGGCGGTGGAGGTTGCGGGCGGTCGGGGTGGAAGGAGCTGGCATCGGGGGTCTCCCATGGTCGTGATGCGCCCGGCGCGGGCCACGGTGCAGCTTGGCTGGCCGTGCCGAGCTTCGGGCGGGATTCGCGTCCGGAGCAGCCATTCTAGCGATTCGCGTCCGCGATCACAAGACGGCCGCGAGCCGGCGCGCCACCAGGCCTTCGAGGATGCGCGGCGCCGGGATCAACCGCAGCCGCCACTGCCAGGAGTCGAGCAGGTCCTCGGCCAGCGCCAGCAGGGCGCGGCGGGCCGCCGGCGGACCCGGAAGGCGCCGCGCGTAGCGCAAGGTCGCCGCCGCCGCCACCGCCCACGGCATGCGCGAGCGCATGTCGTCCCATCCGGGCGCCTGCGCCAGGGCCGCGGCCGCGGTGAGCAGGTAGACCGGCGAGGGGGCGGCGAAGAAGGCGTCGAGGGCGCGCCCCAGGTCGGCGGCGATGGCGCTCACCACGTCCTCGTCGAGGGCCTCGGGAGCCCCGAGGTAGACCGCGAGCGAGCGGCTGCGCAGGGTCGGCGGCAGGTCGAGCCGCGAGCCGGCGAGGAGCAGGAAGTGGCGCGGGCTGCGCTCCGGCGGCTCCTCGAGGGACTTGAGCAGCGCGTCGGCGGCGCCTTCGGAGAGCGTCTCGGCCTCGGCCAGCACGAAGACCTGGCCGCGGGCCTCGAAGGGCGCCGCCGCGATCCCGCGCAGGAAGCCTTTGGTGGCTTCCACCGAGGTCGTGGCGCGCAGGTCGCGCTCGAGCACGTGGAAGTCGGGGTGGAACCGCTCGGCCTGCGGCTGCGGCCAGGCGACGCGCCGGCAGTGCCGGCACTCGCCGCAGGGCCGCGCCGCCGGCTCGGCGTCGCAGAGCAGGGTGCGGCCGGCGGCGAGGGCCGCGTCGCGCCGCGCCTCGAGGCTCGACCCGTAGAGGATGACCGAGGGGTAGAGCCGGCCGGCGCGCGCCATGTCGAGCACGCCATCGAGGTTCAATCCGTCCCTCCCTCGGGCGGCACGCCGAGCCAGCGGCCGAGCACCGCCCGGACCTGGCGCCAGGTCGTCTCCTTGTCGCCGCTCGAATCGACCGTCTCGAAGCGCCGCGGCTCGCGCGCCGCGAGCTCGAGATAGGCGTCGCGGACGCGGCGGTAGAAAGCCGGGCCCTCGGAGTCGATGCGGTCGACGTCGCCCTGGCGCCGGCGTTTGGCCGAGCGTCCGCGCGCGTACGCGCGCTCCGGCGGCAGATCGAAGAGCAGCGTGTGGTCGGGCCGCCGGCCGCCGGTGGCCAGGCCGTCGAGAGCCTCGACCCACTCGCGGCCGAGGCCACGGCCGACGCCCTGGTAAACCAGCGAGGAGTCGGTGAAGCGGTCGCAGAGCACGTGACGTCCCGCGGCCAGGCCCGGCTCGATCACCTCCAGCAGGTGCTGGCGGCGGCTGGCGAACACCAGGAGCGCCTCCACCCGGCCGTCGAGCTCGCCCCACTGGGGATCGAGGAAGACCGCGCGCACCGCCTCGCCGAGCGGCGTGCCGCCCGGCTCCTTGGTGCAGCAGGCGGCGACGCCGAGCCCCGCGAGCCATTCGCCCGCCCGCCCCAGGTGGGTGCTCTTGCCGCTGCCGTCGGGGCCTTCGAAGGTGATGAAGAGGGCGCTCATGCGCGCGCCATCTTACCTGGCGCCGCCCCGGCGCGCGAGGCGAGCTCGTCAACGCTC
Organism: Thermoanaerobaculia bacterium; assembly: GCA_036397835.1. Lineage (GTDB taxonomy): Bacteria > Acidobacteriota > Thermoanaerobaculia > Multivoradales > J023 > DASWIG01. The sequence continues at coordinate 29,350 of DASWIG010000695.1, forward strand.
TCCCGGCCTCGTCGGCACCGCTTCAAGCGTCCGGACCCCGGACCCCTCCTCAGCCAGCCATCTCGTTGTAGGATGGAGGTGGCCGACCGGTGGCGGAGCTCGTCCCTCCCCCGGAGTTGGCTGGCAACAGGACCAGCATGCCGCGAACGACTCTTGGAGGTGACGACCCCGATCACCAGATCTCGCCCGAGGAGAAGGATCGCCTCGAGCGCGAGCTGCGGGAAAAGGCGCGCAAGCTCCTGGCAGCCGGCAAGGCCAAGGAGAGCAAGAAACTCATGAACCGAGCCCGGAACATCTCGAGAAGAGCATCTGGACGCGCGGACCATCACTGATGAAAACGCTCGTCGAGAAGTATCGGAAGTTGCTGGTCGAGGAGGAGTCCATTTCAGGACTCGACAGGTCGATCGCGCTCGTCGAGAGCGTCGTGGGGTTGCAGGTCCGCTGGGAAAACGGAAGGTTCAGGGGGCGCAGAGTCTCCACCGACCCGAGCCCCATTCCCGACGGCCTCCTTGCGAATCCCGAGGACTTGGCCTTCCCCGAGCTGCTGCGGGCCAGCGCGCGCAAGCGTCGCAAGGAGGAGGACGCTGGAAGCCAGGCGCGAGCGGTGCGGACCGCGTTCTTGCTCACCGCGCTCCCGCCGTTGGCCGAAGCTGACGAGAGCTATCCCGCGGATCGGTACTCTCTGTTCTTCGACTCGTGCCTCGTTCTCTTTCATCAGGCATACTTTGCCCTCCTTCCTCAACTTCACGGACGACGATGGGAGCACGAGCGGCAGGCGTTGTTGGAATCGTTCCGCCGCTTCGCGGAGCACCTCCCGCACGCGTCCGACCGTTATAACGTGCTCGCTCTTTATCACGACGCCTGCCAGGACCATGACCGTGCCGGTCAGTTTTTCAGGGAGACCTTGCGCGCGACGCACTCGGACGCGCACGAGTTCATGACCACGCTGCAGACGTACTGGGGCTACCTCATCGAGCACCAGCTTCTGCAAGAGGCTTTCGAGCTGCTGCTCGATACTTATCCTCGGGTCGCCAGACAGGACCTGGAGGAGGTACACGGGCTCATGGCGTCGACCTTCGAGCTCCAGCGTCGCCACTACGAGGCGCGGCTGCGTCCGGGGCGAGCGTCGCGGTCCGGGATCGGGACCTTGCAGCCTCGAACCGGCGAGACCTGAGGAGCCGAACTGGACGCTCTCCCGCCAGGTACTCGACCGGCGCGTTCGCAGCAGGTGCAAACGGCTGCCGAAGATCTCGGCACGCGTTCGCAGCGAGTGCGAACAGCTCGCGGGATCCTGGGGAGTCGTTTGCAGCCGGTGCGAACCCTTCGGTCCGCTCAGCGCCGCCGTCCGCCGGCCCTTGTCTGCTGAAGCTGACCCCGTCGGCGCGGCACTGCGGCCTCGACGATGAGCTTCCGCTCCTCCCTCCTGTAGTACACTCCGTCCTACGGAGGAGTCGCCGATGCCCACAAGCGTTCGTCTCGATGCCAGGACAGAGCGTGTCCTGGAGCGTCTCGCGAGGTCCAGGTCCCAGACGAAGTCCGAGATCGTCCGGCAGGCGATCGAGGCGCTGGCTGCCCAGGAGCGGCAGCGCCCATTTGAAGCGGTCGCGGACCTGATCGGGTGCGTGAGTGGCGGTCCCCCGGACTTGTCGGAGGACACGGGGCGGAAATACCGCGATCTCCTGATCAGGAGACTGTCCACGTGATCCTGGTCGACGCCGGTCCCTCGTGGCGCTGATCCACGCCGACGACAACCACCACCGGCGGTGCGCGGAGACGTTCCAGGCCCTGGACGAGCCGCTGGTCTCGGTGTGGCCGGCGGTGACCGAGGCGATGTATCTCCTCGGGTTCTCGTGGCGGGCAGCGCCGGCAGATGGCCTACCTTCCGGCCCGAAGCGGAATGTTATGAAAAGTAACGGCGCGGCACGACCTCCCAAGGACGCGAACGGAGGTGCCAATTCTACGCATGTTCAATTCAAACGAAACTTTGACTGCGGTGATCGAATCGGGACTTCGTGCTCTGGTATGATAACCCGCCGAACTGAGCAACTTGAAACTGATCGAAGCCGGTGTGGGCACATGCGCGCGCCATCTTACCTGGCGCCGCCCCGGCGCGCGAGGCGAGCTCGTCAACGCTCTCCCGGGCTCGTCGCCAGGTAGAGGTCGATCGTCGAAAAAAGCGATCTAAGGCCCGCTCGGGTCCTTCGTCAGGACCTCCTCGAGCGACATCGCCGTACCGGCTCGCAGGAGCCAGCGATCCAGCGTCTCGGGGTCCTGCGTGCCCAAGATCCCCTCGCGGGCGGCCTCCGGCACGGCGACGCCACGCACCGCAAGGATCGTCAGAAGGGCCTGGGCGAGGCCCTCGGCACGTCCCTCGGCGAGACCTGCGGCATGTCCCTTACGACGGCTTTCCTCCTTCATCTCGACGATGGCGGGGTTGCCCTTGGCCTCCAGCGCCAGCGCCACCGCCACGTCCGCCCGCGCCGCGTCCAGCAGCGCCGCCACCTCGAGCGGCAGCGCCAGGCAGCGGTCGTGAATCCGGTGCTTCGGGTCGAGACGAAGCCACTTCTCCTCCTCCGCGTCCCACTCGCAGACCTCGCCCTTCTTGACGAAGACCCCGATCTGGCGCCGCACGCCCCGCGCGGCGAACCCGCGCGCCCGGCGTTTGACCTTGCTCGGCGCACGCTTGTGGACGATCTCGAAGACCAGCTCCTCCAGATACCGCGCGTCCGTCTTCGGATCGATCCCCGCTTTGCGCACGCAGGTGTCGCTGGCGTACTCGTCGTCCTCGGAGACCCGGGTCTTCAGGTCCGAGGCTCCCACGTAGCCTTCGCGCACGTGGGCGCCGATCAGGTAGTCGAGGCGCAGGTGCGGCTCGGCGTGCTCGGGGTCCGCCGGCATGGCCACCATCCGCCGTCCCCCTACGCGCTCGTAGCGGGTGACCTCGGGAGGATCGAGGTACTCGTCGACCGGCGGCCACCCGTGCTCGGCCGGCAGACGCAGGGCGTGTGTGCCGGAGGAGGCTCCGGGAGCGAGGAGCATGGGAGCGTCGGAAGGCTTGTCCATCACTCCATGATAGCACTTCCGTCCATCGGTCGAAGCGTCTACGGCCCTCCCCAGCCCGGCCATCTCATATAGGATGGAGGTGGCCGACCGGTGGCGGAGATCGTCCCAGCCCGGAGGTTGGCTGGCAATAGGCACCAGAATGCCGCGGACGCGCGGCTGCCGCAACTTCACGGCCGACGTATGGGAGCCCGAGCGAGTAGCGTTGTTGGAATCGTTCCGCCGCTTCGCGGAGCACCTCCCGCACGCGTCCGACCGTTTCAACGTGCTCGCTCATTATCACGACGCTTGCCAGGACCATGATCGTGCGGCGCAATACTTCCGGGAGACCCTGAGGGCGACACACTCGGATGCGCACGAGCTCATGACCACGTTGCAGACCTACTGGGGCTACCTGATCGAGCGCCAGCTCTTGCAGGATGCCTTCGAGCTTCTGCTCGAGACTTACCCGCGGGTCGCCAGGCAGGACCTGGACGAAGTCCACGGGCTCATGGCGTCGACCTTCGACCTCCAGCGTCGCCACTACGGGCGCGGCTGCGTCCGGGGCGAGCGTCGCGGTCCGGGATCGGGACCTTGCAGCCAGGAGCCGGCGAGACCTGAGGAGCGTAGGGGCCGGACCCGAGTGCGTCCGGGGTGGCAAGGTCAAGTCCGCTCCCATCGGCTCGCCAGCTACTTGAGCGCCCCAGCCAGTTGGGGTAAAGTACATCCATGACCGACAAAGAGCGGCTGCACGTCCTGGTCGACGACCTTCCGGAACCCGAAGCCCATGCAGCGCTTCGGTTCGTCGAATACCTCCGCCAAGAGGCTTCGGACCCTGTGGCACGCGCCCTACAGGAGGCCGCCATCGACGACGAGCCTCTGACCGCTGAGGACCTGGAAGCCCTCGAGGATGCAGAGCGTGACTGGCGGGAAGGAAACGTCGTCACCCACTACGAAGCCCGGCTGCAGCTCCTGCGAGAGTCGTGAGCAGGCAGCTCCAGTGGACCAACCGCGCCCTCCGGGTCGTGTCCCGTCTGGATCGGCCGACGCGAGAGAGGCTCACCAAGGGAGTCGAGGCGTTTGCGGCTACGGGGCAGGGGGACGTGAAGCGCCTCAAGGGCGCGAAGCAGGGACTCTTTCGCCTTCGCATCGGTGAATGGCGGGTGTTCTTCTCCAATGAGCCGGGTCAAGTTTTGCTCATTCGCGCCGTCCGTCCTCGTGGCGATGCCTACTGATCGCCACGCTCAAGGCTTCGTCCGCATCTGCAAACGCGTCCCATCGCACTGAGCAGCGTGACTCATCTCCTCTCGGCCTTCGAGCTCCAGCGGCGCCACTACGAGGCGCGGCTGCGTGCGGGACGAGCGTCGCGGTCCGGGATCGGGAGACCTTGCAGCCTCGAACCGGCGAGGCCTGAGGAGCCGACCTGGACGCTCTCCCGCCAGGTACTCGGCCGGCGCGGTCGCAGCAGGTGCAAACGGCTGCCGAAGATCCCGGCAGGCGTTTACAGCAGGTGCGAACCCTTCGGTCCCGCTCAGCGCCGCGGCCGTCTACCGGCCCTGGTCCTGAAGCTGGCCCGTCGGCGCGGCCCTCGACGATGAGCTTCCGCTTCTCCCTCCTGTAGTACACTCCGTCCTACGGAGGAGTCGCCGATGCCCACAAGCGTTCGTCTCGATGCCAGGACAGAGCGTGTCCTGGAGCGTCTCGCGAGGTCCAGGTCCCAGACGAAGTCCGAAATCGTCCGCCAGGCGATCGAGGCGCTGGCTGCCCAGGAGCGGCAGCGCCCATTTGAAGCGGTCGCGGACCTGATCGGGTGCGTGAGTGGCGGCCCACCGGACTTGTCGGAGGACACGGGACGGAAATACCGCGATCTCCTGATCAGGAAACGGTCCACGTGATCCTGGTCGACGCCGGTCCCCTCGTGGCGCTGATCCACGCCGACGACAACCACCACCGGCGGTGCGCGGAGACGTTCCCAGGCCCTGGACGAGCCGCGGTCTCGGTGTGGCCGGCGGTGACCGAGGCGATGTATCTCCTCGGATTCTCGTGGCGGGCAGCGCCGGCAATGGCCTACCTTCCGGCCCGAAGCGGAATGCTGTGAAAAGTAACGCCGCGGCACGACCTCCCAACGACGCGAACGGAGGTGCCAATTCTACGCATGTTCAATTCAAACGAAACTTTGACTGCGGTGATCGAATCGGGACTTCGCGGTCCGGTATGAAAACCCGCCGAACTGAGCAATTTGAACCTGATCGAAGCCGGTGTCGGCACTCTGGAGAGCAACGTCTTGTGTACTTCGCTCTCATCTGAAGAGGCGCCGATCTGCCAACGGCTGGGCGAGTATTCACGACTCAGATTGTCATACAATACAGTCTCACAACGATCAGAAAAGGCAAAATCGCGATCCTCAGGATCTTTGTTGGTGATCGCCCAATGGCAGACTATATCGGCCCCATCGACGTCACAACGTTGCAACTGAAAAGAGAACTCCTCAACTTCTTGAGCCTGCTGGCTCTGGATGGTGGGCGGCTTGGTAGGTTCCGGAGTGCTCTGCGAGAATCCGCTCCCGCTGCCAGTGTCCACTCCCCGTCCCAGCAAGTCCTTGACCGCGTCCGTCTTGGGGATGTCGGTTCGCACCGAGGCCTGAATCTGCGCCGTTGCCGTGTCAAGCACCTTTGCCGTGAGCCGCACGCTGTCGCCGAACTCTGTGATCGTCCCCGTCACCAGAGCCTGGACGCCTGCGATCTGCCCCAGCCTGCGGGCGGTCGCCGGGTCGATCACGCCCGAGGCGGCGAGCTTGTGCTCTTGAAGGAGGCTGCGAAGGTGGATTCGGTCGATGACGCGGAGACCACCGGTCTCAGCGAGCGCGGACGACAGCTCCTCGGCGAGGAAGCGACCGAGCTCGGTGACGTTGCCCTTGAGGTCTGTGAAGTCCACCACCGCGATGGTGATTGTATTGGATGTTTGTACCTTTTCGACGATGGCTCTCGCGGTCTGGTCGATCTCATTCTGGTAGCCCGCTGCCGGTTGGCTGAGCCATAGTCCGACACAGCACAACGCAAGTAGGAAGTTTCGTGCGTCTCTCACGGCTTGTTCTCCTTTTCTTCTTCGGAAGGCCCTTCGTCAATCGATACGGTCGATGATCAGCTCCACCGCGCTCGCGGTCCGATCGATCGCCACCAATTGGATCCGATAACGGTGCTCGCCGGATATGAAGTCGACGATGCCGCCGGCTGCCAGGAACGGCTGCGACACCGGGTCACCACCGCGAGGGAGCACACGCAGCGTCGTAATATCCTCGCCCGCGACCGTATGGAAGGTGACGCTGACCGTGGCTCCGGCGTCCTCGATCGTTCGCGCCTGGCTCGCGTCGACCCTGGCGTTGACCGGGAACGCGGGGCGCAGCGGCGGCCCGGCCCGCGGCTTCGGGTTCACTTTCGGCGCAAGGTCGGCAGGGCGAGAGACAGGCGGTGGTGGAGGTGAGGAAGCCGTCGACACCGGGGGCGGCGGTCGGTCGGGTGGTACGGCGCTCGCCACGTCAGCCTCGGGCTTGGAGTTGCCGAGGAGCTTGCTGACGTAGCTGCCGATGTCGCCAAAGCCCACGACGAGGGTCACGAGGATTGCCGACCCGCCAAGGATCCCATTGATTCTCCAGAACCTCTTGACTGCCTCACGCATCGCACCTCCGAAGAACAAGGGTAAACAGTGGCTCGCAGCGCTGTCGTCGAGCATACAGCACCGCTTCGTCTCGCGCCACCTGTGGCGTCGTTTACCCTTGCCACCCGGAGGTCCGCACCCCGGAGGGGTAGAAGATCAAAGCCCAGGGTCCGCACCCTGGGCACGGACGCCCGAGCGCCTAGAACATCCCGAGCTCGAGGCGCGCCGCCTCCGACATCATGCTCGGGTTCCACGCCGGATCCCACACCAGCTCGACGTTGGCCGACTTGACGCCGGGGACCGACTCCACCTTCATCTGCACCTCGCCGGGCAGGCTCCCCGCCACCGGGCAGGCCGGCGACGTCAGCGTCATCGTCACGCCGACGGTGCCGTCGGCGCCGACGTCGAGGTTGTAGATCAGGCCCATCTCGTAGATGTTGACCGGGATCTCCGGGTCGTAGACCGTACGCAAGGCGTCGACGATCTGCGACTCCAGCTCGCTCTTGACGGGGGCGTCGTCCGATGGCTGCTGTTCTTGCGGTAGGGTTTCCACGGGTCGATCTCCTCGGCGTTATTCGGTCGAGACGCGCTCCTCGGTCTTCTTGAGCGCCGCTTGCAGGGTGTGCCAGGCGAGGGTGGCGCACTTGACGCGGATCGGGATCTCGCGCACGCCCGAAAGGGACTCGAGATTGCCGAGCTCCGCCGGCTCCTCGCCGCCCTCGCCGTTGTCCCGGCCGGTCACCAGGTTGTGGAAGGTGTGGAAGAGCTTCTCGACCTCCGCGAGGGGCTTGCCCTTGACCGCCTCGGTCATCATCGAGGCCGACGCGGTCGAGATGGCGCAGCCGGTGCCCTCGAAAGAAACGTCGCGCACCACGCCTTCCTCGACCTTGAGGAAGACTTTCACGCGGTCGCCGCACAAGGGGTTGTGCCCCTCGGCCTCGCAGTTGGCGTCCTCGAGCCGCTCGTAGTTGCGCGGCTTCCGATAGTGGTCCAGGATGACGTCCTGGTAGATCTCTCGCAGGTCCATCAGCCGAAGATCTCCCGCACCTCGGCGAGGCCGTCGACCAGGCGATCGATCTCCTCGCGGGTGTTGTAGAAGGCGAGCGAGGCGCGCGCCGTGGCGGCGATGCCGAAGCGCTCCATGGCCGGCTGGGCGCAGTGGTGGCCGGCGCGCACGGCGATGCCCTGCTGGTCGAGGATGGTGCCCACGTCGTGGGCATGGACGCCCTCGATCACGAACGAGAAGAGCGCCGCCTTGTGCCGCGCCGTGCCTATGAGCCGCAGCCCCGGCACCGCCGCCAGCCGCTCGCGGCCGTAGGCCAGCAGCTCGCCCTCGTAGGCGGCGATCCGCTCCATGCCGATCGCTTCGAGGTAGTCCACGACCGCGCCGAGGCCGATGGCGCCGACGATGTTCGGCGTGCCGGCCTCGAAGCGGTGCGGCGGCTCCTTGTACTCGCTCTTGGCGAAGCTCACATTGAGGATCATCTCGCCGCCGCCCTGGTAGGGCGCCATCGCCTCCAGGAGCTCGCGGCGGCCGTAGAGCACGCCGATGCCGGTGGGCCCGAAGAGCTTGTGGCCGGAGACCGTGTAGAAGTCGCAGCCCAGCTCGCGGACGTCGAGGGGCAGGTGGGGCGCGGCCTGGGCGCCGTCGAGCACCACCGGCACGCCGCGCGCGTGCGCCAGGCGGACGACCTCGGCGACCGGCACGATGGTGCCCAGGGCGTTGGAGACGTGGACCAGGGCGACGATGCGGGTGCGCTCGCCGAGCAACCGCGCGAACGCGTCGAGGTCGAGCTCGCCGTCGTCGCTGATCGGCGCCACCTTGAGCCGCGCGCCGGTGGCCTCGCAGACGAGCTGCCAGGGCACGATGTTGGAGTGGTGCTCCATGTGCGAGACGAGCACCTCGTCGCCGGGGGCGAGACGCGGCCGCGCGAAGCTCTGGGCCACCAAGTTGAGGCCCTCGGTGGTGCCGCGCACGAAGACGATCTCGGCGGCCTCGGCGGCGCCGAGGAAGCGCGCCAGCGTCTCGCGCGCGCCCTCGTAGGCCGCGGTGGCCCGCTGCGACAGCGTGTGGACGCCGCGGTGGACGTTCGAGTAGTCGTAGGCGTAGGCGCGGGCCACGGCCTCGAGCATGGCCCGCGGCTTCTGGGCCGAGGCGGCGCTGTCGAGGTAGACGAGGGGGTGGCCGTTGACGGTCTGCCCGAGGGCCGGGAAGTCGCGGCGCAGGCGCTCGACGTCGAACGCCGCGGGCGTCGTCGTCGGCTGCGTCCGGTCCTCCAGCGTCGTCGTCATACGGCCTGTCTCACGACGTCCCCCTTGGGGAGTCGGGTGAAGAGGTACTTCTCGAGGTCCTTGCGCACGGTCTCGAGCCGGATCTCGTCGAGCACCTCGCCGGCGAAAGCATAGGTCAGGAGGCTCTTGGCGGCCTCCTCGCCGATGCCGCGGGTGCGCAGGTAGAAGACCGCCTCGTCGTCGAGGTGGCCGGTGGTCGAGCCGTGGGTGCAGCGCACGTCGTCGGCGAAGATCTCGAGCTGCGGGTTCGAGTGGACCAGCGCGCCCTTCGACAGCAGCAGGTTGCGGTTCGACTGCTTGGCGTCGGTCTTCTGGGCTCCCTTGTGGACGTAGATGCGGCCGTTGAAGACGGCGCGCGAGCTGCCCTCGAGGATGCCCTTGAAGAGCTCGTAGCTGTGGCAGTGGGGCGCGGCGTGGTCGACCCACATGTGGTGGTCCACGTGCTGGGTGCCGCGGGTGAGGTAGAGGCCGTTCAGGGTGCAGTGGATGCCCTCGCCGGCGAGCATGGCCCGGATGTCGTTGCGCACCAGGGCGCCGCCGATCGAGATCGAGTGCGAGAAGAAGTTGGCGTCGCGTCCCAGCCAGGCGGCCTGGGTGGCCATGTGGAAGGCGCCGATGGACTCCTGCTCGAGCTTGTAGTGGTCGATCACCGAGTTGGCGCCGCCCACGATCTCGGTCACGCCGCAGGTGAAGTAGCGCTCGTCCGCGAAGCCGCCGTAGGTCTCGACCACGGTGACCTGGGCGCTCTCCTCGGCCACGACGAGGTTGCGCGGATAGGCGACGACGCTCTCGCCGCCGTCCGGCGTCGACAGGAAGAGCAGGTGGAGGGGACGCTCGACGACGGCGCCGCGCGGCACGTAGACGAAGGCGCCGTCGTCGACGTGGGCGGCGTTCAAGGCCACGAAGGGGTTCTTCTCGACGTCGGCGTGGCGGCCGAGGTGCTCCTCGACGAGCTCGGGCCGCTCCCGCAGGGCGACCGCGAGGCTGCCGGCGAAGGCGCCGGCGGGCAGCCGCGGCGAGCTCGAGAGCGCGGGCGCGAAGTGGCCGTTGACGAAGACGAGGCTGTCGCACTCGGGCAGCGCGAAGGGTCGGAGGCGGTCGCGGTCGACGGCCGTTCCCGGCTCGCCGCGCCGGAACGTGGCGCGGGCGATCGGCGCGACGTTGGTGTGGCGCCACTCCTCCTGCTTCATGGAGGGGAATCCGACCTCCTCGAAGCGCTCGCGTCCGGCGCGGCGCAGCTTCGCCACCCCTGGGGGCTGGTGCTGCAGGCGGCGCTCGAAGGCCTCGTAGCCCTCGAGGACGGCGGGACGGGTCACCGTGGCTTCCATCGCGCGTCCCCTAGACCGCCACCGCCTCGGCGGCCGGTTCCTTCTCGAGCCAGGCGTAGCCCTTGTCCTCGAGCTCGAGGGCGAGCTCCTTGCCGCCGGAGAGCGCGAAGCGGCCGTCGACGAGCACGTGTACGTGGTCGGGCACGATGTAGTTCAAGAGCCGCTGGTAGTGGGTGATCACCACGAAGGCGCGGTTCTCGCCGCGCAGGACGTTGACGCCGTCGGCGACGATGCGCAGGGCGTCGATGTCGAGGCCGGAGTCGGTCTCGTCGAGCACCGCCAGCTTGGGATCGAGCACCGCCATGTGGAAGATCTCGTTGCGCTTCTTTTCGCCGCCCGAGAAGCCGTGGTTGACCGGACGGGTCAGCAGGCTCTCGTCCATCTTGACCAGCTTCATCTTCTCGCGCACCAGCTTCAGGAAGTCGACGGCGTCGATCTGCGGCTCGCCGCGGTGCTTGCGGATGGCGTTGAGGGCCGCCTTGAGGAAGTAGGTGTTCGACACGCCGGGGATCTCGACCGGGTATTGGAAGGCGAGGAAGAGGCCCTCGCGGGCGCGCACCTCTGGGTCCATCGCGAAGAGGTCCTGGCCCAGGTAGCGCACCTCGCCGGCGGTCACCTCGTACTCCTCGCGGCCGGCCAGGATCTGGGCCAGCGTCGACTTGCCGCTGCCGTTGGGCCCCATGATGGCGTGGACCTCGCCGGCTTTCACCTCGAGGTCGATGCCCTTCAAGATCTCGTTGCCTTCGACCGCGGCGTGCAGGTTCTTTATCGTCAACATCGCTTCAGGTTCTCCGGATTCATGGTGTCGATCAACCGACGCTGCCTTCGAGACTGACCTCGAGCAGCTTCTGGGCCTCGACGGCGAACTCCATCGGCAGCTCCTGGAAGACGGTCTTGCAGAAGCCGTTGACGATCATCGACACGGCGTCCTCGGTGTCGATGCCGCGCGTGTTGCAGTAGAAGATCTGGTCCTCGCCGATCTTCGAGGTGGTGGCCTCGTGCTCCATGCGCGCGGTGGGGTTCTGGACGTCGATGTAGGGAAAGGTGTGGGCGCCGCACTCGCTGCCGATCAGCATCGAGTCGCACTGCGAGAAGTTGCGCGCGCCATCGGCGCCCTTCAAGATCTTCACCAGGCCGCGGTAGGTGTTCTGGCCGCGGCCGGCCGAGATGCCCTTCGAGACGATCGTCGACCTGGTGTTCTTGCCGACGTGGATCATCTTGGTGCCGGTGTCGGCCTGCTGGTAGTTGTTGGTCAGGGCCACCGAGTAGAACTCGCCCACCGAGTCGTCGCCCTTCAAGATGCAGCCGGGGTACTTCCAGGTGATCGCCGAGCCGGTCTCGACCTGGGTCCACGAGATCTTCGAGGCGAAGCCGGCGGCGAGGCCGCGCTTGGTCACGAAGTTGTAGATGCCGCCCTTGCCCTCCTTGTCGCCGGGGTACCAGTTCTGCACCGTGGCGTACTTGATCTGGGCGTGGTCGAGGGCGACGAGCTCGACCACGGCGGCATGGAGCTGGTTCTCGTCACGCATCGGCGCCGTGCAGCCCTCGAGGTAGCTCACGTAGCTGCCTTCGTCGGCGACGATCAGCGTGCGCTCGAACTGCCCCGTGTTCTGGGCGTTGATGCGGAAGTAGGTCGAGAGCTCCATCGGGCAGCGCACGCCCTTGGGCACGTAGACGAAGGAGCCGTCGCTGAAAACCGCCGCGTTCAAGGCGGCGAAGAAGTTGTCGCCGGCGGGCACCACGGTGCCGAGGTACTTGCGCACCAGCTCGGGATGCTCCCGGACCGCCTCGGAGAAAGAGCAGAAGACGATGCCGAGGTCGCCGAGCTTTTTCTTGAAGGTGGTCGCCACCGAGACGCTGTCGAACACCGCGTCGACGGCGACGCCGGCCAGCAGCTCCTGCTCGCGCAGGGGGATGCCCAGCTTCTCGTAGGTGCGAAGCAGCTCCGGGTCCACCTCGTCGAGGCTCTGCGGCCGGTCCTTGTCCGACTTCGGCGCGGAGTAGTAGTGGGCCTCCTGGTAGTCGATCGGCGGGTAGTGGACGTTGGCCCAGGTCGGCTCCTTCATCTTGAGCCAGCCGCGGTAGGCCTTGAGCCGCCAATCGAGCATCCACGCGGGCTCGCCCTTCTTCGCCGAGATCAGCCGCACCACGTCCTCGTCGAGGCCCTTGGGGATGGTCTCCTGCTCGATCTCGGTGACGAAGCCGAACATGTATTCCCGGGTGGCGAGTTTTTCGATCGCTTGCGTGCTGGTAGTCATAGCCGTCGTCCTCGTTGCTCTATCTTCAAATGCGTTGCTCGAAAGTCCGGGCGCCGCCGCCGAGCCGCACGAGAGGCGGCAGGGGGTGGGTCAGCTCGGCGAGCGTGATGCCCTCGAGCGCCTGTTTCAATGCCACGTTGATGCGCTGCCAGTTGCTCCGCAGCCGGCAGACGGCCTCCTGCGAGCACGACCCGGGGGCGCCCTCCACGCACTCGGTGAAGGCGATCGGACCCTCGAGGGCGGCGATCATCGCCGCCACCGTGATGCGCTCCGGGGCGCGGGCCAGCGAGTAGCCGCCCTTGGACCCGCGGTGCGAGCCCAGGAGACCCTCGCGGCTGAGCATCTTCAGGATCTTCGACACCATGGGCAGGGGGATCTGGGTCTCCGCCGACAGCTCCGGCGCCGTGAAGCGCCGGCGGGCGTCGTCCGCCATGTGGGTCATGAGCACGATGCCGTAGTCGGCTTGTTTCGTCATTCGGAGCATGATGTCGCCGTCCCCGCGGCCAGCCTCCAATACCGGACCGCGTCGGTCCTGTTTACGATAGTAGGGCCGCGGCCGGGGCTTGTCAAGCCCGGCGGGAAGGGATCAGGGCTCGGCGTCGGGGGTGAGGAGCTCGCCGGCGTCGAGGCCGTCGAGGGTGAGGCTGTCGGTGCGCAGGAGGTCGAGCCAGTCGCTCAGGCGCTGGCCGGGGCGTCCGCCGCCGGCCCAGGAGACGGCGAAGCGGCCGAACCAGTCGGCGGCGCGCTCGCCGCAACTGGCGTAGCCGCCGTGGAGCTGGCCGATCACGCGCTGGTCGCGGTTGAAGAGCGGCGCACCCGACGAGCCGCCTTCGGTGGTGCCGAGCTCCCAGGCGCCGATCCGGAAGTGGTCGCCGTCGAGCACTTCGGCGTCGTGGAGGTAGTAGGTGGTCGCGATCGGGTCGAGGTCGAGGCTGAGGCGCTTGAGGTCGGTGTTGGGATGGTGGATGGCGGCGGTGCCGCGCGGCCTGGCGGGGGTGCGGTCCCAGCCCGCGTAGTGGACGTTCCAGTCGAGGCGCGGCAGGTCGTCGAGCTCGAGGAGCACGACGTCGGTGGGCGCGAAGGCGGCGCGCAGCACGGCGCCGGTCTGGAAGTGCCGCGACGGGGCGAGGGCCGGGGCCTCGACGTCGGCCCCGCGGCACGATTCGCTCTCGTAGTTCCACATCACCACCACCGAGGGCGCGTTCTCGCGGGTCACGCCGCAGTGGTGCGCGGTCACGAAGAAGGGCCGGCCGTCGAGGGCCGTGTTGTTGATCATGAAGCCGGTGCAGTAGCGCACGCCCTCGATCACCACCAAGCCCACGGAGCGGGCCGCGTCGTACCAGATCGGGCTCTCGGCGCACGCCACGTCGCGCTCGCAGGGGCCGGAGAGCGGGCGATTCTCGCCGAAGCCGGCGTAGCCGTGGTGGACCCGGCCGAGCCGCAGATCGGGCACCAGCCCTTCTTCGAGGACGGCGCGGGGCAGCGTCAGCTCCACGACGACGTCGTCCGCCATCAGCGGCGGCGTCCAGAGCTCGCCGTGGGCTTCGTTGTCGCGCGACGTGAACGGCCCCACGCGTTCGTGGCCGTCCGCGGAGTAGACGGTGAGGCTCGCGCCCTCCGGCAGCCGGTAGCGGGTGAAGGCGAGGCTCAGGGACAGGGCGCCCCGAGACCGTATGCGCAGGCGCCAGTAGATGTTCCTGAGGTCCAAGGCCAATCCCCGCTCCAACAGCGGGACGTCGACGTCAATGGCGGCCGCGAAGTGGGCCACCTGGCCGTCGAGCTGACGCTTCTCGTCGGCGAGGCGGGCCTTGCGCAGATCGACCCGCGGGAGCTCCAGGCGCTCGACCCGCCCCAGGTCGAACGGCAGGGCCGAAGCCTCCTGCGCCCGGACGAGTCCCGGCACGAGGGCGGCGAGGGCGATGAGAATCGATAGACGTCGCATGGGCGTTCACGACCCGAGGGTGGGTGACATCTTAGCATGACCCGGGTGCCAAGAGGTCAAGAGCGGGTAAAAAGCCGCGGGAAAGACCGCCTCGAGGGATCGCCTTCAGCTCGCCAATTCGGGAAGGCCCGCGAAGAGCTCGAGGGCCTCGGGGTTGGCGAGGGCCTCGGCGTTCCTGACCGCACGCCCGTGGACCACCTCGCGCACCGCCAGCTCGGTGATCTTGCCGCTGCGGGTGCGGGGGACGTCGGCGACCTGCACGATGCGCTTCGGCACGTGGTGCGGCGAGGCGCCGGCGCGGATCTGGGCGCGGATGCGCGCGGCCAGGTCGTCGTCCAGGGCGAGGCCGTCGCGCAGCTTCACGAAGAGCACGATGCGCGTGTCGCCCTCCCACTCCTGGCCCACCACGACGCACTCCACGATCTCGTCGAGCTGCTCGGCCTGGGCGTAGATCTCGGCGGTGCCGATGCGCACGCCGCCGGGGTTCAGGGTGGCGTCGGAGCGGCCGTAGATGACCAGGCCGCCGCGCGGCGTGACCTCGGCCCAGTCGCCGTGGCGCCACACGCCGCCGTAGCGGTCGAAGTAGGCCTCGAAGTACTTGGCGCCGCCGGGGTCGTTCCAGAAGGCCACCGGCATCGACGGGAAGGGCCGGGTACACACCAGCTCGCCCTTCTCGCCCACCACCGAGCGCCCCTCCTCGTCGAAGACCTCCACCTTCATGCCCAGGCCGCGCGTCTGCAGCTCGCCGCGCCAGACCGGGGCGATCGGGTTGCCGAGGGCGAAGCAGGAGATGAGGTCGGTGCCGCCGGAGATCGACGACAGGCACACCTCGCCGACCTCGCGGTAGACGTAGTCGAAGCTCTCGGGGGCGAGCGGCGAGCCGGTCGACAGGACCGTCCGCAGCCGCGAAAGGTCGTGGCTGCGCCGCGGGCGCACGCCCTCCTTCTCGGCCAGGGACAGGTACTTGGCGCTGGTGCCGAAGATCGTCATCCCCTCGCGCTCGGCCAGGTCCCAGAGGACGGCGGGGTGGGGCTTCATCGGCGCGCCGTCGTAGAGCAGCACGGCGGCGCCCGCCGCCAGGCTCGAGACCAGCCAGTTCCACATCATCCAGCCGCAGGTGGTGAAGTAGAAGACGCGGTCGTCGCGCTTGACGTCGGTGTGGAGCACCAGCTCCTTGAGGTGCTGGAGCAGCGTGCCGCCGGCGCCGTGGACCATGCACTTGGGCAGACCCGTAGTGCCCGAGGAGAACATGACGTAGACGGGATGGTCGAACGGGAGCTGCGCGAAGCCGACGTCGCCGGCGTCGTGACCGCGTACGAAGTCGTCCCAGAGGACGCCGCGGTCGAGCTCTACCCGCGGCCGCTCGTCGAGACAGGGGACGACGACGACGCGCTCGATCTCCGGGATGGCGACGGCGACCTCGGCGACCCGCGGCAGCGACTCGAAGCGCTTGCCGGCGAAGACGTAGCCGTCGGCGGTGAAGAGCACCCGCGGCCTGATCTGGCCGAAGCGGTCGAGCACGCCCTTGACGCCGAAGTCGGGCGAGCACGACGACCACAGGGCGCCGAGGCTGGTGGCGGCGAGCATGGCGACGACCGTCTCGGGGACGTTGGGCAGGAAGCCCGCCACCCGGTCCCCTTGAGAGACGCCGGCGGCGCGCAGCGCGCCGGCCAGCCGCGCCACTTCGGCGTGGAGCTCGGCGTAGGTCAGGGCGCCGCGGCGTCCCGACTCGTTCCAGGAGACGAGCGCGGGCCGCTCGTCGCGGTAGCGCAGGAGGTTCTCGGCGAAGTTGAGACGCATGCCGGGGAACCAGCGGGTGGCGCCCGGCCCCATGCGGTCGAGGCCGTGGGCGACGTCGTCGGCCTCGCGCGAAACGGTGAGGCCGCAGAAGCTACGGACCTTGGGCCAGAAGTCGGCGGGGGCGTCGACGGACCACTGGTAGAGGGACGCGTAGTCCGTCACCTCCCGGACCTCGGCGCGGACCTCGTCGAGGAAGCGCGTCATGTTGGCGGCGGCGACGCGCTCG
>DASWIG010000696.1:0-2053 GCA_036397835.1 Thermoanaerobaculia bacterium
CGATGAGCCGTCCTCGCGTTTCGCCGCCGTCCCTCCCGCTCGTCCGGGGACGCTCGTGAGCTTCCTCTACCCGCTGCTGTGGCTCGGAGCCCTGGGCGCGGCGGTGCCCCTGTGGCTCCACCTGCGGCGCAAGCAGCCGTCGAGCGTCACGCCCTTCTCGGCGCTGCGCTTCCTCGACGACCTGCCGCGTCCGCGCCGCGGCAGCCTGCGGCTGCGCGATCCCTTGCTCCTGGCGCTGCGGCTCCTGGCGCTGCTGCTGGTGGTGGCCGCCTTCGCCTGGCCCTACGTGCGCGAGGCGGCGCCGGTGGTCACCGCCAGCCGCGTCCACGTCCTCGACGCCACCCTGAGCCAACAGGCCACCCTGAGCCAACGTACGGCAGCCGGCTTCGACGCCGACCGCCAGGCCGTGCTGCGCGCCCTGGAGGCTTCGCCCGCGAGCGTACAGAACGCCGTGGTGACGCTAGCCCACGAGAGCGCCGTGGCCGTGGGCTTTGCCGACGACCGCGCGAGCGCCCTCGCCCGGCTGCGCGAGCTGGCGCCGTCGCACCAGCGCGGCTCCTACCTCGAGGCCTTCCGCCTCGCCAGCTCGCTCCTCGATCAGTCCCTCGGCCTCGAGAAAGAGATCGTCGTCCACGGCGATTTCCAGTCCAACCAGTGGAGCGAGCACCAGACGAGCCCGCCCTTCCTGCGCGGCGTCGAGGTGGTGCTGGCCGGCGAGCCCGTCGGCGCGGTCCTGCCCAACCTGGCGCTCCACGAGCCGCGCTCGCGCTTCTCCTTCCTCGGCGACCAGACCTTCGTCGACATGACGCTCGACCTCGCCCACCAGGGGCCGATGGAGACCGCGCGGGTGGTGGTGACCGCCGGCGGCAAGACCGTGCTCGAAGGCGATTTCGCCCTCACACCGCCGGCGTCCACCCTGACGCTGCGCGCCCGCTGGCAAACGGACCCCGCGCGCTGGGTGCGCGGTCACGCGGAGGTCGCCGGCGCTCCCGACGCCCTCGCCGCCGACGACCGCGTGTACTTCTGCATCCCGCCGGTGCGCGAGGGACGCCTGGCACTGCTCGCCCGCTCGCCCTTCCTGCACGCCGCCCTCGCCCCCGACGTCATGCGTGGGCGCTGGACGACGGAGACTTTGGATCCTGTGGCGCTCGACCCCGGCGCGTTGCTCGCCGAGCTCGCCGACGTGCTGGTGGCCGAGGCGAGCTACGTCCAGTCGGAGAAGGCGCGCGAGCTGATCTTCCGCTACCTCAACAACGAGCGGGGCGTGGTGCTCCTGCTCGACCGGGCGACGCCCCTGGTCAAGGGCTTCCTGCGCGAGCTCGGGCTCGAGGCGGTGGAGGCCGAGGCGGCGGCTTCGCAGACGTTCCGCTATTTCAACGTCTTTCACCCTATCTTCCAGCCCTTCGTGGACGGCGAGCTCGGCGACCTGACGACGCCGCGCGTCCACGACCACGTGCGCCTGCGCTCGGCGGTGGCGCGTCCGCTCATCTACGGCCACGTGGGCGGCGCCCTGATGGTCGAGGGCGTGTCCACCAAGGGACGGCTGCTCGTCTTCACCTTCGGCTTCCGTCTCGACCAGACCGACTGGCCGATCCAGCCGAGCTTCCTGCCGTTTCTCGACCTGACGCTGCAATACGCCCGCGCCGCCACCCCGCTCGAGACCTCGTGGACGCCCGGCGACCTCTACGCCCTCGAGCTGCCGGACGACCGCGCGGTGACCGAGGTCGTGGTCGCGCGGGAAGACGCCGAGGACGACACGGGGACTCTGCGGCTGCCGGCCGGAGACGCCGGCTCGGTTCGCTTCCGCGTGCCCGACGCGCCCGGCGTCTACCGCGTGAGCCTCGACGACGACGCCGAGCCTTACGTGCTGCTGGCCGTCAATCCGGCGCCCGACGAGTCGCGTCTGGTCTACGACGCCGAGCCCGCCGCCCTCGCCGCCTGGACGCTGCCGGCGCCCGCCACGCCGTCGCCGTCGCCGCTGGCCGCCGGCCTGGTGCCGCGCTCGGAAGCCCTCGCTCAGAAGCTCTGGTGGTGGCTGGCGCTGGCCGGGCTG
>DASWIG010000697.1:0-11279 GCA_036397835.1 Thermoanaerobaculia bacterium
TTCATCGAGATCGAAGATCGCTTCGGCGCCCACAACTACCACCCCCTGGACGTCGTGCTCGAGCGCGGCGAGGGCATCTGGGTGTGGGACGTCGAAGGCCGGAAATACCTCGACATGCTGGCCGCCTACTCGGCGGTCAACCAGGGGCATTGCCACCCCCGGATCGTCGAGGCCCTGGTGATGCAATCGCGGAAGCTGGCGCTGACCTCGCGCGCCTTCCGCAACGACCAGCTCGGCGCCTTCTACCAGACCCTCGCCGAGCTCACCGGCTTCGCCAAGGCGCTGCCCATGAACACCGGCGCCGAAGCGGTGGAGACGGCGATCAAGGCGGCCCGCAAGTGGGCCTACACCGTGAAGGGCGTGCCCGACGGCGAGGCCGAGATCCTGGTCTTCGAGCACAACTTCCACGGCCGCACCACGACGATCGTGGGCTTCTCGACCGAGGAGCTCTACCGCTCCGGCTTCGGCCCCTTCACGCCGGGCTTCAGGATCTTGCCCTACGGCGACTTCGACGCCGTCGCCGCCGTCATGAACGAGCGGGTCGCCGCCGTCCTGATCGAGCCGATCCAGGGCGAGGGCGGCATCATCATCCCGCCCGACGGCTATCTGCGGCGCCTGCGCGAGCTCACCGAGCGCCATCGCGCCCTGCTGATGGTGGACGAGATCCAGTCCGGCCTGGGGCGCACCGGCAAGCTCTTCGCCTACGAGCACGAGGGCATCCGGCCCGACGTGGTGATCGTGGGCAAGGCGCTCTCCGGCGGCCTCTACCCGGTCTCCGCCATCCTCGCCGACGACGAGGTGATGGACGTCTTCCACCCCGGCGAGCACGGCTCGACCTACGGCGGCAACCCGGTGGCGGCGCGGGTGGCGGTGGCGGCGCTGCGCGTGCTGGTGGAAGAGGGGCTGGTCGAGAACTCGGCCCGCCTCGGCGACTACGCGCTCGAGCGCCTGCGCCGGCTCGACTCCCCCCTCGTCAAGGAGGTCCGCGGGCGCGGCCTGTGGATCGGCATCGAGCTCCACCGCGAGGCCGGCGGCGCCCGCCGCGTCTGCGAGCGGCTCGAGAAGCTCGGCGTGCTCTGCAAGGAGACCCACGAGCACGTGATCCGCATCGCGCCGCCGCTGGTGATCGGCCGCCAGGACCTCGACTGGGCGCTCGACCGCATCGAGGCGGTGCTGACCGGTGAGGAGTCGCGATTCGAAACGGTCGAAGCGGCTGCCACCGCCTGAGCCGCCGTCATTCCACGACGACCTCGAGCGTCGTGCCCTCGACGCGCAGGCGCTGGATGCGGGTGGAGCGGTCGAGCATGTCGAGCACGATGTGGAGCTCGCGGTTGGCGTGATAGCCGATCCGGATGCGCCGTACCGGCGCGCCCGTGACCTGGATCTCGCCGGTCGCGTAGCGCCCGACCACGCCGCGCAGGCGGACCACCTCGCGCGGATTCTCGCCGTCGAGCCGGAAGGTGTCGTAACGCTCGGGCGGGATCGCGCCGTCGGTCTCGACGCTGACCTTGATCCCGCCGGGCAGCCGCGTCCAGGAGACGTCGACGACGCGCGTAAAGGCCGCCGCGGACGGCGGCGGGGGTGGGGGTGGGGGTGCCGGCGGCGGGGGTGCCGGCGGCGCCGGCGCGGCCTCGGTTCCGGTCTCGATCGAGAGTGGCGGCACCTCGTCCACCGGCCGCTCGTCCACCGCGGCTCCGGGGTCGGACGCCTCCGGGCCGTCGGCAGCCGGCGCTGGCGCCTCGACCGGCGGCGGGGGCGTCGACGGTCCGAAGATCCGCTCCCAGCCCAGATAGACGCCCGCTGCGCCCGCCACCAGGAGCAGGGCGACGAGCGGCAGCACCGGGAAGTCTCGGCGCGGCGCGGGCCGCGCGCGGTACAACGCGCCCGGATCGTATTGCTTGGGCTCGGCGGCGGCAGGCTCGGGGGCGTCGCGGTAGGTGGGCAGGTCGAAGTCCGGCACCTCCCAGTCCTGCTCCCGGGGCGTCTCGTCGAACGACGGCAGGAGCTCTTCGTCCTCCGAGGCCGTCGCGGGCGCTCGCGCGGGAGCGCCCGGCGGGGTAGGCTCGGCGAAGAAGGACGCCGGCGCGGGCGCGGGAGGAGCCTCGGGCTCGGGCGCCGGAGGCGTCACGGCGGCCGGAGCCGGGGGCATGAAGACGGACGCCGCCTCGTCCTCGGGGGGCGTCTCCGCGCCCGGGTGCTTCTGCTCCAGCCGCTTCTTGATGTGCTCGCTCACGAGCCTGAAGATGGTCTGGCGATCGCGTTGCTCGAGGAATCGGAACTTCACGCCCATGCCCGCTTCGCGGCCGGGGCCGGAGCTCTCGCTGCGCATCCACACGACCTCGCCGAGGCCGCGGATGCCGACGTCGTCGTCGATGGCGAGCTCGAAGCGCACCAGGCTGCCCTGGGGACGCGGGCTGTCGGCGACCACGTGCATGCCGCCGATCGAGACGTTCTGGCACGTCCCGTCGACGACGTCGACGGAGTCGTCGAACTGCAGCTTGACGGCCATCCGCACCGGGGCGCGGGTGGCCGTACGGGGGGGTTGCTCCTGGCTCAGGTGCTCACCTCGCTTTGAGATTCTTCTTTGTTCATGCGGACTTTGCAACTCTCGGCCGAAACCGGAGACACGCCATGCCCGATCCCACCTCGACCCCACTCTACGAGAAGCTCCTCGCCGCCGCCCGGGCGCCGGCCGACGAGCCCGCGCCGCGCGCGTCGGTCGCGGTCATTCCCTGGCGCCGCACGCCCGAGCGCGGCCTCGAGGTCTTCTGGGTACGCCGGGCCCCGACCATGCAATTCATGGGCGGATGGTACGCCTTCCCGGGCGGCGGCGTGGCGCGCCGCGACGCCGCGGTGCCGGTGGACGGCGAGCCCGCCGAGACCGCCGCCGGACGGGTGACCGACCCGCTGCCGGGCCTCGACGAGGACGCCCGAGCGCGTCTCGGCCCCGACCTGGCGCCGGGCGTCGTGCCGGCGGCGTTGCGCGAGCTCTTCGAGGAGACGGGCCTGCTGTTGACGTCCCCCGCGGGCGCGCCGGCGCCGGAAGCGCTGGCTCCGGCTCGCCGCCGTCTGCTCGCCAAGGAGGCCGACTTCGCGGCCCTGGCGGCGGAGCAGGGATGGCGTCTGACGGCGGCGCCGCTCGTCTTCGCCGGGCGCTGGCTGACGCCGCCGGTGGCGCCGGTGCGCTTCGACAACCGCTTCTTCCTGCTGGAGTGGCCGGCCGACCGCCGGCCCCAGCCCGAGCTCCTCGGCGGCGAGCACGACCACGGCGAATGGACCGCGCCGGCGGCGGCGGTGGAGCGCTGGGAGGCGGGCGAGGCGATCGCCGCGCCGCCGATCGTCCATGCCCTGAGGGTCCTGGCCGAGGACGGTCCCGAGAAGGGTCTGGCGCGGCTGCACGACCCGCGCGAAGCCGATCTCGGGCCGATGCGGCGCATCGAGTTCCGCCCCGGCGTGGTGCTGCTGCCGCTGCGCACCCTCACGCTGCCGCCGGCGACCCACACCAACGCGTACCTGCTGGGTCTCGGGGAGGTGGTGCTGGTGGACCCGGCGAGCACCCTGCCCGGCGAGGTCGCGGCCCTGAAGCAAGCGGTGGCGGCGGCCCAGGCCCAGGGCCGCCGGGTGCGCGCCATCTGGCTCACCCACCACCACCCCGACCACGTGGGCGCGGTCAACGCGATGCGCGAGGAGCTGGGGGTGCCGGTGCTGGCCCACCCGGCCACCGCCGAGCGCCTGGCGCCGCGCGGCATCGCCGTCGACGGCGCCTTGCATGACGGCGAGCGCGTGGAGCTCGCGGGCTTCCCGGTGCGCGTCTTCCACACGCCGGGCCACGCCCGGGGGCACCTGTGCTTCTACGACGAGCGGCGCGGCTCGCTGCTGGCCGGCGACCTGATCGCCGGCCTCGGCACGATCGTGATCGACCCGCCCGAGGGCGACATGGACGAGTACCTTCGTTCCCTCGAGCGGATGATCGAGCTGGCCCCGAAGACGCTCTTCCCGGCCCACGGCCCGGTGGTGCTCGAGAGCGTCGCCAAGCTCACCGAGTACCGCGACCACCGGCTGTGGCGCGAGGAGCGGATCGTCGAGGCGTGGCGGGACGGCCTCAGGACGCCGCGGGCCATGGTCGCACGGGTCTACGAGGACGTCCCAGCCGAGGTCCATCCGGTGGCGGAGCGCCAGATCGAGGCGCACCTGGTACGTCTGCGGCGTCTGGGGAGGATCGAAGCATGAGGCGGCGGTCCTGCATCCAGTAGGCGCGCTCTTCCGGATCCGCCGAGGCGAGGTGCCCCTTCAGGTCGCCGACGGTGGCGTCGGTCCACCACAGGAAGTACGGACGCGTCGCGTCGGCGCGCAGGGTCTCCGAGGTCGGTGGAAGGTGGTTCGAGGTGGACATGGTCGTGTCAGGCCCCGTCCTCGAATTATACCGATGGGTCGGATCGGACCGCCTGCAATCCGGGTCGTCAGCCCCACCCGCGCTCTCGCAGAAGACGCTTGAGGAGCGCTTCCAGCTCCGGCACGCTCATGGTCTCGAGAGCGCCCTCGCGGTCCGCGTCCAGGTCGATGCTGAACACGCTGCACAGGGTGCGGACCGACCGGCGCAACCCTTCGGACAGCCCCTCTTCGCGCCCTTCTTCGCGCCCCAAGTCGCGGCCGTGACGCTGAGCCAAGCTCAAGGCG
The DNA here is from genome assembly GCA_036397835.1 of Thermoanaerobaculia bacterium. Lineage (GTDB taxonomy): Bacteria > Acidobacteriota > Thermoanaerobaculia > Multivoradales > J023 > DASWIG01. The sequence continues at coordinate 4,678 of DASWIG010000697.1, forward strand.
CCGCGGGCATCCTGCTCAGCGATCTTGGACTGATCGTAGTACTCCAACTCCGCGGCCGTGAAATTGGCCATACGGGCGACTTCCAGCGCGTCGCGAAACGGCGGGCCAGCGAGCGCCGGGGGCACGACCTCGAGGTTCTCCGCCTCGCGGAAGAAGTAGGCCCAGCGGTCGATCAGCCCCCCGGGATCGTCGCCGGCCTGGTATTTGGGGAGCTCGAGGAAGACGTATTGCACGTGGCCCAGGGCACGGGCGCCCCCGTGCTGTTCCTGCATACGCCAGCGGCTGAGCATCGGCACCGCCGGATCACCCTGAGATGGTTCGGACCACAGGAGGAAGTCGCAGATCGTCACCCCCACGACGTCATCGAGCTGCGGATAGTCCTCCCCGGTGCGCAGTTGGGTGACGTAAGCCTTGGATGCGTTGTAGACGCCGCGCTTTTCGAAACCCTCGACGTTCAACACCTGCATCTCTACGACGTAGTGACGGCCGCTCTGGTCGAAGCACTTGACGTCGACGAGCGACAGCTTGAGCTCGTCAACCGGCACGCGCTGCTCGGGAGTCAGGTACTTGAGATCGACGATGAGGTGCTCGTCGTCGAGCTCGAGGAGAGCGTTCAAGAGCTCGATCAGGAGGCGCTTGTGCACCTCGGTGCCGAAGATGCGCTTGAAGACGAAGTCGGTCTTGGGATCGGCGAATACGGGCCGCATGGACCCATGTTAGCATCGCCCCGCCAGCCGGCTCAGCAGACGTGAGAGCTCCTGGCCGACGAACATCGTGGGCGGACGCGTGGGGACCTCACTCGCCGGCGATCCGCCCCGACGCCCGCAGCAGCTCGCGCAACCGCTCGATGGGGATCGCCTCGGCGACGTGACCGTCGCGCCCGCTGACCGTGGACGCCCGCGTCAGCGAGTTGTAGACCGCCTCCTCGACCGCCTCGACCGTGGCCAGGAAGAGCGGGCTCATGGCCTCGTTGTCGAGCACCTCGACCTGGACGAGGGGCCCCTCGCCCGCCCGGTTGCGGGTCGAGAACGCGATCACGAAGTCGCCCGAGCCGTTGGCCATGAAGCTGCCGGTGCGCGCCAGGCCGAGGACGGCGCGGCGCGCCATGCGGCCGAGGTTGCGCGACAGGACCGGGGCGTCGGTGGCGAGGACGACCATGCAGGAGCCGTCGAGGTCGTCGCTGAAGCTGAAGCGCCCGAGAGCCTCGCCCACGCGGACGCCGTCGATCGTCAGCACGCCGCCGAAGTTCGACTGCACCAGCGCGCCCACGGTGTAACCGCCGAGCGTCGCCGGCAGGCGGCGCGACGCCGTGCCGATGCCGCCCTTCCAGCCGAAAGCGCGGGTGCCGGTGCCGGCGCCGACGCTCCCCTCCTCCACCGGCCCGCCGCCGGCGCCGTCGATGGCCGCCCACACGTCCTCGCGGGTGACGTGGAAGCCGCGGATGTCGCTCAGCCAGCCGTCGTTGGTCTCGCCGACGACGGCGTTGACCGAGCCCACCTCCTCGTTGCCGGGCCGCGCCAGCGTCCAGGCGACGACGGCCTCGACCGCGCGGCCGACGCTCAGGGTGTTGGTCAGCACGATCGGCGTCTCGATCGTCCCCAGCTCCGCGACCTGGAGGAAGCCGGCGGCCTTGCCGAAGCCGTTGCCCACGTAGACGGCGCCCGGCACCTTGTCGCGGAAGAGGTCGCCGCCGTGCGCCAGGATCGCCGTCACGCCGGTGCGCACGGCCTCGCCGCGCACGATCGTCCGGTGGCCGACGCGGACGCCCTCGACGTCGGTGACGGCGTTCAGGGGCCCGGGCTCGAAGATGCCGGGCCGGACGCCGAGGTCGCGCAGACGCGGACGCGCCTCCTCAGCGGGGGCCGCGCTCAGCAGGGCCAGGAACAGGACGCCGAGAGACCTCATGGAGATTCGGAGTATACCCGGCGGGAGTTCTACGTGGAGCTGGACTTTTGTGCTACAATGCGTCCAGATCCGGAACCATCCCTTTCCTGAGGAGGCGACCCATGCATTCCGACACGTGCCATTCGTTGCAGTGCATCCTTCCCCCACACATGTGCGACGCCATCAAGCTGCGGGGCACCGCCCAGCAGAAGAAGATGGTGGAGGCCCTGGTGACGCAGTCCGAGCAGGCGCGGAGCGACCGCCAGAGCGCGGCGCCGGCGCAGTTCGTGGTGGCCGCCCGCACCGCCGCCGCCAAGCCCGACCGCGAGGTCTACGACGCCAAGTCGAAGGCGACGTTGCCGGGCGGCCGGGTGCGCAAGGAGGGAGACTCCTCGTCGGAGGACGACGCAGTCAACCTGGCCTACGACGGCGCCGGCGACGTCTTCAAGCTCTACTTCGACGTCTACGGGCGCAACTCGCTCGACGGCGGCGGCCTGACCCTGGTCTCCAGCGTCCACGTGCGCCGCAACTTCAACAACGCCTTCTGGGACGGCGAGCAGATGGCCTACGGCGACGGCGACGGCGTGATCTTCACGCCGCTGACCGCCTCGCTCGCGGTCATCGGCCACGAGCTCTCGCACGGCGTGGTGCAGTTCTCCGGCGGCCTCATCTACCAGGACCAGTCGGGAGCCTTGAACGAGAGCTACGCCGACGTCTTCGGCGCCCTGACCGAGCAGTACAAGAAACAGGAGACGGCCGCCGAGGCGAACTGGCTGATCGGCGCCGAGATCCTCGGCCCGGAGGTCCAGGGCAAGGCCCTGCGCTCGATGAAGGCGCCGGGCGACGCCTACGACGACCGCCTGCTGGGCAAGGACCCGCAGCCCTACCACATGGACTTCTTCGTCAACACCTCGTCCGACAACGGCGGCGTCCACGTCAACTCCGGCATCCCTAACCACGCCTTCTACCTGCTGGCGCAATTCCTCGGCGGCCACGCCTGGGAGAAGGCGGGCCACGTCTGGTACGACACCCTGCAGTCCATCAGCAACCCGCACGCCACCTTCGCCGATTGGGCCGACAAGACGGTGGAGAAGGCGCGCGAGCGTTTCGGCACCGGCAGCTTCGAGGCCCTCTACACCCGGCGGGCCTGGAAGCTGGTGGGAATCGACGTCTGATGAAGCTCCACCTCGCCTGCCACGGCGGCATCGCCAACCTGCGCATCCGGGGGCAGGTCGACACCGCCGAGCTCCCGGGCGACCTCGCCGAGAAGGTCGAACGGGTGCTCGGCGCCCGCCGGCGCATGCGCGCCGCCGGCGCGGCGCCGAAGGACCCGCGGATGACCGACGCGCAGCAGTACGAGGTCACCGTCCAGCCCGAGGGCGTGGGCGCCCCGCGCACGTACCAGCTTGACGAATCGTCCCTCTCGGACGAGGAGCTCGAGGTCCTCGACGAGCTGCGCGGCGAGATCGTCCGCCGCATGGCGGCGAAGCGATAGAGGGCTCGAGGCGGTGCGTCCCCTCTCGCCATCGCGATTTCTCCGCTCGGCGCCGATCTTTCTGGGTTATCATGGTCGCGGCCAGGCCCGCTCGGGAGCCGACATGCGCAGCGACGACCTACGCCAAGTCGAGCCCTTCCGCGACCTCGACGACCACGCGCTGGCGCGTCTGGCCCAGGACTTCGTCGAGATCCACCTGCCGGCGGACTACCCGGTCTTCCGGGAAGGCGCGCCGGTCGACTCGTTCTACGTCGTCAAGGAGGGGCGCGTGGTGGTCTACCGCGACACGGTGGGCAAGCCCGTGCAGCTCCTGGCCCGGGTGGGCGCCTGCGAGTTCTTCGGCGAGTTCGCCCTCTTCACCCAGTGCGAGAGCACGATCTCGGCGCGCACCACCGAGCCGAGCCGCCTCTTGAAGATCGACAAGTCGGTGCTGCTCGACTTCCTCGAGGCGCAGCCGGTGGTCGCCCTGAAGCTGGAGATGGCGGCGGCCAAGCGCCACACGATCAACGCCGCCGCGGCCCTCGAGCTCGGCCAGCGCAACGAGGTGCGCATCCGCGTCTCCCGGCGCGTGCGCCTGACGCTCGACGACGGCTCCTCGCATCCGGTGGTGATCGACAACCTGTCGTCGGGCGGCCTGAGCCTGCGCGGCGCCCCGGAGACCTGGACCGAGGGCGACGTCGTCGCTTTCGACCTCCACCTGAACCCCGAGGTCCTGCCCTGCGAGGGCCGGGTGGCCTGGGTGCGCGGCGACCTCGTCGGCCTCGCCTTCACCGACTGCTCCGAGGACCACGACGCGCTCGTCCAGCGCTCCCTGCGTCATCTGCTCAGGTCGCCGCGCCCGGGGTAGCGCGTGGGATCAGAGGCGCGCCGCCCGCAGGTATGCTCCCCGCCGTGACTCGGGCGGCCGACAGCTCGGAGCGTGCCACGAGAACGACGCGGGGGCTCCGGACTTCGCCGCGCTCTCCTTCGGCAAGGCCGAGCTGATGCTGATGCCGCACGCCGCTGGCGCGGCCCTCGGGCAGGCACGGGGGCCTGCCCCTACGACCGGAACGTCATGGCGACGCTTTGCGATACACGTCGAGGGTTGACGGACGCAAGACCGCGGACGATCAGGAGGCGAGGCCGGCGGCGCGAGCGCGGCGCGCCATTTGGCGACGATCTCCGCCGTAATCGATGTACCCTCCCACCAGACCTCACTCGAATCTCTTATTGAAGGAGCTCAGCAGTTGCTTGCCGTGGACGACTGCCGCGATCGTGATCTGGTTCCAGCGGATGCGGTATCCTCCTGAGACAACGTACCTTCCGTGTCTGCCACTTCAAGTCCACGTCGTACCTTCTCGACGACATACAGGTGATAGACGATATCGTCAAAGGTGCAGTCGTCGGGAAGCTGGTGAAGGAGGGTCTGGGCCTGCGCCTTGGCAGTCTGCATGTGTGCTCCTCATCGAATCGGGCGGGTCCTATGGGCCCGGCGACGAGACTACCACGCTTCTGCGTATCAGGTCGCCGGATCGATCTCGGGGCGTGGTTGGAAGACCGAGAGCGCGCAAGGCTAGTACCTCGTAGGCCGGGCTTGGCCCTTCGTCGCGAAGGGTCAAGTTTCGTCCCGAGCGGGCCTTCTCCTTGCGCGGGTTCGTGAGGCGGTTTCCCCTAACGCCGATATGCCGAAGGATCTGCTGGCCCTTTCGCTCCAACCAAAGATCGGATCCGATTCCGGTAGCGATGTTTCCCGGGATCAGCCTCTCATCGAGGATTTCCAGGTAGCGTTCGGCCCGAAAGACAGCCCTTGTAGGTCAGCGGCTGTACAGCGGGCAGGTGCTGGAAACCTAACGTGGTTTCAATCTCTTCGGGCCGTTCGCCGCGGTCGTCCGTTCCGAACCAGACAAGATCGTCGATCAGGCTATCGTAGCTCTGCCAGTCACGGAGGTCGCCGGCCACTGCATCATGGAGAAAGCGCAAGGCTTTGAAGAGATTTGATTTACCGCTTGCGTTCGGGCCGATGACGAGAGTGATCGGCTTCAGTTGAAGCTGCACCGAACGGAGGCTGCGAAAGTTCGTGAAAGCGATATCAGTTAACATTTCTTGCCAAGTTTGCCAGCTAACGTTACGAGGAAGGAGCTAAGAGCGTATGGACAAGAGAACCTTACAGTGGACGAGCACCCGTTTGGCGGTGTGGATCTTGGCCTGCTCCTGATGTCTGGCGGCCGCCGTGAGCGCGAGGTCGGGTTCGGCCTGACGTCGCCCACCCGCAAGAGCGTGCGGATCTCGTCGAGAACATCGTCGGGCGCCATTTCCGATGAGACCGTAGCTCCTTGGAGAATCCGGCTCTCTCGGACGGTCGAGGCCGCCGACTCCGAGGACTTGGCGGGTATTCGGTTCTGGCTCATGAGAATTGGGTCCGGATTTCGTCGCCTTGCTTGAGCTGACTCTACCACAGACAATGTTCTTAGGCGCGGACCGTGGGGATCCGGTCGACGGCCTCCACCACCGGCACCTCCCACCGCTCACAGCGATACCGCGACCGAAACGCCTCCTCCGAGTCCTCCGCGCGACGCTCGACGAGCGCCAACACCCGTATCGACTCGACGCCAGCCAGCCGCTGCGCCCACCCGCGCGCCGCCTCCCGCGACAACGCCGCGACGACGCCTCCCGCTTCGTCAACGAGCCACACCCCGTCCTTGACGCTCCGAGGCCGCAGCGACGACCCAGGCCGCAAGGCCGCAAGCCGACGATGAATCGGCGCGTCCGCCGGACGCCGGCCCGCGAAGCTCAGGTGCAGGTCGCCCAGGCCGAGGAGCTGGTACCGCCGGCGGACGACCGCGTCGTCCGGACGCGGCACGTGCGGCGATCGACGCTCCACGCTCTCGCCGCCCAGCACCACCACGTGCGGGTTGGGCTCGTCGCGGCGCTCGATCAGGTGCAGCGTCTCGCGCGCCCGCGTCATCCCCACGTAGTAGAGACGACGCTCCTCCTCCAGCTTCTCCGGCGGGCAGCGCCAGAAGCCGCCGGCGACCACGACGTGGCGGAACTCGAGGCCCTTGGCGGCGTGGACCGTCAGCAGCCGCACGCCGTCGCCGAAGGACGGCTCGCGGCGGCGCTCGGCGAGCGCCTCCCAGACGTGCTCGATCGCCGCGTCCACCGGGGCCGTGGCGTCGGCGAGCTCGTCGCGCCACTCGGCGACGATCTCCGCCACGAGACGCCACCAGGGATTGCCGGCGTCGTC
>DASWIG010000698.1:0-8005 GCA_036397835.1 Thermoanaerobaculia bacterium
CCGCCGTCTTCTTCGTCACCACCCGGCACGTCTTGGATCCGGGCAACTGGCTGCCCGCGGTCCGCGCCAGGCGGCTCGGGCCCCTGCCGCCGGAGCTGCGGCGGGACCTCTTCGACGGCATGTCCGCCGAGCAGCTCCGCGCCGCGGCGGCGAGCCCGCTGGTGACGATCGGCTCCCACACCGTGAGCCATCCCTTCCTCACCCGCCTCGAAGACGACGAGCTGGCCCGCGAGCTCGCGGACTCCAAGCGGTTCCTCGAAGACGCCACGGGAGACGCCGTCGACCTCTTCGCCTACCCCACCGGCGACTACGACCGCCGCACGATCGCCGCCGTGCGCGATGCCGGCTACCGCGCCGCCTTCGTCGAGCGTTCCCGCGGTCTCGGCGGCGGACGCTGGGAGATCCCGCGGGTGGGCCTTTACTCGGCCGTGCCCGCCTACCTGAGCGCCAAGCTCAGCGGGCTCTTCGCGGGCCGGATTTGGAGACGCCACCTTGCGGGATGACCGGATCCGCGTCGCGCACCTGATCAACCACCTCGGGCGCGGCGGCTCCGAGCGCCAGCTCGTGCTGCTGCTGCGTCACATGGACCGGGAGCGCTTCGCCCACCGCGTGGTGGTCTTCAACCCCAGCCCCCACCGCGTTTGGGACGACGAGCTCGCCGCCCTCGGCGTCGAGGTCGAGAGCCTTCCGGAGGACGTCCGCGGCGTCGCCCGTCGCCTCTTCTACCTGGGCCGGCGGCTGCGCCGCCGGCGTCCCCACGTGCTCCATTCCTGGACCGTCCACGACAACCCGTACGCCGGCGTCCTCGGGCGCTTGCTCGGCGTGCCCGTGCGCTGGGGCTCGTTGCGCGGCTCGCTCGCGTCGCCGGGCCTCGAGCGGCTTCCGGCTTTCTACCGCTTCCTGATCCTGCGCTCGGTCGACCGTCTCGTCGTCAACAGCCGCGCGCTCGCCGCCGAAGTGGCGACGGCGGGCCTTCCGCAGGCCCGCGTCGCCGTGCTGCCCAATTGCGTCGAGCGCGTCGCGGCGGCGCCGGCGGACCTGTCGTCCCTGGGCATCGAGCCGGACGCGCCGGTGGTGGGGAGCGTCGGCAACCTGCGGCGGATCAAGAGCCACGAGACGTTCGTGCGCGCCATGGCCGAGGTGCTGCCGCGTCACCCGCGGGCGCGCGCCGTGATCGTCGGCCAGGCCCTGGCGAGCGAGCCGGGCTACCCGGCCGAGATCGAGGCCGAGATCGCCCGGCTCGGGCTGGCGGGCCGGGTGATCCTGACCGGCTTCCGCGACGACGTCCCGAGCGTACACGCGCGTCTCGCCGTGCTCTGCCTGACTTCCCACAGCGAAGGCATGCCCAACGCCGTGCTCGAGGCGATGGCCGCCGGACGTCCGGTGGCGGCGGTCCGCGTCGGCGGGGTGCCGGAGCTGGTGCGCCACGGCTGGAACGGTTTCCTCGTCGACCCGGGCGACGCCGCGGGCCTCGCCTCCGACGTCGACCGGCTTCTCGCCGACCCGGCCCTGGCCGCCGAGATGGGCGCCCACGGCCGCCGGCTCGTCGTCGCCGAGCACGACTGCCGGCGCGCGGCGGCGCGTCTGGCGTCGCTCTACGAAGAAGCCCTGAAGGGGAGGACGACGTGAGCGACGTCCGCCTGCGAACGGCCGCCGAGGTCGACGCCGACGCGCTCCACGCCTTTCTCGCGCGTTTCTTCGGGGACGCCAAGGCTGGCTTCCTGAGGCGTCACGGAACGTGGTGGCACGGCGGGGAAGTCAACCGTCTGGTGCTCCTCGCCGGCGGTGAGGTGGCCGCTTACTGCGGCGTGATTCCGGTCCGCGTCGCGATCGACGGCGGCGTCCACGACGCGCTGTGGTGGATCGACCTGGTGGTGGCGCCGGAGTTCCGCGGACGCGGGCTGCAGGCGCTCTTCGACCGCGAGGTCCGCGAGCGGGCGCCGCTCCTGCTGGGCTTCCCCAACGAGCTCGCCGCGGGCATCCACCGCCGGCACGGCTGGGGCGTCCGCGAGGACCTGCGCGCCGTGCTGGCGCCGCTCGACCCGCGTGGCTTGAACGTCGTCCGCCGCGCCGGCGTCGCGGTGCGCCTCGCGGCGGGAGCGCTGTCGCCGTTCGCCTGGCTGTGGCGCCGGCGTCTCGCGGCCTGGCGCCCGCGCACGGCGCGGCGCGTCGACGCGCCCGACGTCGAGCGTTGGGCCGAGCTGGCGCGCGTCGGCTCGGCGGGGCTCGCCACGACCTGGCGCGACGCCGCCTACTTGCGTCGTCGCTACGTCGACGCGCCTTACCGCGACCAGCTCCTGTTCTACGAGACGGGCTCGATCGTCGCCGTCAGCCGTCGCCTGGAGCGTGGCGGGCGCGTCGAGGAGCGGGTGCTCGACCTCTTCGGTGACCTCGCCCGTCGCGACGAGCTCGACGATCTGCTGCGCACGATCCTCGGCGAGGCCGTCCGTGCCGGGGCGGCCCAGGTCACAGGACTGGCGGCTTACGACGAGCTTGCTGCCGCGTTTCGGAGGAGCGGCTTCCGTCTCGGCTCGGTGGCGCGGTTCTGCTGGTCGAGCCTCGACCGCGAGGTCATGGAGGCGCTGGCGCGGGCACGGTTCCACTGGTGTCTCGGCGACAGCGACAACGACGATCCGCTGTGACCGACCAGGGGATCACCGGTGCGGACGGCGAGATGCGCTCGATCTCAAGGCTCAGGTCCCGAGGCTCTCCGGCGACCAGCGTGACGACTCGGCTCATGGTGCTTCTTCCTGCCGGAGATCCTACCACGCCACCGGGTGACGGGGCTCGTAGAGCATGACCTCGACGCCGCCGGGCAGTCCGAGCATGACGGTGATGCCCCAGCCTTCGTCCTGGGGCTCGCCCTTCACCTCGACGCCTTTCGCCCGCAACTCACGGACCGTGGCCCCGATGTCATCGCACGTCAGGGTGAGCTGGTGGCGCATTCCCGACTCGTAGGTCGGCCCTTCGGCGGGATGCACCCCGAGCTCCGCGGGCGGCAGGGCGAAGATGAGCCAGCCGTCGCCGGCGTCGACGTGCTTCCAGCCGAAGACGTCGCGGAGCGTCGCGCGAAGCGCGTCGGGCTCCGTGGAGTAGAGCAGAGCGTGGGCGCCAGTGATTCCCATGGGTGACCTCCGAGGGGAGTCTCTCACATGTCAGGGAGAGCGGGTGGCTGTCGTGTCCGGACAAGCCGCCCTACCGCAGCAGCAGCACCGGGACGGGGGAGACCATCGCCACCTGGATGCTGATCGAGGGCCAGGCACGCCCCTCGCTCTGCGCGAGGGTGCGGGAGCGCATGGCGATGAGATCGACCTCGTGGCCGGCGGCGAAGCGCACGATCTCCTCCCACCGCCGGCCGAGACGCACCACCAGCTCGCTCTCGACGCCCGCCTCGAAGAGCTCTGCCGTCACCGGCCGCAGCCGCTTCTCGGCCCGCCCTTCGAGCCGCTCGTAGAAGGCGCTGAGCTCCGGATCGTCGCTCTCCTCGATCGTCTCGATCACGTGCAGCAGCGTCACCCGGGCCGCGTTGTGGAGCGCCAGGTCGCGGATCGCCGCCACCAGGTCGGGGGGGACGTCTTCGACGCCCAGGGGGAAGAGGAGGTGCTTGAACACGCCACGATTATGACGTGCGGGCCGGAGAATTGCCATGCCCGCGCTAGGCCGCGGCGGCGCTGTGGTCCGCCAAGCCGTGGTCCGCCGCCAGGCCGTGGTCGCGGGCGTCGAGCTGCACTTCCCTCCACCTTAGACGAGGGAACAGCTTCGACTCCGCCTCCTTCGGCCTCGCGCCCAGCGTCTCGTTGACCCGCCGGAGCACCTCGGAGCAGTCGAACGGCTTGTAGATCGTCAGGTCAGCGCCGCTGAGCTCGAGGAACGCCCGCTCTCGCTCCGGATCCGCGCTGAGGTTGCGGGCCGTCAGGAGGATCACGGGGGGCGACGGACGTCCCTCGCCGGCGGCGTGCTCGTGCAGGGCACGCGAAACCAGGTAGCCGTTCTCGCCGGGCATCATCACGTCGAGGATCACCAGATCGGGGTGCCGGAGCATCGCGGCGCCGAGCGCCTCGTAGCCGTTGCCCACGGTGATGACCTCGTAGCCCTCCGACTCGAGCAGGAACCTGAGCAGCTCGCGGACGTCGAAATCGTCGTCCGCGACGAGGATCGTGGGGCGATCCGTCAAGCTGCGCTCCGTCAGAGTGTCCTTGCTCCTGGTTCCGTTCGTCCTCATGGCCGTGCTCCTCCGTCAAGCTTCCGTGGTGGATACCGGTCAGGCCGCCTTCCCGGCGTGCCGATCAGGAGATCAGTCTAGGAAGGCCAGCCCGCCGCTGCCATCGGGCGCCCGCGCGTTCGGGCGTAGGACGATTCCTAAGCCGGCCGCCGCTCGCGCTCCTGGGCGTCGACGACGCAGATCGCCGCCATGTTGACGACGTCGGCCACTTCGACGCCGCGCTGGAGCACGTGCACGGGCTTGCCCATGCCGAGCAGGATGGGGCCGATGGCCTCGACGTCGGCCAGGCGCCACAGGAGCTTGTAGGCGATGTTCGCCGATTGCAGCTCGGGGAAGATGAGCACGTTGGCCGGCTCCCGCAGCTCGCTCCACGGGTAGGTCTCCTCGAGGATCGACCTCAGCACCGCCGTATCGGCCTGCATCTCGCCGTCGATCATCATGCCCGGCGCGAGCTCGCGGGCGATGCGGACGGCGCGGCGCACCTTGCGCGCCGCCGGATGGGGGTTGGAGCCGAAGTTCGAGAACGACAGCATCGCCACCCGCGGCGTGACGTTGAACTGACGCGCGAACTCGGCGGTCAGGATGGCGATCTCCGCCAGTTGCTCGTCCGTCGGCTCGATGTTGACCGTGGTGTCGGCGAGGAACAACATGCGGTTCTCGAAGATCAGGATGTAGGCGCCCGCGACCCGCTGCACCCCGGCGCGCACGCCGATGACCTGGAGGGCCGGGCGGATCGTCTCGTTGTAATGGCCCGTCAGGCCCGAGAGCAGGCCGTCGGCGTCGCCCATCTCGACCATCATGGCGCCGAAGTAGTTGCGGGCGCGCATCAGCCGCAGGGCGTCCTCGAGCGTCACGCCTTCGCGGCGGCGTACCCGGTGGAGGGCCTCGGCGTACCCCTCGAGCTTCTCGCAGGTCTCGTGGTGGATGATCGTCACGTCCTCCTGCGCCAGGTCGAGCTCGGCGAGCTTGTCGCGGATCACCTCGTGCCGCGCCAGCAGCACCGGGTGGGCGATCTTCTGCTCCACGAGCACCTTGGCGGCGCGCAGGATCTTGTCGTGCTCACCCTCGGGAAAGACCACCCGCTTCGGGTCGTAGCGGGCGCGGTCGAGGATGCGGTGCATCATCTGCAGGCGCCGCGAGACCAGCCTTTCGAGCCGGCGCTGGTAGGTCTCGAAGTCGTCGATCGGCATCCGCGCCACGCCGCTTTCCATCGCCGCCTTGGCCACCGCCGGCGCCACCCGCAGGAGCACCCGGTGGTCGAAGGGCTTGGGGATCAGGTACTCGGGGCCGAACCTGAGCGAGGCGACGTCGTAGGCGCGCAGCACCGAATCGGGCACGTCCTCGCGCGCCAGATCGGCGAGCGCGCGCACCGCGGCGTGCTTCATCTCCTCGTTGATGTCGGTGGCGCGCACGTCGAGGGCGCCGCGGAAGATGAAGGGGAAGCCGAGGACGTTGTTGACCTGGTTGGGGAAGTCGCTGCGGCCGGTGGCCACGATCACGTCGCCGCGGGTGGCCTTGGCCACGTCGTAGGCGATCTCGGGATCCGGGTTGGCCATGGCGAAAACGATCGGCCGCGCGGCCATCGTCGCCAGCATCTCGGGCTTGAGCAGACCGCCCACCGACAGGCCGATGAAGACGTCGGCGCCCACGACGGCGTCGGCGAGGGTGCGGGCGTCGGTGGCGGCGGCGAACTCCTTCTTGGTCGGGTCCATGTTCACCGTACGGCCCTGGTAGATGACCCCCTTCGAGTCGCAGAGGACGGCGTTCTCCTTCTTCACCCCGAGGGCGACGTAGAGGCGCAGGCAGGCGATGGCGGCGGCGCCGGCGCCGGAGATGACCATCTTGACCTCCGCCGCCTTCTTGCCCGCCACCTCGAGGGCGTTGAGCAGCGCCGCCGCCGAGATGATCGCGGTGCCGTGCTGGTCGTCGTGGAAGACGGGGATGGCCATCTCTTTCTTGAGACGGGCCTCGATCTCGAAGCAAGCGGGGGCGCCGATGTCCTCGAGGTTGATGCCGCCGAAGCTGGGCTCGAGCAGCTTCACGGTGCGCACGATCTCGTCGACGTCGTGGGTGTCGAGCTCGAGGTCGAACACGTCGATGTCGGCGAAGCGCTTGAAGAGCACCGCCTTGCCCTCCATGACCGGCTTGGCGGCGAGCGGGCCGATGTCGCCGAGGCCGAGCACGGCGGTGCCGTTGGTGATCACCGCCACCAGGTTGCCGCGGGCGGTATACTCCCAGACCGTTTGGGGGTCACGGGCGATCTCGCGGCACGGCTCGGCCACGCCGGGGGTGTAGGCGAGCGAGAGGTCCTGTTGGGTCGCGGTGGGCTTGGTGGGGACGACTTGGATCTTGCCCTTGCGACCTCGCGAATGGTAACCGAGAGCCTCTTCGACGTTTTTGTCCATAGGCGTAGTCTAGCGCGCCCACCCGCGGACTGAAGTGATGATCGTCAGCTCCCACGACGGCCGCCTGCGTTGCGTCACCCAGAGCGACCACGCGCACCTCGCCGCCGACCTCCTCTCCATATGGGTGACCGACGGCCTGCCCGAGCACCCTCGCCGCCGCGAGCTGCTGCTGGCGGCGCGCGAGCACGACAACGGCTGGCAGGAGGCGGACTCGGCCCCCTTCCACGACCCCGAGACCGGGCGCCCGCACGACTTCATGACGCTGCCGAGCGCGGAGCGCCGGCGGATCTGGCTGCGCGGTCCCCGGCGCCACGCCGGGCGCGAGCCGTACGCGTCGCTGCTGATCACCCGCCACGCCCTGGAGCTCCACCGCGACCGCGCCGGCGACCCCGAATGGGCCGAGGTCTTCGCGGTCTGGCGCTCGCTCGAGGAGGAGCTCCACGCGGCGACCGGCGCCGGCGCGTCCACGCTCGCCGACGACTACCGCTGGATCGACCTGACGGACGTCCTCTCGCTCACCGCCTGCGGCGGCCTCGACCGGCCCGTCGAGCGTCACGGCTTCCGCGGCGAGGCCGCGGGCGGCGTGCTGGCGATCGACCCGTTCCCGCTGGCCGGCGCCACGACCCTGCGCGTCCCCTGCCGCGACGTCCCCGCGCGGCGCTACGTGAGCGACGCGGATCTCGCCATGGAGCTGATCACGGCGCGTTGGCGGGAGCTCGCGGTCCGGGTCGTGGCGCTCTGAGCTGACATCGTGTTAGGCTCGCCACCCTTCGACTCGGCCTTGCGCGCCTGAAGCGCCTTGTGCCCGCGGAATGGCCCGACTGCTCCTCGCCTTCATCCTGGTCCCCATCGTCGAGCTGGCGCTGCTGATCGAGCTCGGCCGTCACGTCGGCCTCGCCGCCACCCTGGGCCTCATCGTGGTCACCGGCACGGTGGGGGCCTGGCTGGCCCGGCGCCAGGGCCTGGGCGTGCTGCGCCGCATGCGGGAGGAGACGGCCGCCGGCACCCTCCCGGCGGAGGCGGTGGTGGACGGCGTGATCATCGTGGCCGCGGGGGCCCTGCTGCTGACGCCGGGGCTGCTCACCGACGCGGTGGGCTTCGCCTGTCTGGTGCCGGCCTCGCGCCGCTGGCTCAAGAGCACCTTCCGTCGCAGATTCGAGGCAGCGGTGCGACAGGGCCGGGTGCGGGTCTCCGTCGACCTCCACGACGCCGGCGGCTTCAGCCGGCGTCCCGTGCGCGACGTCACGCCCCGGGAGCCGGGAGGCCACATCGGCGCCCGCGAGCCGGATCGGCCGGAGAATCGCCGAGGGACGGCGTCTTCGAGCGAACAAGGCGTAAAATAAGCGTAAGGACGCCGTCCCTGCCCAATTTTCACGTG
>DASWIG010000699.1:0-5905 GCA_036397835.1 Thermoanaerobaculia bacterium
TCGACCTCCTCCATTTCGTTGCTGACCGCCACCAGCACTTCCTTGCCGTCGTAGGCCTCGACCCGGATCGAGCCGACTCGAGCTCGTCGAGGGGCCGCGCCTCGGCGCCGGCGACGTCGATGGGCGGCTCGCCGGGGGCCTCGGCCGTGCGGGCGAGCCTGCGGAAGTGGTCGGCGCACACGTTGCGCGTCATCTGGTAGGTCCACACCAGGAAGTCGCTGTCGGGGCGGTAGGTGTGGCGGTACTTGAGGATGCGCGCGAAGACCTCCTGCACCAGGTCCTCGGCGAGGTGCCGGTCCCCGGTCAGGCGCAGGCAGAAGTTGTAGAGCCGGCGGTGATGCCGCTCGAACAGGATGCCCAGCCGCGCCACGGCGCCTTCGCGTACCTCGTTCATGAGCTCTCGATCCGTCGCGTTCACCAGTCGTCCGTCCTCGACGTTGCTCCGACCTCGACGTTGCCGTCTCGGCGTCCCTATGTGTAGACCGGGGTTTCGGGAGAAGGTTACAGGCTTCCGCATGCCAGAGCTTCTCCGGATTCCGCGGCCCCGGCGGCGCCGTTTTTCCCCGCGTCCCGCTTTGAGGTAGACTTCCGATCCCCGGACTGGTGAGTCAGCGCCTCTCGGGAAACGGCTTATCGCTTTGAAGAAAACGGGCAATGCACCGGTTCATGGGGTATTGCGAGTCATGCCCACGTCAACGTCCGCGGATCTATTCGCCAAGGTCTCCGTCCCGCTCCTGGCGCTCGACGCCGCGGGTCGGATCGAGGCCTGCAACCCCGCCTTCGAGCACCTCTTCCGCTACCGCGAAGCCGAGCTCCTCGGACGCAACGCCGACGACCTGCTGTCCTCCGGACCCGAGCTCGGCCAGGCCCGGCGATGGCGGCGGCGAGCGCTCGGCGGGTGGGAGGTCCGGCAGACGACGCGATGCCGCGCCCGCGACGGCCGGCTCGTCGACGTGCAGCTCCACCTCTTTGCGCGCCAGGTCGACGGCCGGGCGGCCGGCCTCTACGCGGCCTTCCACGACCTCACCGCCCTCTCCACCCTCAAGGAGAAGCTTCGCCAGGCGGAGAAGATGGAAGCGATCGGGCACCTGACCGGCGGCATCGCGCACGATTTCAACAACCTGCTCACGGCGATGCTGGGCTATTCCGAGATGTTGGAGCTCTCGCTCGACGACCGGCCGGACCTCAAGCGCAACGCCCACGAGATCCGCAAGTCGGCCGAGCGCGCCGGACGCCTGACGTCGAAGCTGCTCGCCTTCAGCCGCAAGCAGGACCTGCAGCCGGGCTTCCTGCACCTGAACACGGTGATCCTGGAGCTCGAGGGCATGCTGCGGCGGATGATCGGCGAGAAGATCCGGATCGAGACCGACCTCGACGTCGACGTCGGCCTGATCTGGGCCGACCGGATCCAGCTCGAGCAGGTGATCCTGAACCTGGTGGTCAACGCCCGCGACGCCATGCCCGACGGCGGCGAGCTCGTCTTCGAGACTCGCCGCCGCGAGCTCGACGAGGCCGCCTGCGAGGATTACCCGGCCTGCCAGAGCGGCCTCTACGCGTGCCTGCGGGTGCGCGACGACGGCTGCGGCATGGACGAGGAGACCCGCGCGCGCATCTTCGAGCCCTACTTCACCACCAAGGAGCCGGGACAGGGCACCGGCCTCGGCCTCGCCAGCGTCTACGGGATCGTCACCCAGAACGGCGGCTTCGTCCGGGTGGAGAGCTCGCCCGGGCGCGGGAGCGTCTTCGAGGTGGGCCTGCCGCAGGTGAAGCCGGCCGGGGACGTGCGTCCGGTCGACGCTTCGGGCAAGATCGCGCCGGGCCGCGAGACGATCCTCGTCGTGGAGGACGACACCCAGGTCCGCGAGGTGACGCGCGACTACCTGCGCATGAGCGGCTACCAGGTGCTCGAGGCGGACGGCGAGAGCGCGGCCCTGGAGATCCTGGGGCGCTATCCCGCCCCCATCCACCTGCTGGTGACCGACGTGGTGATGCCCGACACCAGCGGGCCGGAGCTGGCCCGCAAGCTCACCGCGATGCGTCCGGGGCTGAAGGTGCTCTACCAGTCGGGCTACGCCGACAACGAGGTGCTGCGCCAGGGCGGCCCGGAGCCTGGCCGGGGCTACCTGCAGAAGCCGGTGCGGCAGAAGGTCATGACCCAGAAGGTGCGCGAGATCCTCGACGGGTAGGAACCCTCACCCCCGGCCCCTCTCCCAGAGGGAGAGGGGGAGCCCGATCTCGGATCTTACTCCCCTCTCCCTCTGGGAGAGGGGGCGGGGGCGAGGGTTCCCCCCTACGGCCGCTCCAGGTACGTCGAGCCCGAGAGCCCGGTCTCGTAGACCTTGAGCAGCTCCTTGGCCTGCTCGCGGGTCATCCGTCCGGCGCGGATCGCCTTCTCGACGCCCGCCCGCAGGCGCGCCACCAGCTCGCCGCGCTGGTACTCCACGTACTCGAGCACCTCGGTCACCGTATCGCCCGCCACCACGTGCTCGATGCGGTAGCCCTCCTTCTCGTCGAGCGCCACGTGGACCGCGTTGGTGTCGCCGAAGAGGTTGTGCAGGTCGCCGAGGATCTCCTGGTAGGCGCCGATGAGGAAGGCGCCCAGGTAATAGGGCTCGTCGGAAAGCGGGTGCAGCTCGAGGGTGCGGCGGATGCCGCGCTGGTCGATGAAGCGCTCGATCTTGCCGTCGGAATCGCAGGTCATGTCGGCGAGCACGCCCTTCTCCGACGGGTGCTCGCCGAGGCGGTGGAGCGGCAGGATCGGGAAGAGGTGGTCGATTGCCCACGAATCCGGCAGCGACTGGAAGACCGAGAAGTTGCAGTAATAGGTCCGGGCGAGCGCGCGGTCCAGGCCCTGGAGCTCCTCGGGCCGCCGCGACTGCTCGCCGGCCATCTGGTGGATCTTCCGGCAGAGGGCCCAGAAGACGTCCTCGGCGAGCACCCGCTCGGTCAGCGAGAGGTGGCCGAGGTTGAAGAGGCTCAGGCACTCGTCGCGGTATTGCTGGGCGTCGTGGTAGGTCTCGCGCAGGTTCTTCGGAGTGAGCTCGCGGTAGGCCCCGAAGAGCTCCTCGAGCACCGGCGCCGCGTTCTCGGGCAGCGCCTCCGGCAGCTTGCCCACCCGCGACTCGCCGGCCTCGAGCACCTCGAAGACCAGCACCGCGTGGTGCGCCACGGTGGCGCGGCCGGACTCGGTGACCAGCACCGGGTGCGGCACCTCGGCGCGGTCGCAGACCTCCATCACGCCGTAGACCACGTCGTTGGCGTACTCCTGCAAGGTGTAGTTCATCGACGAGGAGAAGTTCGACTGGGTGCCGTCGTAGTCGATCCCGAGGCCGCCGCCGACGTCGAGGTAGGCCAGCGGCACGCCGAGGCGCACCAGGTTGGCGTAGATCCAGCCCGCCTCGCGCAGCGCGTCCTTGATGTTGCGGATCGACGAGATCTGGCTGCCGAGGTGGAAGTGCAGCAGCACCAGGCTCGTGAGCAGGCCCTTCTCTTTGAGGACGTCGACGGCCTCCACCATCTCGCGGGCCCCGAAGCCGAACTTCGAGTGGTCGCCGCCCGAGGCTTCCCAATGACCGGCGCCGCGGGTGGAGAGACGCGCGCGGATGCCGATCATGGGCGCGATGCCGGTGCGCGCGGCGATCTCGGCGATCAGCCGCAGCTCGGCCGGTTTCTCGGCCACCACGATGACCTTGGGCCCCAGCCGCGAGGCGAGGAGCGCCGTCTCGACGTACTCCTCGTCCTTGTAGCCGTTGCAGACGACGAGGGCTTCCTCGTCGCTGAGCATCGCCATCACCGCCAGCAGCTCGGGCTTCGAGCCCGCCTCGAGACCGAAATGGTAGGGCCGGCCGTAGGTCACCAGGTCCTTGACCAGGAAGCGGTTCTGGTTGACCTTGATGGGGTAGACGCCGCGGTAGAAGCCCTGGTACTCGTACTCCTTGATCGCCCGGGCGAAGGCCTCGTTGATCTCGGTGACGCGTGCCTTGAGGACGTCCGAGAAGCGGATCAGCAGCGGCAGGTCGATGCCGCGCTCGACAAGCTCGTCGACCAGCTCCTTCAAGTCGACGCCGGGGCCCGGGTGATTCACCGGCGCCAGGGTGACGTTGCCCTTCTCGTTGGCCGAGAAGTAGCCGTGGCTCCAGGCCTTGACGCCGTAGAGCTCGAGCGCGTCTTCCACCGTCCAGCGTCGTCTGGCGTTCAATCTTCCGTCCCTCCGTTGGTGGCGAGGGGCGCGGCGCGCGCCCGGCAACGGACTATGCCGGATTCGCGCGGGCCGTTCAAGGACCGGCGGGCTCGATCTCGACGTAGCACCGGGCCAGCTTGACAACGTTCGGCCGGCGGCGAGCAGGGCGCCTTCGCACGTCGATCGCCAACGCCCGCGTCGGACGGGCCGGCATGCGCTGGACCCGGACTCGCGCTCCTTCACCTGGACGCCGCCGCACTCAGGCACCTGGCGCAGCTCGTTGGTCCGGCGCCCCACGCCGTCGAAGAGCTGGCGCTGCCACGAGAGCGGGGCGGCGTAGCGCTGCCAGGTCAGCGCCGTGGTCGAGCCCTTTCAACTCTCCTCCGAGCCAGCACAGCGACGGCGAGCGCCACCAGCACGCTCGCCATGATCATCAAGCCGACGGCGGAGAGCGCGGGAACGTCCGTCGCGGCGGCTCCGCGGTCAACGGTGACGACGACCGAGTCGAAGTGGCAGGAGATTGTGGTGCCTGGCGACACGGACATGACGAGAGCCGGGCGAGCCGACCTAGTAGTAGGCAGAGGAGGCGACGACCTTTGTCGAGAGAGCCAGACATCCTGCGGAATAGGAGGAACGCCGATGGCTCCGCCGATTACGGTACCCTCACCTGAACAATCCGGACTTCCGAAGAGAGAGACATATGCTTCGCAATGGCCGAAGACGCTTCCCGTCTTCTTCACCATCGATCGCGTTAGCCACGTCTCAAGGGGGAACGATTCCATACATGGCCCTAGCGCCCAGTAGCCCTCTATCCGACTGGAGGGCTCAAGGTTGGCTAGCACTAGGGAGCCTGGATCTGGCCTTCCTTCAGTCGGATCCCACGTCATGATCGCCCACGGATCCTCGAGGAGCTCCCTGCCACCAAGATCTTCTGCGTAGGTCCAGCTCTCGATTCCAGTGCTGAAATCATCCGCCAGCACCACGCTCTCGCCCTCGGACGGCAGCGAGCCTAGAAAGATGGCAACACAAGCGATGAGGCGCGCCCAGCAGGCCGTCCGAATTATCTTCGCCATTTCGCATTCCCCTTCGTCTATTCCCTCTAATCACCTTCGCTCGACCATCGCGACGTGTCACCGGTTTCGAAACCATCCTGAAAGATCATTCCGAGCGCGGTTGCTCGTAGAGCGATGTCGGCGTCGACGAGGCCCACGCCAAAGAAACTGTCGATCCCAGGAACGCCGAGGTCCCTCGCTGTGACGTTAAGTGTAGCCAGCACCTCAAAAGGGGGCTGGATAGGCCTCAAGCTCAACACGAGTGCGGCAGTACCGGCCACCATCGGAGAAGCGAACGACGTTCCGCTGACGAAGGCCGTGTCGAGAATGGAATACCCGCTTGGACCGGTTCTGTCTGGAGCGAGGATGATCCTACCCGGTGCCGTGAACGCGGCCTCCGGCCCGAACCTGCTGAAATCCGCCAACTCTCCATCCCAGTTCATGGCGGTCACGGCCTGTACCCACTCCAGGTTTGCAGGATAGGTGATGTCTGTGTCACTCCTCGACGATCATGTCGGGCTCGGCGAAGACGACCTCCGGCATCTCGGCGAGCCGATTGGCGATCGCCAGCACGTCGATTCCCGAGCGGTCGTGGGTGGCCACCTTGAAGGCGTTGCCCAGGCTGCGGGCGAACGGCTCGCGGCTCGCGCCCTCGGCGCCCGCTTCCCGCAGA
>DASWIG010000700.1:0-2743 GCA_036397835.1 Thermoanaerobaculia bacterium
CCTGGTGCCGGCGCGGCGGGCCTCGCGGGTGGATCCCACCGTCACGTTGCGCTACGAGTGAACGGCGTCCAGCCGCGGGCTCGCCTTCTTCGAGGCGCTGGGCGCCGCCTCAGGACCGGCGGGCGCGCTCGGCCAGGAAACGTCCGAGGACGCGCCCGGGGTCCTCGTCCGTCCGCAGGACCACGTGCGGGATCTCGAGCTGCCGGAAGAGCTCGCGGTGCGCCGCCATGAACGCGGCGAAGCGCTCGCGATAGAGCTCGCGGATCCCGCCGCCGTCGAATTGCCGGCGATCGAGCGTCTCGAGGTCCTCGAGCACGGTGCCGTCGGCGAACGGGAAGTCGATCTCGTCGGGGTCGAGGACCTGGAAGACGATGCACTCGTGGCCCTCGAAGCGCAGCCTCCTGAACCCCGTCTCCACCGCCGCCGCCGGCTCCAGCAGGTCGGAGAAGAGCAGGATCAGGCTGCGCCGCCAGGCCAGGCGGCTGGTCTGCTCGAGGAGGGCGGCGAGTCTCTCGCCGCCGGCGCCGGCCAGGGCCTCCGCCTCGCCGAGGAAGCGGCCGAGCTGGCTGCCCTTCTGCGACGGACGCAGGTAGCGCAGGCCGGCGTCGGGCCGCAGGGCGATCAGGCCCACGGCGTCGTTCTGCCTGAGCAGGAACCAGCCCAGGGCGGTGGCGGCCACGCGGGCGCAGTCGAGCTTCGAGCCCCAGGCGCGCGCGCCGCGGTACGACATCGAGCCGCTGGTGTCGCAGAGCACGTAGCAGCGAGCGTTGGTCTCCTGCTCGAAGCGCTTGATGCAGAGGCGGTCGTTGCGGGCGTAGAGCCGCCAGTCGAGGTGGCGCAGGTCGTCGCCGGGCTGGTAGTCGCGGTAGTCGGCGAACTCCACGCTGGGGCCGTGGAAGGGGCTGCCGTGGACGCCGTGGAGGAAGCCCTCCATGACGTAGCGCGCCTTGAGCGTCAGCGTGCCGAGGGCGGCGAAGTCGGCGGGATCGAAGCGGACGGGCATGGCTCGTCAAACAGACCGAGCGGAGATCGCGGCGACCGCGTGTCCAGCCCTCGACGTTTTTCTTGACGGAGAAGCGGTCTTGGTGTCCAGGTAGAACGTGATGTCGCCGTCGCTCCAGATTTGTACATCGTGTACTGTGATCCTCCCTGATTCGTCCAGTGGTCGCAGCTCCAAACCGAGATCGGCTATCGCCGAGTCGAGCTCATCAACCACGCCGAGTGCCTGGGAATCGACAGCTTCCTCGAATTTACGGAAGAGCCACTCTGTTTCGGCGAAAGCCGGACCGGGTACGAACTTCCCGAAGATCAGACCGTCCTTCTCGTCTTCAAGCACGACTTGGCCCAGCACTCGTTGCTTGGCATCGACCATCTGAAACGTCTGACCGGTAGTCATCTGCATGGCTAACACCCCGCGGTATCTGAGAATACCCGTTCCAACCTTTCCAGATTGGCCTCTGAGAATCCGGCTACCCCATCTGGATGGATCAAACGAGCGTGGTTGGGGAAACGGCTGGTGGGATCGGGGACGATCTCGAATCCCACCTGCCGTATTGCCGCCACGGAAGCAGTCCCTACTGTCGTGGCCGCCTGGCTCCACTTCTGCGATCTGGGGAATGCCTGTCTCATTTGCGAAGCCGCTTCTTGTGGTGTCCCATCCAAGAGTACGGAGATTCCGGGAGGATCCAGCTCCGCCTCCAAGGTCGAGAGCCGCAGGTTCTCCACCCATCCGCCGCCGACGCGGTGAACTGCCGTCTCGGGAGCGATATCTTCCGGTACTCCGGCAACCACCTGGAATCTCGTCTCGCTCGGATGAGGATCGTTTTCTTCGCCATGACGCCTCCGCACTTAGGGGGCAGCGGCGGCCGTCGCTCAGTTCGTGGCCGCGCCGAACGCCGGTCGCCGCCCAACGAAGCGTAGCACGGGATCCGTGGCGCCACCAAGCGTGAGGGGGGGGCGTAGTCGGGAGCAAAGCGGGGTCTATCACGCATCGGCGACGTCGCCGAGGAGGCGGGCGATGATCGAGTCGGTGGTCTCGCCGTCGGCCTCGGCCTGGAAGGTGCGGATCAGGCGGTGGCGCAGTACCCAGGGCGCCAGCGTCTTCACGTCGTCGCGGGCGACGTTGAAGCGCCCCTGGCAGGCGGCGCGGGCGCGGCCGGCGAGGATCAGGTTCTGGCTCGCCCGCGGGCTCGCGCCCCAGCGGATCCACCGCCCCACGTAGTCGGGCGCGCTGGGGTCGTCGGGCCGCGTGGCGCGCGCCAGGCGCACCGCATAGTCGATCACGTTGGGCGGCGCCGGGATCTTCGCCACCGCCTCGCGCAGGGCGAGGACCTCGTCGGCCCCGAGCAGCGGCTCGAGGCTCTCCGTGGGCGTGTAGGAGTGGCGCTCCACCACCCGGCGCTCCTCCTCGAGCGAGGGATAGCCGAGGCTCATGGCGAAGAGGAAGCGGTCGAGCTGGGCCTCCGGCAGCGGATAGGTGCCCTCCTGCTCGATCGGGTTCTGGGTCGCCATGACGAGAAAGATCTCTGGCAAGGGATAAGTGACGGAACCGACCGTGATCTGGCGCTCGCCCATGGCCTCGAGCAGTGCCGACTGCACCTTGGCGGGGGCGCGATTGACCTCGTCGGCGAGCACAAGATTGTGGAACAGCGGTCCCTTCCGGAATACGAAACTGCCGTCCTGCGGCCGGTAGATTTCGGTGCCCGTCAGATCGGCGGGCAGCAGGTCGGGCGTGAACTGGAGC
>DASWIG010000701.1:0-9109 GCA_036397835.1 Thermoanaerobaculia bacterium
GGAACTGCCCTGCAGAGGCTGCAACGCACTCTTGCCAATTCACGAAACCGCGTTGCAGCGGCTGCAATCGCGGCGCTTGAGGTTGACGGGAAGCTCGGACTCGTCTATACTTGGCGGTAACGAAACGCGAGCGACCATCCACCCCACGAGAGGAGGTGCAACGACTCGGTACTCCTTGGCGACCAACTCCAGCGAGGCCCCGCGGGCCTCAAGACGACGCCCGAGGGAGATCCCCTCGAGCCTGCAAGACGACGACAACTACCCAAACAAGATGGCCCGAGCGAGTTGCGAGCTCGCCCGGACCTGACCAGGCAAAGGAGATAGCCCAATGCCCGATCACGAGTATCCTACCCCCGCCAACGCCTTCGACCCCGTCTACCTCGACCAGCTTGCCCAGCACGACGACCCCGTGACCGCCGGCGAGGCGGTGACCGGCGGCTTCTGGCGCGTCATCCCTCTGGACGACGAGCGCTACGGCCTCTTTCGACTTTGGGAGAGCCCGGAGGACGGCGACGAGCCCTTCGGCGTCCTCACCGACCGCGACACGGCCCTGCTCGCCGCGGCCTTTCTGCCGCTCGTCGACCGAGCGCGCAACTTCTCCGTCGACCCGGAGGACGACGGCGGTCCTGTGCTCTACCGCGACGGCCGAGCCGTCGGCCGGATCCGCCACGGCAATCCGGAGCTCATGGAGGCGCTGAACCTCGCCGACGGCCTGGCGCGCTCGCCGGCGTCGATCGCCAGCTTCCTGGAGGCGGCGGGCGCGGCGGCGCTGGAGCTGGCCGGCAAGATCCTGGTGCGGCGGAGCTGACGCGGGAACCCTCAGCCCGGGCCCGGAAGGCGCCGGCGTCTCGCCGGCATCCGCGGCTTCGCCGCGGAAATCCCCCCTCGGTCCCCCCTTTCTTAAAGGGGGGAAGGGGTCATCTCGAAGCGACCGCTCGTGGGCAAGTCCCCTGTTCTCAACACTTGGCGGCCAGAGCGCCAGGACGTCGGGGTCGGTTGCCTCCTTCCGAGCGATTCGCTTGACCGGTTCTCGGTCTGTTCCGGTTAGACGGAGTTTTCCGAACAGCGCCGCAGACCCGGAAATGCTCTTCCTTCATCGGCTGAATGGCGCTGCAAGGCTTGCGGTCGTGTTCCCGGAATCACCGGAAGCGCGCAACGAGGCTTGCTATGCTATTCTCTCAATAGGCGAAGTGGCGAAGCAAGCCCTGCACCGCTACTTGGGAAATCCACGTCTGACCGGATCAGCGCCTGAGCCGGTTAGAATCTCAACGTCCGCGAGGTGGTGCCCTGGTCTCCAGGCATCCTTTCCTCCTCTTGACATCCCACAGGAAGGACCGTACACTCCTCTATGCGTCCCACAGGAAGGGACGCGGGCGCGGAGGACGACGGCGCGGAGGACACGCCATGACGGATACTCGCTCACCCATTCTCCAGGGCACGCTCGACCTGATGGTGCTCAAGACGTTGGAGCAGATGGGGCCGCTGCACGGCTACGGCATCGCCCGCCGGATCGAGCAGGTCGGCCAGGACGCCATCGTCGTCAACCAGGGCACCATCTACCTCTGCCTGGTCCGTCTCGTCCAGAAGAAGTGGATCCGTGCGCAGTGGGGCACTTCAGAGAACAACCGCAAGGCGAAGTTCTACTCCTTGACGGCGGCCGGCCGGCGGCAATTGCAGGCCGAAACCGAGAGCTGGGAACGAGTCTCCGGAGTGATCGGCCGGGTGCTTCAACCGGCGGCCGGGAGGTAGACATGGCGACGTTTCTTCGCGTGATGATGGCCCGCCTTCGCGGCCACTTCCGTCGCGGCGACCTCGATCGCGACTTCGACCAGGAGCTGGCGGCACACCTGGCGATGGCGGAAGAGGACAAGGTCCGCCGGGGCATGACGCGGGAGGAGGCCCGCCGGGCCGCCCGCGTGGAGCTCGGCGGGCTGACGCAACTGCGTGAGGCGAGCCGCGACGCTCGAGGCTTGCCGTGGATCGACACCCTCTGGCTCGACCTCAAGCTGGGCCTGCGCATGTTGCGCAAGTCCTGGGGGCTGACCCTGGTCGGGGGCCTGGCGATGACGGTCGTGATCGGGACGGGCGCCGTCGTCTTCGCCGTGTTCGACCTGGTTTTCGACGGATCGTTGCCGCTGGACGACGGCGACCGGGTGGTCGCCCTGCAGACCTGGGACGACAAGGGGCACCGCCGGCGGGATACGTCGGTGGCCGACTTCGAGCGCTGGCGCGACGCGCTGGCGTCGGTGGAGGACGTCGGCGCGTTCAGGGCGGTCGAGCGCGGCCTGGCCACTGCGGACGGCGCGGCCGGCGAGCCGGTGCCCGTCGCCGAGACGACCGCCTCGGGGTTCGAGCTGGCCCGGGTGGCGCCGCTGCTGGGACGGCCGCTGGTCGAGGAAGACGAGCGCGACGCGGCCGACCCGGTCGTGGTCATCGGCTACGACGTGTGGCAGTCGCGGTTCGCGGCCGACCCGGCGGTGATTGGGCGGACGGTTCGTCTCGGCGACACGGTCCATACCGTGGTCGGGGTCATGCCGGAGGGCTTCGCCTTTCCGATCAACCACCGCTTCTGGACGCCCCTGAAGGCGGCTCGGTCGGGCTCGCTTCCGGACGGGGACGGGAATACCGGCGTCGTCTTCGCCCGGCTCGCTCCCGGCGTCACGCTCGAGGGCGCGGAGGCCGAGCTGGCGACGCTCGGGCTGCTGCCCCCCGCCGTCGCCGCGGAGTCCGACGAAGAGCTCCGGCCACGCGTCTTGCCCTATACGTTCGCGATGGCCGGCGACCTCGAGCACGGGGACGTCCTCTGGATGATCCGCATCGTGCTGCTCGCCGTCACCCTCCTCCTGGTTCCGCCTTGCGCCAACGTCGCCATCCTGATCTACGCCCGCACCGTCACTCGCCAGGAGGAGTTCGCGGCGCGTTACGCGCTCGGCGCGAGCCGAGGCCGCATCGTCGGGCAGCTTTTCATCGAGACGCTCGTGCTCGCGGCGGGTGCCGCGGGCGTGGCGCTGGTGCTCGCGCGCTTCGCCCTCCGGCTGGCGCGGGCGTCCATCGACCAGAGCTTGAGCGGCGGAGCCCCCTTCTGGATGGACTTCACGCTCTCCGTCGAGACGGTCCTCTTCGTCGCCGGGCTCGCCGTGCTCGCCGCCGTGATCGCCGGCCTGGTGCCGGCCCTCAAGGCGACCGGCGGCCAGATGCTCTCGGGGCTGCGAGCGTTGAGCGGCCGCACCGGCATGCGGCTCGGCGCCACGTGGACCGCGCTGGTGGTGGCCCAGGTCGCCCTCTCCCTGGCCGCCCTGCCGTCGGCGGTCGAGATGGTCTGGGGGACGATCCGCAAGGGCGTCCTGGGACCCGGATTCGCGGCCGAGGAGTTCCTCACCGCGCGGCTCGAGATGGACCGGGAGAGTCGCGCGGGCCTGGCCGATCCGCCGGCTGCCGCCGTCCGCTTCGCCGCCGTGCAAGCCGAGCTGGTCCGGCGGCTCACGGCCGAGCCCGGCGTCTCCGGGGCCACCGTGGCCGCGGCGGTGCCCGGCGAGGAGCCGTGGGCGGTCATCGAGGTCGACGGGGTCCCGCTGCCGGACGGCGGCATCTTCGCGGCCCACAACCTGGTGCGATTCAATCGTGTCGACGACGTCTTCTTCGACGTGTTCGACGTCCCGCTCCTCGCCGGCCGCGGGTTCGGCGCCGGCGACTTCGAGCGCGCGGCGGCCGCGGTCCTCGTCAACCAGACCTTCGTGCGAGACCTCATCGGCGACGCGAGCCCTCTGGGCCGCCGGGTCCGCTACCTCAGGAAGGGGGGCGTCCCGGCCGAGCCGGGATCGTCGACCTGGTACGAGATCGTCGGCGTCGTGGCGGACCTTCCCGCGCACGCGACCGGAGGCACGATGTACCATCCCCTGGCACCCGGACAGACGCACCCGGCAAGCCTCGCCCTGCGTGCGGGCTCCGATTCGGCCGGCCTGGCGGAGCGGCTCCGGGAGATCGCCATGGCGCTGGACCCGGCCCTCCGCCTCGACGAGGTCCTGGCGCTGGACGAGGTCTATCGCGAGAACGAGGTGGGGAACAACGTCGGCGCCCTCTCGCTCGCCGTCGTGATGCTGAGCGTCCTCCTGCTCTCGGCGGCCGGCATCTGCGCCCTGATGTCCTTCACGGTCAACCGGCGACGGCGGGAGATCGGCATCCGCTGCGCCCTGGGGGCGCAACCTCACCACGTGCTCTCGGGCATCTTCCGGCGGGCCTTCGGCCAGCTCGCGGCCGGGGCGGCCGGCGGCATCCTGGTGGCGGCTCTCCTGAGCTACTACTTGCCGGTCGAGGCGGTGGGCGGCTGGGACGTCCCGGGCGTCATCCCCGCCGCGACCCTGTTCATGGTGATGGTCGGCCTGCTCGCGGCGGCCGGTCCGGCCCGCCGCGGCCTGCGGGTCGAGCCGACCGAGGCGCTGCGAGAAGGCTGACGCCCTCGTGACGACAGGCCACCTGCTCGGCCTGCTGGATGGACTCGACTCAAGGAGAGCACTTCTTCTTTGGGTCCGAGCTCGAACCCCATTTCATCGGAACGGCTCGGCGCGGCAGGAGCGTCTTCGACCAGCGACCATAGAGGTAGGCGCCGTAGCAACCCTCCTCAGCTCAACGCCGCTGTCGCCAGTGCCGAGGGTGGCGAGCGTGGTGGATCACGGCAAGGATGAACCACCCGTCGCTTCGCCGATGGTAGAAGACGCCATAGGGGAAGCGGGGGAGATTCGCTCGACGGACGTCTCTGTAGACGACAGGACTACTTTCAGGAAAGGCCCGAATGCGGCTGATCGTGCGATCGAGCTCGTCGCGGAATTCGAGATCGAGACCGGACTTTTGGTCGGCATACCAATCCCGCGCTTCGCGGACGTCTCGTTTAGCCTCGGCGCTGAGGCGGATTCTGGTCACAGGCCCTCAGGCCAGATCTCTGCCTTGACCCGTTCCCAGTCCTCGCCGTCCTCGCCAGCGCTCGCCTTCAAGCGTTCCTCCAAGAGCTGTCTCTGCCATTCTGGCAAGGGCAGCTCTTGGTGAGCGTTGGGCTCGTCGAGGCTGGCCCAGAGGATGTGTGCCAGTTCGAAGCGGTCGTGCTCCGGCAATCCCAGGGCCTGCTGCGCGATCTCGGTCTTGGTCATAGCCATAGCCTAGCACAGAGACACAAAGGCCACCACCGGCGGGACTTTTCGCAGGGATCCGGGAGTTCGAGGACCCGCAGCTCGCCGAGGTCCCCTACGCCGTCGACGACGCGGTCGACCTGGCTCACCTCTTCGTCTTCGAGCTGGCGCTCGTCACGGCGTCGAAGGTGGTGCTCGCGCTCGCAGGGGAGCCGCAGAAGGAGGCTTCGAAGGTCCGGCTCCGCGAGCTCCGCGACGCGGGCGCCGGTCTCGAGCGGGCCTTGCGATCTGACTTCTACCGGCTGCTGCGGCGTCAGGCGAGGGAGGCGGGACCTGGGGGGCTCTTCGTGGTGGTCGTTGCCAGCCACGGTTTCACGCGTGGCGGACTCGACAACCTGGTGACCCCGGATTCGGTGCGGACCGACATCGAAGACACGGGCATGCGGGTGACGACGCTGCTCGAAAAGGTGGCCGAGGCCGGCTCTCCGCGGCAGCTCGTGCTGCTCGACGCCTGCCGCGAACGGCTGACGAAAGAGCGGACGGTCGGTTCTCAGGCGGAGGCGGCCTTCGGGCGTCCTTTCGTCGAGGCGATCGAGGGGGCCAGGGGTCAGGTGGTGCTGGCTGCTGCCACAGAAGGCGGCTTCGCCTACGACGATCCGGCACGTTGGAACGGCGTTTTTACGGCAGCGGTGCTCGACGGCCTGCGTGGCGGCGCCACGCCCGATGAGCGGGGCCTCATTACCGTCGAGTCGCTGGCGACCTTTGTGCAAGAGGCGGTCATGGCGTGGGTACGGTCTCCTGATACTCGGGCAGGTCGATCAGGTTGTGCCGTTCGCGCGGGTCGCGCTCGAGGTCGTAGAGTTCCTGCGTATCCCAGACCCCGTGGCCAGGCCGCCGGTCGTCGATGTCCTCGCCCATGTGCCACTTGCCGACGTAAGCGGTCCGCCACCCGGCCGCCTGCAGCTCGGCGAGCACAGCGACGTGGTCACGAAGGCGTTGGCCACGTGCGCTCCGGCGGCGGCCATGCGGTCCATGCCGGGCGTCGCCAGGAAGGCCGGCGCGTCGGGGTGGAAGCTCATGAAGTCGTAGCGGTGGTCGTCGCTCAGGATGACGATCATGTTGCGCGGCGGCGCGGGCGTCTGCGCCCGAACCCACAAGGCGAGGACGCCGGCCGCGAGCACGATCAGGACGACGGCCCGCTTCACGGCGCCTCCACGGTGAACCGTGCCTGCCGGGTGACGGCCGAGCTGCCGCCGACGAAGACGGTGAAGGTCCCCGGCTCGACGACGCGGCGCATCTCGAGGTCCCACATCGCCAGCTCCTCCGTCCCCAGGCGGAAGGAGACGTACTGCGACTCGCCCGGCCGGAGCATGACCTTGCGGAAGCCGCGCAGCTCCATCACCGGCCGGGTGACGCTGGCGACGTCGTCGCGCACGTAGAGCTGCACGACCTCGGCTCCGGCCCGCGAGCCGCCGTTGGTGACGGTCACCGTCGCGGATTTCGGCGACGGTCGGCTCGGCGGCCGGGCGGACGCACGCCTGCCGCCGGTCGACGGCGATCAGGAGGGTCGCCTCCCCCGCGAGGCCGTGGCGGTTGGTGGCCCGCAGCAAGACGACGTACTCGCCCGCGGCGAGCCGCGCCAGGCTCGCCGACTCGCCCGAGCCGACCGCCTGGCCGTCGAGCCACCACGTCAGCCGCTCTACGGGGATCGGCCCCTCCTGCCAGTCTCCGGCCTGGCCCGCCAGCTCGATCGGTTCTCCGGGCGCGAAGCACCGGCCTACCGCCGGGCTCAGGACGTACGGCCGCGGTGGCTTCGGCGCCAAATGGACCGTCACCGGCGGTGAGGCGGTGACGTGCAAGCCGTCGCTGGCCTGGACCCGGACCCAGCCGGGCTGCCAGCCGCCGCCGGGGATCGCCGCCAGGTCGACGGCCGCGCCCCGCTTGCCGGCCTCGGCCGGCAACGGCAGCCAGGTCTCGCCGTCGGGGCTGCCTTCGACCTGGAAGGTCAGCGTGTCGCCGTCGGCGTCGGCGGCGCGCCAGGTCACGAACGCCTGACCCTCCGCCGGCCACTGCGCCCCGTCCCTGGGGCTGCGGATCGCGATCTCCGGCGCGTGGGACGAGCGCCGCAGCGTCAGCAGCTCATCCTGGCCGCGGGCGACGGCGACGCTGCGCCAGCCCCGCGGCGCCGCCACCACGGCCGTGAACCGATCCTTGCCCCGGGGCCGCTCGGTGTCGCGCTCGAGCACCAGCGGCTGGAGGGCGAGGAGCTCGCCGTCCTCGCCCCGCAGGGCGAGAATGTAGCCCTCGGGGTCCTCCTGGGCCACGGGCACGGCGCGCACCGGCGGTCCCGACAGGAGCGCGGGCTCGAGCTCGACGCCGCCGCGGCGGTCGAGCGAGCCGTTGAAGACCAGGTACTCCGCGGAGGAAAGCGCGGACGAGGCGCCGGCCGGAGCACGGACCGGCACGATCACGCGGTCCGATCCGCGCGCGTCGACCCGCCGCGAGCCGAGCGCTTCGGCCATCCAACGCCAGGTGTAGAGCGAAGTCCAGGGCGGAGGCGGGCCGCCGGCCATGTAGTCGTGGGTGCGCTCTTCGAGCCCCAGGCGGTGGCCGTGGCAGAGCGCCACGCCGTCCGTAGGTCCCAGGATCCGGCCCACGTTCGGCCCGACGGCGGCGAGGGTGTCGCGGTTGAAGCCGAAGCTCTGCGCCTCCACCTGGCCGTGGGGGTCGGGATAGTCGCGGTTGCGGTCGCCCGCGCAGTGCCGGTTGCCGGCGTGATGGAGGCCGAAGGTGTGGGCGACCTCGTGCGCCGACGTGTAGGTGCCGGTATCGGCGGTCGCGAACGAGGTGTGGTACTTGGCCCAGCCGCCCTGGAGCAAAGGCGTGGCGCCGGCGAAGAGGAAGAGCCTCACGACGCCGAGCGGATCGCCGCGCAGCGAGCGTCCGGGAAAGAACCGGCGCCGCACCTGGTTCTTGAAGCGGTCCTTCTGTCCGCCGGTGATCGGACCGCAGCCGTCGGTCTCGAAGAGCTCGGTTCCGGCCGGCACCACGACCATGCCCGCCGCGCCCTCCGCCAGCGGGAAGAGCCGGCGGATCTCGGCCAGGGCGGCGGCGAGATCCGAGGTGGTGGGGGTGAAGGTCCGCGTGACGCCGGTGGCGGGCTCCCGGCACCGGTGGGTGACCAGGTAGGGCACGATGACGAGCGGCGCGCGGGTCTCGCCGGCGCCGGGGAGCGGGACGTAGGGATCGCGCTCCACGCGGTGGAAGTGGACGCTGCGGTAGGTGACGACGTTGTTGCCGAAGCAGCCCGTGCACTCCGGCTCCCGGCCGCTGTTGACGTCGACGACCAGCTCGAGCCGCGTACCGAGGCCGGTCCAGCGGTCGGGCAGCACGAAGTTCCAGGACAGCGAGGCGTCGTCGCGCAGATCTTCGAGGCCGGGCTCGGGAAAGCGCGGGCTGAAGCCGCCGCCCCGCGGCAGGATCGGCGATTGCGCCAGGAGCGAGCCGTCGCCGAAGCCGTAGAGCCTCGCGGTCACGGTGGGAAGGGTCACGCCGGCTGGCGCGTCGACCGCCGGGTAGACGCGGACGATGGTCCGGCGTCCCGCCACGTGGACCACTCCCTCGTCGGTCAGGTCGAGGCTCGCGCCGGGCGAGAGTCGCCGGCGCACGTCCCCGCGCACGCCCTGCGTGACCTCGACGGCCCGCACGTGCAGGTCGAACCGGCCGGAAGGCCGGCTCTCGGCCTGGACGGTGACGACCGTCGAGGCGCGCCGACCGCCGCCGACGTTGGCGACGCTGACGACGTGGTCGCCCGGCGCGGCGCCCTCCGGGATCTGGTAGACGATCTCGAAGCCGCCGTCCGGCGCGACGCGGAACCGCCGGATGATCAGCGGCCGATCCCAGGAGAGGTTCGCCGGGCCGCGGAGAAAGCCCGAGCCTCTGAGCACCACCGTGCCGGTCGGAAAGCCGGAGGAGGGTAAGGCCGACAG
>DASWIG010000702.1:0-24962 GCA_036397835.1 Thermoanaerobaculia bacterium
CCGCAAATACAGGCAGCGCGGCTACCAGGACGACGATCGGGGCGCGTCGCGAGAGCGCCGGCCGACGCCGCCCGTCGAGCGCGATCCGGGGCCGCGCGGGCGCGGCCTCGGCAAGCCGACGGCGAGCGTCTTCCGCTGCGCCGTGTGCGGCTTTGCGCAGTCGTCCGCGATCGCGGCCGAAGCGGTCTGCGGCAAGTGCGGCGCCGACCTCCACACCTGCACCCACTGCGCCCACTTCGACACCTCGGCCGCGAACGAGTGCCGCCAGAGCGTGAAGGAGTACGTGTCGGCCAAGGCGAAGCGCAACCGCTGCGAGCTCTTCGCGCCCAAGGCGGTCCAGGAGTTCGCCAGGGACGCCGAATCGCCGTCCTCGGCCAAGGCGGCGTTCGACGCGCTGTTCAAGATCTGAGCGGCTTCAGCAGGATCCTTCGAGGATCTCGATGCGGTCGGGCTCGTTCGGCACCATGCAGAGGAACTCGAAGGGCGCCTCGATCACCTCGTAGAAATGGGGGGTGCCGGCGGGGATGAAGAGCACGTCGCCCGCGCCGACCTCGTGGACCTCCTCGCCGATCCCGATCCGCGCTCGGCCGCGGAGGACGTACTGTTCGTGCTCCACCGCGTTGGTGTGCCGCGGCATGCCGCCGCCCGTCCCCATGGTGAAGCGGCGCATGGCGAAGTGGGGCGCGCCGTCGTCGGCGCCGATGAGCACCTGGGTGTGAGTCGCGGTGCCGGCGGCCACCTCCCGCCGCTCCACGGCGTCGGCGTGCTTGACCACGCCGGCCTGGGCGGCGCCTGGGCTCGATTCCGTCATCTTCATCTCCTTCATGGCCTTGTCGCCGGCGCGTCGAGCTTCGTCATGATACGGCGAATCGGGAAACCGCCGCGCGGGCGCGATCTCTGTTGAACATCATATCGACACGTCAAGCTTTCGTGCGATCTGTGCCGTTGAAAGTCAGGCGCGGTCTCCGCGGTGCTCGTTTCCCGCAACTCATGACCGTGGCGGCAGAGAGTTTCGCTCCTGCCAGGTATTGCGTTCAGGGGCGAAGGGCTGGGACGAAAAGGCTTGATCGAAGCCGTGCATCCTGTAGAATATCCACAACTTGACCGCATGGCTCACGGTGCCAGTTGGTCCTTTTCAGCGTCGGCGGCAGTCCGACTGACGTGTCTGGTTGGTGGCGCTTCTCCAGAGTTCGCGAGACCGGGGGAAAGGTGGACGTATGGGCAAGTTTCGAATGTACGCGTCGCACGCCGCGCGCTGGTCGTCGATCGTCCTCATGGCCTCGGCGACGGCGGCGTGGGCCGAGCCGGCGCCCGACCCCGAGGGCCTGTGGGGAGGCGTGATCCTCTACGTGCCCGGGGTGACGGAGATCGAGATCCTGGTGGATCTCGCGAGAGACCACGAGGGCAAGCTGGCGGGAACGATCAGCGTGCCGTCGCAAGACCTGCGCCACGTGGCCCTCACGGCCCTGGCGCAGGACGGCAACGAAATCGGCTTTACCTTCACCCGCTATTCGACGCGCGCCAAGATGGACGTCGTCTCTCCCTTCCGGGGCGAGATCGGCGCGGACGGCCGGACGATCAGCGGCCAGTTCGTCGAGGGCGGCGTGAATCCCTATCGCTTCGAGCTCGAGCGCATCGGCGAGGCCGGAAGCGAGCCGCCGCCGATCACGCCGCCGCCGCTCCACGACCTCTCTGATGACGGCGAGGAATTGGCGGCGCTCTTCAACGAGCACGCCGACAAGGTGCGGCTGGTGCTCATGGTCTCGCCCACCTGCCCGTTGTGCACCATGAACGCGCGCCTGGTCCGGCGCTACTTGATCGACGAGACGGACGACGAGGATTTGCGGGTCTTCGTGGTCTGGGGACCGATGCAGAACAACGAAGAGCGCAAGGACGCGGTGGCCGCGACGGCCAATCTCGCCGACGGCCGGGTGACCCATTTCTGGACGCCGAGGCACACCCTCGCGCAGGCCTACATGAAGCCGCTCGGGCTCGCGGACGACCTCGAGCCGGCCTGGGACACCTACCTCCTCTATGACCGCGGCGTGCGCTGGGGCGGGGCGCCGCCGGCGCCGACTTTCTTCATGTACGTGGAGAAGCCCTTACCGGAGGAGGGCGTGCTCAACGTCGAGACGCTGGCACGGAAGAGCCGCGAGCTGCTCGCCGCTGACCGGACGGGCGCGCAATGACCCGTCTCGCCGTCCATCGTTCCCCCGCGTCGCCGCGGTACCGGCTGGCGGCCGGGGTGGAGCGGGCGCCGCTGCGCGACCTGCTGGCGCGGGCGGCGCGGCCCGGCGTGATCTCCTTCGCCGTCGGCATGCCGGCCCAGGAGCTGCTGCCCGCCGCGGCCATGGCGCGGGCCGCCGCCGAGGTCTGCGCCGGCGACCCGCGGGCTCTGCAATACGGGCTGCCTTCGGCGCGCCTCAAGTCCCACGTCGTCGACCTGATGGCGCGCCGCGGCGTCGACTGCCGGCAGGAGCAGGTCTTCCTGACCACCGGCGCCCAGCAGGGGATGGACCTGCTCGCCCGCCTGCTGGTGCGGCGGGGAGACGAGGTGCTCCTCGAAGAGACGATCTACGACGGCATGTCGCTGGTGCTGCGGCAGCGCGGGGCGAGGATCCTCACGGTGCCGACCTCGAGCGTCGAGGGAATCGACGTCGAGGCGGTGGCGAGGGTGCTCGCGGCCGGCGCGCGGCCGGCCTTTCTCTACGTGGTCCCCGCCGGCCACAACCCGCTCGGAGTGACCCTCGGCGTGGAGGTGCGGCGCCGTCTGGCCGCCCTGGCGCGCCGCTACGAGGTGCCCGTGCTCGAGGACGACGCCTACGGTCTCCTGAGCTACCGTGAAAGCGCCGCGCCGGCCCTGCGCTCCTTCGACGAACGGTGGGTCTTCTACCTCGGTTCGTTCTCGAAGATCCTGGCGCCGGCCCTGCGGGTGGGGTGGATCGTGGTCCCGGAGGAGCTGCAGGCGCCGCTGACGGCGCTGAAGCACCTGAGCGACCTCGATACCGCCACCTACGGCCAGCGCCTGCTCGCCGCCTATCTCGACGGCGGCGACTTCTCCGCCCACCTCGAGCGAGCCCGCAGCGCCTATCGCGAGCGCCGCGACGCGATGCTCGCGGCGTTGGAGAAGCACTTCCCGGGGGACGACGGCGGCCTCCGGCACCCGGTCGTGCGCTGGAGCCACCCGACTTGCGGCATGTACGTGTGGCTCGAGATGACGTCGGAGGTCGATTCCACGTTGCTCCTCGGGGAGGCGATCGAGCGCGAGAGCGTGGCGTTCTCTCCCGGCCAGGTCTTCGCCGCCGCCGGCGGCTCAGCCGGCTGGCATGCACTGCGGCTGGCGTTCGCCGACGCCCGCCCCGACGCCATCGCCGAGGGCGTCGCGCGGCTGGCGCGGGCTCTCGAGGCTCACCGGCCGGCGTTGAGCCTGGCCTCCTGAAGGACCGGCGTGAGCGGCGTCCACCAGCTTTTCGAGACCCAGGCGGCGCGGACGCCGGATGCGGTGGCGCTGGTCTGCGGCGGCGAGCGGCTGACCTACCGCCGGCTCGACGAGCGCGCCGCGGCGCTCGCCGGCACCCTGCGTCGGCGAGGCGTCGGCGCCGAGTCGCTGGTGGGACTCGCGGTCGAGCGCTCGGTGGAGATGGTGGTCGCCCTGCTCGGCGTGCTCAAGGCCGGCGGCGCCTACGTGCCGCTCGATCCGGGCCATCCCCGCGAACGGCTCGCCTTCATGTGGAGCGATTCCCAGCAGCGCGCCGCCTCCCCGCCGGTGCTTCTCACCTCGCGAGGCCTGGTGGCCTCGCTCCCGCCGGAGCTCGCCGGCGACGGCGTCGAGCCGGTGCTGGTCGACGAGGACCGCGGCGCCTCGTCGGCCGGAGGCGTGCCGGCGGCGGCCGGCGGCGACCGGCTCGCCTACGTGATCTACACCTCCGGCTCGACCGGCCGGCCCAAGGGCGTGGCGATCGCCCACGGCGGGGTGGTGAACCTGGTGCGCGAGGCGGTGCGATTGCTGCGCCTCGACCCTGGCTGCCGCATGCTGCAGCTCGCCACCCTGAGCTTCGACGCCTCGGTGCTCGAGATCTTCTCGACCCTCGCCGCGGGCGCCTGCCTGGTGCTCACGCCCCGCGAGACGCTGCTCTCCGGCGGGGCCCTGGGCGAGGAGCTCGACCGCCACCGGATCACCACCCTGGCGATCCCGCCCTCGCTCCTCGACAAGGTGCCGGTGAGCGCCGGCGCGCGCCGCGAGCACCCGCAGCTTGCGTCGATCGTGGTCGGCGGCGAGGCGTGCTCGGCGGCCACCGCGGCGCGCTGGGCCCCGGGGCGGAATTTCCTCAACGCCTACGCGCCCACCGAGGCGACGGTGTTCACCACCGCCATGCCCTGCCGTCCGCCGTTCGACCGGCCGCCCGCCATGGGCTGGGCGATCGCCGACACCCGCGTCGAGGTGCTCGACCGCCGCGGCCGGCCGCGAGCCGACGGCGAGGTCGGCGAGCTCTGCCTGGGCGGCGCCGGCGTGGCGCGCGGCTACCTCCACCGCGCCGCCTTGACCGCCGCGAGCTTCGTGCCCGATCCGGCGGCCGGCGGCGGCCGCCGCTACAAGAGCGGCGACCTGGCGCGGCGCCTCGCCGACGGCAGCGTGGAGTTCGTGGGCCGCCTCGACACCCAGGTCAAGGTCCGCGGCGTACGCATCGAGCTCGGCGAGGTCGAAAGCGTGCTCGGGCGGCATCCGGCCGTGCAGAGCGCCGTCGCCGCGGTCGATGGCGGCGGCGACGCCGCCCGGCTCGTCGCCTACGTGGTGCCGGCAGGGGAACGGCCCGCGGTGGGCGTCCTCCGGGCCTGGCTCGCCGAGCGGCTTCCCGAGGCCATGGTGCCCTCCGTCTTCGTCCTGCTCGACGCCTTTCCGATGACGCCGACGGGCAAGATCGACCGCGCCGGCCTGCCGGCCCCGGGCCGCCGCCGGCCCGAGCTCTCCCAGCCCTACGCGGCGCCCAGCGGCCGCCTGGAGACGGCGCTGGCGGCCATCTGGGGCGAGCTCCTGGCGCTCGACGAGGTCGGCGTCGACGACGACCTCTTCGAGCTCGGCGGCCACTCGCTGGTGGCGGCGCAGATCGTCAGCCGGGTGCGCCAGGAGCTGGGCCGCGAGCTGCCGCTTACCGAGGTCTTCGAGAATCCCACCGTGGCCGCGCTCGCCCGGGCGCTCGAGTGCGAAGCGCCCGCGGGCCGGGCGCCCCAGCCGCCGCCGATCGGGCAGGCCCCACGCGACCGGCCGATCCCGCTCTCCTTCCCGCAGGAGCGCATCTGGTTCCTGTTGCAGCTCGCGCCGGAGGCGGTCGCCTACAACTTCCAGTTCACGCTGCGCCTCGGCGGCGAGCTCGACCCCGCGGTGCTGCGGCGCACCCTTGAGGAGCTCGTGCGCCGCCACGAGGTGCTGCGCACCACCTTCCCGGCGGTCGACGGCCGGCCGCGCCAGGTGATCCATCCCGAGCTGCGCGTGGAGCTGCCGGTCGAGGACCTGACCCACCTTCCCGAGGCCGAGCGCCTGCCGGCCGCCGAGCGCGGGGTCCGCGCGGAGATGGCGCGCGCTTTCGACGTCACCGCGCTGCCGCTCCTGCGCTGGCGGCTCTGGCGCCTCGGGGCCCGCGACCACCTCTTCCTCCAGGTCGAGCACCACTTCGTCCACGACGGCTGGTCCCTGGCCATCTACCTGCGGGAGCTCCGGGAGCTCTATGAGGCCTTCCATCGCGGCAAGCCCTCGCCCCTGCCCGAGCCGCCGGCGCAGTACGCCGACTTCGCCGTGTGGCAGCGCCGGTGGATGAGCGGAGAGGCCCTGGCTCACCAGCTCGGCTACTGGCGGCGGCGGCTGGCCGGCGGCCCGCCGCTGCTCGAGCTGCCGGCCGACCGGCCGCGGC
Organism: Thermoanaerobaculia bacterium; assembly: GCA_036397835.1. Taxonomy (GTDB): domain Bacteria; phylum Acidobacteriota; class Thermoanaerobaculia; order Multivoradales; family J023; genus DASWIG01. The sequence continues at coordinate 5,907 of DASWIG010000702.1, forward strand.
CGCGCTCCCACAGCTTCCGCGGCGGCTGCGTGCGCGTCGACCTGCCGGCCGACCTCTACGCCGCGCTGCGCGAGGCGGCCCGGCGCCTCGGCGCGACGCTCTTCATGACCATGTTGGCGGCCTTCGACGCCCTGCTCTACCGCTACACCGGGCAGCGCGACTTCCTGCTCGGCAGCGGCCTGGCCAACCGCCGGCTGCGCGAGCTCGAGCAGCTCGTGGGCATGGTGGTCAACACGGTGGTGCTGCGCGCCACGGTGCGCGGCGGCCTGGCCTTCCCCGACCTGCTCTCCCAGGTGCGCCGCACCATGCTCGAGGCCCACGACCACCAGGACCTGCCCTTCGAAAAGCTGGTCGCGGAGCTGCAGCCCGACCGCGACCTGTCGCGCAACCCGCTCTTCCAGGTGCTCTTCAGCTTCCACGACGCGCCGGTGCCCGACCTCGACTTCGCCGGCCTCACGGCAGAGCTCTTCGAATGGCACAACGGCTCGGCCAAGGCGGAGCTCAACGTGGTGGTCAAGCCGCTGGCCGAACAGCGCGTCGGCCGCCGGCTCTCCGGCGGCGAGGCGCTCACCATGGTCTGGGAACACAGCGCCGACGTCTTCGACCGCGCCACCGTCGAGCGGATGTGGCACCACTACCAGGCGCTTCTCGGCGGCATCGTCGAGAACCCCGCGCGGCGCCTGCGCGAACTGCCGCTCCTGACCGCGGCCGAGCGTCTCCAGCTCGCCGCCTGGAATCCGCCGCCTGGCGGCGAGACCCTGGCGCCGGTCCACGAGCTGGTGGCGGCGCGGGCGGCCGCGGCGCCCGACGCCGTGGCGGTGACCGACCCGTCGACCGTGCTCAGCTACGGCGAGCTGGAAGCTCGCGCCGCGCGCCTGGCGGCGGCGCTCGCCGCCCGCGGGGTGCGGCCGCGGGCCGTGGTGGCGATCGCCACCGACCGCCGCGCGGAGATGGTGGTCGCGGCCCTCGCCGTGCTGCGGGCCGGCGCCGCCTACCTGCCGCTCGATCCCGCCTACCCGCGCGAGCGTCTCGACCTGATGCTCGCCGACTCCGGCGCCGCTGCCCTGCTGTTCCACGGCGCGCTCCGGGAGCGGCTGCCGGCGACGGCGATCCCGGCGCTCGAGGTCAACACGGCGCTGCCGGCGGCCGTCGCGTCGCCGGAGCCGGTCACCGCCGACGACCTCGCCTACGTGATCTACACCTCGGGCTCGACGGGGACGCCTAAAGGCGTCGAGCTCCGCCATCGCGGCCTCGCGCAGCTCGTAGCCTGGCACCGCGACTACCACGGCGTGAGTGCCGCCGACCGCGCCACGGTGCTCGCCGGCCCGGCCTTCGACGCCTCGGTGTGGGAGCTCTGGCCCTACCTGGCCGCCGGCGCCAGCCTGCACGTGGCTGACGCCGCGACCCGCGGCGCCCCCGACCGCCTCCTCGAGTGGCTGGCCCGCGAGCGCGTCACCCGGACCTTCCTGGCGACGCCCCTGGCCGAAGCGGTGATGGACGCCGCCCGCGATCTCGCCCCCTCCCGCCGCCCGGCGGCCCTGCGGACGGTGCTCACCGGCGGCGACCGCCTCGGCCAGCGGCCTGACCCGGAGCTGGGCTGGAGGCTGGTCAACCACTACGGGCCGACCGAGAACACCGTGGTGGCGACTGCCGGCGACGTCGACGCCGCCGATGTCTGCGCAAACTCCGGACCGCCGTCGATCGGCACCCCGATCGACGGGACCCGCGCCTACGTGGCCGACCGCGACCTCGTTTGGGTGCCGGTGGGCGTGCCCGGCGAGCTCCTGCTCGCCGGCCGCGGCCTCGCCCGCGGCTACCGACGGCGGCCGGCGCCGACCGCGGCCGCGTTCGTGCCCGACCCCTGGGCGGCGGCTCCGGGGGACCGCCTGTACCGCACCGGCGACCTGGTGCGCCACCGGCGCGACGGCCGCCTCGACTTCCAGGGTCGGATCGATTCCCAGGTCAAGATCCGCGGCTTCCGGGTCGAGCTCGGCGAGGTCCACGCTCGTCTGCGGCGGCACCCGGCGGTGCGCGAGGCGGAAGTGACGGCCCGCCCGCTGGCGGGGGCTCTGGCGCTGGTGGCCTACGTGGTGCCGGCGGCCGATGAGGTCCGAGCCGAGGACCTGCGCGCCTTCCTGGCCGCGACGCTGCCGGATTACATGGTGCCGGCGGCCTTCGTCGTCCTCGCGGAGCTGCCGCTGACCCCCAACGGCAAGGTCGACCGCCGGGCGTTGCCCGATCCGGAGACGCCGGCCGCGGACGCCGGAGCCGAAGCGCCGCGCACGCCTCTCGAAGAGCTCGTGGCGACGATCTGGAGGGACCTGTTGAAGCGTGACGAGATCGGCGTCCGCACGAGCTTCTTCGACCTCGGCGGTCATTCGCTGCTCGCCACCCGGGTGCTGGCGCGGCTGCGCGACGCCGCCGGCGTCGAGGTGCCGCTCGCCGAGCTCTTCGAAGCGCCCTCGGTGGCCGGCCTGGCGCGCGCCGCGCAGCGCCTGATGGGCGGCCAGGTCACGGCCGAGCCGATCCCGCGCCGTTTGCCCGGCGAGGCGCCGCCGCTGGCTTTCGGCCAGGAGCGGCTGTGGTTCCTCGACGAGCTGATGCCCGGCCGCAGCGCCTACAACGTCGCCCGCGCCTACGAGCTGCGGGGCCCGTTCGACGCCCGCGCGCTGGCGGCGGCGCTGGCCGCGGTGGCGCGCCGTCACGAGACCCTGCGCACCGTCTTCGCGGCCCACGACGGACGCCCGGTGCAGGTGATCGCCGACGCCGCGGCGCCGCGCCTCGCGGTCGTCGACCTCCTGGACCCGCCGGCGCCGAAGCGCCGCGCCGAGGTCGAGCGCCGCCGCCGCGACGACGCGGCAGGTCCGTTCCGGCTCGACCGTGGGCCGCTGCTGCGCCTCACCCTGCTGCGGACGGCGGCGGACGAGCACGTATTGCTGCTGGCGATGCACCATATCGTGAGCGACGGCTGGTCGATGGGGCTGCTGCAACGCGAGCTCGGCGCGTGCTACGACGCCCTGTCGGCCGGCCGCGCCCCGCGGCTGCCGGCGCTGCCGATCCGATACGGCGACTTCGCGGCCTGGCAGCGCCGGCGAGTCACCGGCGAGGTGCTGGCCGGCCAGGCCGCCTACTGGCGCGAGCGGCTGCGCGGCGCGCCGGCCCTGCTCGAGCTCCCCACCGACCGGCCGCGCCCGATGGTGCAGGGGCACCGCGGCGACGAGGTCCGCTTCGACCTCCCCGCCGACCTCACGGCGCGCCTCGACGCCTTCTGCCGCGGCGCCCGGGCGACGCCCTTCATGGCCTTGCTGGCGGTCTTCGCCACCCTCGCGCACCGCTACAGCGGCCAGCCGGACGTGGTCGTCGGCACCCCGATCGCCGGCCGCCAGCGCACCGAGACGGAGGGCCTGATCGGCTTCTTCGTCAACACGCTGGCCCTGCGCCTCGACGTGCGCCCCGGCACCTGCTTCCACGAGCTGGTGCGCCGCGCCCGGTCGGCGACGCTGGGCGCCCACGCCCACCAGGACGTGCCCTTCGAGAAGCTCCTCGAGGAACTGGCTCCCGAGCGCAGCCTCGGCCACAGCCCGCTCTTCCAGGTGCTCTTCACCGTGGCGACGGACTCCCCCGCTCCGCTCGCTTTCGCCGGCGTCGAGGTCGCGGACCTCGCGGTGGCCCGCCGCGAGTCGCGCTTCGACCTCGAGATGAGCCTCCGAACCGCCGGCGGCGGCATGGCGGGGAGTCTGCGCTACGACTCGGACCTCTTCCTGCCCGCGACCGCGCAACGCATGGCGGAGCACTTCCGGCGCCTGCTGGAGGCGGCCCTCGCCGATCCCGACCGCCCGGTAGCGCGGCTCGAGCTGATGACGCCCGAGGAGCGGCGGCAGGTGGTCGACGCCTGGAGCCTGCCGGCGGCTCCGGAGCCTGAGCTGCCGGAGCCCTTCTGCTGCCTTCACGACGCCTTCGCCGCCCAGGCCGAGCGCACCCCTGACGCCGAGGCCCTGGTCGCCGGCGCCGAGCGGCTGACCTACCGCGACCTGACGCGCCGCGTCCACCGCCTGGCGCGCGAGCTGCGCGGCCTCGGCGTAGGGCCGGAGGTGCCGGTCGCGGTGCTGCTGGAGCGCTCGGCCGACCTGGTGGCGGCGCTCCTCGCCGTCCTCGAAGCCGGCGGCTTCTACGTACCCCTCGATCCGGCCTACCCGGCCGCACGAACCGAGCTCATCCTGGACGACACGCGCGCCCCGGTGATCCTCACCCAACGGACCCTCGCCGCCACGCTGCCGCCGAACCGGGCGCGCACCGTGGTCGTCGACGGCGACGCCGACCGCGCCCGCATCGCGGCGCGCGGCGATGCGCGCCCGGCCGCCGCCGCGGCGGCCGGCAACCTGGCGTACCTGATCTACACCTCGGGCTCCACGGGGCGCCCCAAAGGCGTCGCGATCGAGCACCGCAGCGCCGCGGCGCTGGTGCGCTGGGCCCATGGGGTCTACGGCCCGGAGCAGCTCGCGGGGACGCTGGCGGCGACCTCCGTCTGTTTCGACCTCTCCGTCTTCGAGCTCTTCGTGCCGCTCGCCGCGGGCGGCAAGGCGGTGTTGGCTCCCGACGCCGTGAGCCTCGCGGAGCTGCCGGCCCGCCACGAGGTGACCCTCGTCAACACGGTGCCGTCGGCGATGGCGGAGCTGCTGCGCCTCGGCGCGCTGCCGCCGTCGGCGCGCACCGTGAACCTGGCGGGCGAGCCCCTCGAGGCGGCGCTGGCGGACGCTCTCCACCATCACGTCGACGACGTCTACGACCTCTACGGACCCTCCGAGGACACCACCTATTCGACCTTTACACGGCGCGCGCCCGGCGGCGCTGAGACGATCGGGCGCCCCGTCGCCGGTACCCGGGCCTATCTCTGCGACCGCCGCGGCGAGCCCGTGCCGGCGGCGGTGCCGGGCGAGATCTGCCTGGCCGGCGACGGCCTGGCGCGCGGCTACCTGCGCCGCCCGGCGTTGACCGCCGAGCGCTTCGTGCCCGACGGCTTCGGCCGGCGTGCGGGTGGGCGCCTCTACCGCACCGGCGACCTGGCGCGCCGCGCCGGCGGCGGCGACCTCGTCTTCCTCGGGCGCCTCGACCACCAGGTGAAGGTCCGCGGCTTCCGCGTCGAGCTCGGCGAGATCGCGGCGGCGCTGCTGGCCTGCGCGGGCGTGCGGGAGGCGGTGGCGGTGACGCGCGGCCACGCCCTCGCCGCGTACGTGGCGCCGGCCGCGGCCGGCGGCGCCGACGTCCTCGCCGCCCACCTCGCCGAGCGCCTCCCTGCCTACATGGTGCCCGCCGCCATCGTGACGCTCGAGGCCCTGCCGCGGACGCCGAACGGCAAGGTCGACCGCGCCGCCTTGCCGGCCCCCGAGGCGCCGCGGGGCGACGCCGCGCGGCGGGTGGCGCCGCGCAACGAGCTCGAGACCCGCATCGCGAAGATCTGGTCGGAGGTGCTGGAGGTCGACGACGTCGGCGTCGAGGAGAGCTTCTTCAAGCTCGGCGGCCATTCCCTGCTGGCCACCCGGGTCCTGGCCCGGGTGCGCCACGAGCTCGAGGTCGAGATCGCCTTGCGGGCGATCTTCGAGGCCCCGACCGTCGCCGCGTTGGCGGCACGAGTCGAGCGCCAGCGGGCGGCAGGAGCGCCGGCACCTCCGGCGCCGATCGGCCGCGCGGCGCGTGCGGCACGGCGGCGGCCTGCTTGAACGGACGTTGAGATCAAGAAAGGGGTTCCACGTGCAACGATCACCCTGGCCCGACTGCGGCCGCAGCCTTACGGTGGCGATCGCCCTCGTCCTGATCGGATGCGCGGCGCCTGTCGAGGAGGCGCCGCCACCCGCTACCGCCGCCACCGCCTACCTGGTGCCGCCGCCGGCCGACTACGGCGGCCTGGCGATCGACCTCGGGCCTTGCACCCCGCGCGGTATGGACGAAGAGGTGCGGTGTGGGACCTACGAGGTGCTCGAAGACCGCGCGCGGCCGGACGGACGGCGGATCGGCATCCGCGTGGTCGTGCTGCCCGCCACCGGCGAGACGCCGGCGCCGGATCCGTTGGTGCTGCTGCCCGGCGGTCCCGGCCAGGGCATCACGGCGGTGGCCTTCTTCTTCAACCGCATCCTGAGCCCGGTGCGCGAAAAGCGCGACCTCGTGCTGATCGACCCGCGGGGCACCGGCGCCTCCTCGCCCCTCCACTGCCCGCTGCCGGGCAGCGACGAGGACCCGCAGAGCTATCTCGGCGACCAGTTCCCGGTCGAAGCCCTCGCGGCCTGCGCCGCCAAGCTCGAGGCCGACCTGACCCGTTACGCGACGCCCGACGTCATTCAGGACCTCGACGAGATCCGTGCCGCCCTGGGTTACGAGCGGATCAACCTCTACGGCATCTCCTACGGCAGCCGGGTGGCGCTGGCCTACCTGCGCCACTTTCCGTCGCGCGCGCGCAGCGCGATCCTGAACGGCGTGGTGCCGACGTCGATGCGGGTGCCGCAGCACCACGCGCCGGACGCCCAGCGCGCTCTCGACCTCCTGTTCGACGAGTGCGCCGCCGACGCCGGCTGCGCCGCCGCCTTCCCCGACCTGCGCGACAAGTTCTGGGCCGTCCACCGCCGGCTCGCCGAAGAAGGGCCGGTGACCGTGGCGCTGACCGATCCCAAGACCGCGAAGCCGATCGAAGTCGAGCTCAACCTCGACCTCTTCAACGAGGAGATCCGCTGGCGGCTCTACGACGAGGAGTCGAACCTGGTGCCGATCCTGGTCCAGGAGGCCTACGATGGAGACTACGCCGGCATCGCGGAGCTGCTGCTGCGCCTGCGCCGCGCGGTGGCCGCCGGCGGCATCCTCGCGGTGGGGGCGTTCATGTCGGCGACCTGCACCGAGGACACGCCGTTCATCGACCTGGCGCAGGCCGAACGGCTGGCGGCGGGGACCTTCCTGGGGCTCTACCGCGTGGAGCAGCAGCGTGCCGCCTGTGAGGCGTGGCCCCGCGGCACGTTGACCGCCGGCTTCCACGAGCCGGTCCGCTCGGAGGCGCCGGTGCTGCTCCTCTCCGGCTACCGCGACCCGGTGACGCCGCCGCGCTGGGGCGAGGAGGTGACGCGCTACCTGCCCAACGGGCGGCACGTGGTGCTGCGCCAGTCGTTCCACACCGAGGGCACGCCCTGCGGCGCCGAGATGGTCCGCCGCTTCCTGGAGGACCGCTCGGCCGTCGACCTCGACGAGCGTTGTGCCGCGGAGGGCAAGCCGACGCCGTTCGTGCTCGCGCGCGACCCGCAGCAGCCGTTCGAATAGGCCGCGCCGTCACGGCAGCCAGGCGTAGCCGAGCTTGACGTAGAAGGTGCGGTTGTTCTGCGTCAGGTCGATGAATTCGTTGCCGGCGTGGTTGTCGGAGTAGCCGACGAAGAGCACCGTCTGCGGGTTCAGCTTGTAGGAGAAGAGGAGCTGGGTGAAGAGCGTCTCCAGGCGCTCGCTGACCGGTACCTCGTAGAGCGCCGGATCGCGCTTGATCCACTGGTACTGGAAGATGGCGCGGAAGAAGGTCTTGGCGTTCAAGTGATAGATCAGGTTGGTCTGGCTGAGGTTGACCCGCAGGTACTCCTGACTCTCCTGGTTGTCGAAGACCTGAAAGATGTGGTCGAAGGAGCCCACGAACGACTTGCTGAGGCGGAACTGGACCGTCGGCTGGAAGAGCTCGAAATCGGCCTGGCGGACGTTGGTGAAGTCGATCTGCTCGCCGCCGCGCCAGAAGAAGCCCCAGGAGAAGTCACCGGAGGGGCGTGACTCGATTCGGAGGTCGCGGCGGAAGTTGTTGAACTCGTTGCCGAGGAAGGCCTCGCGGTTGGAGCGGATGCCGATCTCCACCTCGGTCTGGCGCGGACCCTCCCACTGCAGCTCGAGGTTTGTGCCACGGTCGAGCAGGTTGCCGCCCTGGTCTTCGCGCAGCACCGAGTCGACCTGGACGGTGAAGCGGCGATACCACTTGCTCTCCTCACCCCAGAAGAAGCGGCGGACCAGGAAGAAGGTCTGCCGCAGGTCGACCTGGGCGTTGAAGCCGGCGTCGGTGCGCGCGCCCGCGTCGAAAGACGCGTGGAGGCCGCGCACGAACCAGTTGCGGGTCCGCCGCAGGTAATCGATCACCCAGATGCCGCCGTCGATCGGATCCCCCGGCAGGTCGGGCCGCCCGTCCGGGTAGTCGGTACGGGAATCGAGCGCCAGGAAGCGCACGCTGTCGGAGTCCGTGATGAACCACTGACCGTCGAACCCGTAGACGTCGTTGGAATACTCGTCGGCCTCGCGGCGGGTCAGGAAGGCACCCAGGCTCGACTTCTCGCCGACGTCGCGGCGGTAGCGCAGGACGCCGGTGCGGACCTCCTGATCGATCGAGACGCTGCGTGAGAACTGGCTGCCCGGGATCAGCAGGCTGTTGACGTCGTCTTCGGCGGCGAGCACGCCGAAGGCATGGCGCCCTTCCTTGCCGGTCAGCTTGATGCCGACCTTCGGATCGACGACGGTGCGGGTGAAGACGACGTCGACCAGCGTCGAGAAATAGTCGGCGCCTTCGAGGAAGAAGGGCCGCTTCTCCGGGAAGAAGAGGGCGAAGCGCTCGTTGACGTCGAGCTGCGCGGCGTCGGCCTCGACCTGGGAGAAGTCGGGGTTCAAGGTGGCGTTGAGCGCCACGTTGGGGGTGACGTTCCAGCGCGTGGAGAGGCCGATCTCGGCCTCCTCGCGGCCCTGTTCCAGAGGTCCCGGCGTGGAGGGCCGCACGTCCGTACGGCTGGCGGTGACGGTCGGCGTGACCTCGAGGTTGGTGCCGGTCCGCGAGGTCTCGAAGCCGGTCACCGCATCGAACTGGCACACCAGACACGACAGGCTGCGTTCATTGCGGGTCGAGCGCAGTTGGTGGCTCACCGAGCGCGGGTACTCGCGGGTGGCCAGGAAGCCCCAGGTCTGGACGTCGCGCGAGCGTGGGGTCCGCAGTTGCTTGAGCGGCACCCGTATCTCGACGTCGTAGCCGCCGTCGCGGACGTGGCCCGCGGCGTGCCAGATGGCGTCCCACGTGTAGTCCTCGCCGGCGTCGTTGAAGTCGTTGACCACGGCGTCGAGCTGGACCCCGAGCGGGTTGGCCCGGAACAGGAACGCGCGGCGGCCGTCGTTGAACGTGTCGACCATGAAACCGACGCTGTCGTCGAAGACCGCGGTATCGCGGTCGGCGAAGTAGGCACGGATCTTCGCCGGCTCCGGATCGTGGGCACGGAAGGCGACGAAGAGGTTGTCGTCGTCGAACGTCACCAGGCACTCGGTGGCCACCGGCGGCTCGGTGTTGTCGCCGGGAAACCACTCGTGGGTGAGGGCGATGAGCGTCGCGTCGGACCAGGCGGGCTCGTCGAGGAGACCGTCGATCCGAATCTCCGAGCTGGCGGGGCGGACCGTGAACGACTCTCGCTCCGGCGCCGCCGGAGGGTCCTGGGCGCCCAGCGCCGCGGTAGCCGAACCGACGGCCATGACAACGGCCACGATCGAAGGAACTCGCGCAAGCGGTCTCATGCAAATCTTCCCCTCACGGGTCGCACGGGTTGCAATGGTAAGCCTGTCAGACGGCATTGTAACCCATCCCGACTTGCGGTACCATCTCAAGAGCAGAATCGTGTGTCGGTTCTCGGCTCTCGCGCAAGGCCAGGGGAATGCCGAATTGACGGCAGAAAGGCCTCGCTGGAGTCATGTCGGGTGGGGAGAACCTTGTTGAAACGAGTGCTTGGCGGCCGTCACGCGCCGAGTCGGCGTTTCGTGCGCAAATCTCCCCGTCGCCTGCACAGATTGAGGAAACAGGAGGCATGTCCGACGACGGGTTGATGATCGAAAACGGCACGACGGCCGAGGCCGCGGTCTTCGTGCTTCCGGCCTCCTTTGCCCAGCGGCGGCTGTGGTTCATCGATCAGCTCGAGCCGGGCAGCTCGCTCTACAACGTCCCGCTCGCGCTGCGCCTGATCGGCGAGCTCGACGCGGCCGCTCTCGTCGCGGCCCTGACGGCGCTCGTCGAGCGTCATGAGGCGCTGCGCACCACCCTTGCCGTCGAAAGCGAGGAGATCGTGCAGGTCGTGGCGACGCGCTCCGTGGGGGCCTGCGATTTCGCCGCCGCGGCGCTCGACGCCTTGCCGGCCGGCCGGAGGGAGGGAGAAGCGCGCCGCCGCGTCGACGCCTTTGCCCGGCGTCCCTTCGATCTCGAGCGTGGGCCTCTCTTCCGGGCATTGCTCGTCCGTCTCGACGCGACGACCCACGTGCTGGCGCTGGTGCTGCACCACGCGGTCACCGACGGCGCCTCGCTCGCGATCTTGCTCGAGGAGCTGAAGGCGTTCTACGACGCGTGCGAGACCGCGGACGCGGCCGAGCTGCCCGAGCTGCCGATCCAGTACGGCGACTTCGCCCTTTGGCAGCGCGAAGAGCTGGCGGGAGAGGCAGGCGAAGCGCAGCTCGCCTACTGGCGGCGTCAGCTCGACGGCGCGCCCCCGCACCTCGAGCTGGCCATCGCGCGGCCGCGGCGCGGTCAGGAGGGCTCTCGCGGCGACCACCACTCCCGCCTCCTGCCGGCGCCGCTGGCCGCGGCTGTCGACGCGCTCGGCCGAGCCCACGGCGCCAGCCGCTTCATGGTGTTGCTGGCGGCGTTCAAGGCGCTGCTGGCGCGCCACGGCGCGGCCTCCGACGTCGTCGTCGGCACGCCGGTCGCCGGCCGCCAACGGGTCGAGACCGAGGGGTTGATAGGGCTCTTCGTCAACATCCTGGCGCTGCGCACGGAGGTGGCGGGCGCACACGGCTTCGCCGAGCACGTCGGGCGCGTGCGCGACGTCGTCCTCGACGCTCTCGCGCACCAGGACCTGCCCTTCGAGCAACTGGTCGAGGCGCTCGAAGTCGAGCGCGCGCTGCGCTCCCAGCCGCTGGTCCAGGTGGTCTTCTCGCTCGTCGAGCGCGCTCGCGATCCGGCGCGGCTCGGCTCGCTGGCGGTGGAGCGGCTGCCGGTCGAGCTCGGGACCGCCAAGTTCGACCTCGGCTTCACCGTCGAGGACACGGCCCGCGGGCTGCTCGCGCGAGTGGACTTCCGGCGTGACCTCTACGCCGGCGACGCCATGGCGCGCCTGCTGGCGTCGTTCGAGGCCCTGCTGAGCGCCGCCCTCGCGGATCCGGAGCGCGCGGTCGCGGCCCTGCCGGTGCTGCCGCGGGCGGCCCGCCACCAGGTGCTGGCGGAGTGGAACGACGCTCGTGATCCCGTGGTCCCCGCGGCGCCGGTCCACCGCGAGGCGGCGGCCTGGGCGGCGCGGATTCCCGACGCCGTGGCGGTGGTCGACGAGAGCGCCGGCTGTCGGGCATTGTCCTACGGCGCTCTGGCGTCGCTGGCCGGCGGCCTGGCGCAGCGGCTGCGCGCCGCCGGCGTCGGCCCGGACGTCGTCGTGGGGATCTGCCTCGAGCGCTCGCTGGAGCTCGTGGTGGGCGCCCTCGCCGTGCTCGAGGCCGGGGGCGCCTACCTGCCCCTGGACCCGGCGCTGCCCGACGAGCGGCTGACGTTCATGATCGACGACGCGGGCGTCCCTGTGCTGCTGGGCGACGGCAAGCGGCTCGCCGGAATCGAGCCGGCGCGCCGGCCGATCGCCGTGGACGTCTCCCGGCGCACGGCAGGGAGCGCACCGCGCGTCCCCGTGGAGGCCGAGAGCCTGGCTTACGTCATCTACACGTCGGGCTCCACGGGCCGTCCCAAGGGCACCGAGCTGTGCCATCGCGGCCTGGCCGGGCTGATCGCCTGGCATCGCTCGACCTACCGGCCGTCGGCCGCCGACCGCGCGACGCTGCTGGCGGCCCCGGGCTTCGACGCTTCGGTGTGGGAATTGTGGTCGGCGCTCGCGGCCGGAGCCGCCCTGCTCGTGCCGCCCTCCGAGGTCGTGGCCTCGGCGGGCGACCTCGTGGCCTGGCTGGATGCGCGCCGCGTCACGCTGAGCTTTCTGCCGACGCCGCTGGCCGAGGCGGTGCTGGCCATGTCGGATCTGCCGGCGAGGCCGACGTTGCGGACGCTGCTCACCGGCGGCGACAAGCTGAGCCCGGTCCGCGCCGACCTGCCGTTCGCCCTCGTGAACCACTACGGCCCGACCGAGAGCTCGGTCGTCGCCACCTGGGGGCCGGCGGCCGCCGGCCCCGCGGCGCCACCGATCGGGCGTCCCTTGTCCGGCCTGCGGGTGCGGCTGCTCGACGCGGCTCTCGAGCCGGTGCCGGTGGGCGTTCCCGGTGAGCTCTCGATCGCCGGGCAGGGGCTCGCCCGCGGCTACCGAGGCCGCCCGGCGCTCACCGCCGAGCGTTTCTTGCCGGACCCGTTCGCGGCCTCGCCCGGCGGCCGGCTCTACCGTACCGGCGACCTGGCGCGGCTGCGCGCCGACGGTCAGATCGAATTCGTCGAGCGGCGCGACCATCAGGTGAAGGTCCGCGGGTTCCGCATCGAGCTCGGCGAAATCGAGGCGGTGCTGGGTACCCTTGCGGGCGTCGAGCAGGCGGTCGTGACGGCCCGCGCCGGCGCCGGCGAGGGTGAGACGGCGGGCGAGCGGCGGCTCGCCGCCTACGTCGTGCCGGCGGCCGGATTCGGCGGCGAGGCGGTCGAGGTCTGGCGCGCCGCCCTCGGCGAGCGGCTTCCCGTATACATGGTGCCGGCGGCATTCGTGCTCCTCGACGCCCTGCCGCTGACGCCGAACGGCAAGGTGGACCGCCGCGCCCTTCCTGAACCGCAGTGGCGCGCCCCCGGCGTCGCTTTCGTGGCGCCGCGGGGGCCGCACGAAGAGCTCGTCGCCGAGGTCTGGCGCGAGGTCCTCGGGCACGCCGCGGTCAGCGTTTACGACGACTTCTTCGAGCTCGGGGGCCACTCGCTCAAGGCCACCCAGGTGGCCTCGCGGCTGCGCCGCGTGAGCGGCGTCGAGCTGCGGGTGCGGGAGGTCTTCGAGGCCCCGACCGTCGCCGCACTCGCCGCCCGCCTGGCCGCCGCCACCGGCCGCCCGACGCCGCCGATCGTCGCCGTGCCGCGGGACGCGCCGCCGCCGGCGTCCTTCGCCCAGGAGCGGCTGTGGTTCCTCGACCGTTTCGAGAGCGACCGCACGGTCTACAACGTGCCCACGGCCCAGCGTCTCGCCGGCGCCCTCGACGCCGCGGCCCTCGCCGCGGCCCTCGCCGCCCTGGCGCGCCGCCACGAGACGCTGCGCACCGTCTTCGAGGACGCCGCCGGCCAGGTGGTCCAGGTCGTGCAGCCGGCGGCGCCGGTGCCGCTGCCGGCCATCGACCTCGGCGGGGCGGCGCCGGCGCGCCGCGAGACCGAGGCGCGGCGCCTGGCGCGCCGCGAGGCGCGGCGGACGTTCGACCTGGCGCGGGGACCGCTGTGGCGCGCCGTGCTGCTGCGCCTGGCGCCGGACGAGCACGTGCTCCTGCTCACCCTGCACCACGTCATCAGCGACGGCTGGTCGATGACGGTGCTGTGGCGCGAGCTCGACGCGCTCTACGGCGCGGCGCTCTCCGGCGAGACGCCGCCGCTGCCGCCGCTGCCGATCCAGTACGCCGATTTCGCCGCCTGGCAGCGCCGCTGGCTCTCGGGAGAGGAGCTCGAGCGCCAGCTCGGCTACTGGCGCCGGCGCCTGGAAGGTCTGCCGCCGGTGCTCGAGCTGCCCCTCGACCGGCCGCGGCCGGCCGTGCAGACGAGCCGCGGCGGCGAAGTCGCGACCAGCCTGCCGGCGGACCTTACGGCGGCGGTGCGCCGGCTCGCCGGCGAACGTGGCGCGAGCCTCTTCATGGTGCTGCTCGCCGCCTTCCAGGCGGTGCTGGGCCGCCTCAGCGGCCAGCGCGACCTGGCCGTGGGCACGGCGATCGCCAACCGCAACCGCCTCGAGATCGAGGGCCTGATCGGCTTCTTCGTCAACACCCTGGTGCTGCGCGGAGACCTCGGCGGCGATCCGAGCTTCGGAGAGCTGCTGGCGCGCACGCGCGAGTCGACGCTGGACGCCTACGCCCACCAGGACCTGCCTTTCGAGAAGCTCGTCGGCGAGCTCGTGCAGCGCCGCGACCTGAGCCATCCGCCGCTCGTCCAGGTGCTCTTCGTCCTGCAGAACGCGCCGCCGGCCACCGCCCGCCTCGGCGGCCTTGCCCGCGCGCCGTTCGCCGCCGGCGAAGAGACCGCCCGGCTCGACCTCTCCCTGGGATTCCGGGAGCGCGGCGGCGAGCTCGTCGGGGGCGTCGAGCACAACCGCGACCTCTTCGACGCCACGACCGTGAAACGTCTTCTCGGCCAGCTCAGGACGCTGCTCGCCGCCGCCGCCCGCGAGCCGGACCGGCCGCTCTCGCGCCTGCCGCTGCTCGCCGCCGGCGAGCGCCAGCAGCTCCTCGCGGAGTGGTGCCACGGCGGCGCGGCGCCGGCGCCGGCGGCGACGCTCCACGGGCTCTTCGGAGCCCAGGCCGAGCGCACTCCCGAGGCCGTGGCGCTCGTCGCGGGCCACGAGCGTCTGACCTACCGCCGGCTGGCCCGGCGCGCCCGCCGGCTGGCCTGCCGTCTGCGCGCGCTCGGCGTCGGACCGGAGGTCCGCGTCGGCGTCTGCCTCGACCGCCAGGCCGACCTCGTCGTCACTCTGCTGGCGGTGCTCGAGGCCGGCGGCGCCTACGTGCCCCTCGACCCCACCTACCCCCTCGCACGCCTCGAGACCATCCTCGACGACGCCACGGCGGGGACTCGCGCCTCGGCGGTCGTCACCCGCACCGCCTTCGTCGACCGCCTGCCCCGCTGCGGCGTCTCCAGCGGCCTGCGGGCCGTTTTCCTCGACCGCGACGCCGGTGCCGCCGACGAGACGGCGGCCGGCGCCGCGGCCGCCGCGGCGCCGGCGGGCCTCGCCTACCTCATCTACACCTCGGGCTCCACCGGCCGTCCCAAAGGCGTGGCCGTCACCCACGCCGGCGCCGTCGCCCTCGTCGACTGGGCGCGCCGCGTCTTCTCCCCCGCCGAGCTGGCGCGGGTGCTCGGCGCCACCTCGATCAACTTCGACCTCTCGGTCTTCGAGATCTTCGTCACTCTCGCCGCCGGCGGCACTCTGGTGCTCGTCGACGACGCTCTGGCCCTCGCCGAGACGCCCGCCGCCGGCGCCGTGACCCTGGTCAACACCGTGCCCTCGGCGATGGCCGAGCTGGCGCGGCTGGAGGCCCTGCCGGCCTCCGTGCTCACCGTCAACCTCGCCGGCGAGCCGCTCAAGCGCCGCCTCGCCGACGCCGTCTTCGCGGCGCGGCCCGGCTGCCGCCTCTACAACCTCTACGGCCCCTCCGAGGACGCCACCTACTCCACCTTCGCCCGGGTCGGCGCCGGCGCCGCCGAACCGACGATCGGCCGGCCGGTGGACGGCACCAGCGCCCAGGTGCTCGACCGCGCCCTGCGTCCGCGGCCGCTCGGCGCCGCCGGCGAGCTCGCCCTCGGCGGCCGCGGCCTGGCGCGCGGCTACCTGCGCCGGCCGGCCCTGACCGCCGCCGTCTTCGTGCCCGACCCCTTCGCCGCCGAGCCCGGCGAACGTCTCTACCGCACCGGCGATTTGGCGCGCTGGCGCGCCGGCGGCGAGCTCGAGTACCTGGGACGCGCCGACCACCAGGTCAAAGTCCGCGGCTTCCGCATCGAGCTCGGCGAGATCGAGGCCCACCTCGCCCGCCACGGCGCGGTGCGCGACGCCGCCGCCATCGCCCACAGGGACGGCGACGCCGTCCGGATCCTCGCCTACGTCGTCGGCGACGCCGGGACGGACGAGCTGCGCCGTTACCTCCAGGCGGCCCTGCCCGAGCACATGGTGCCCTCGCTTTTCGTGAGCCTCGCGCAGTTGCCCCACACCGCCACCGGCAAGGTCGACCGCGGGGCCTTGCCGGCGCCGAGCTGCGAATTCACCGGGGACGACGGCTTCGTGGCGCCCCGCGGGCCGCGTGAGGAGCTGGTGGCGGAAGTGTGGCGCGAGGTGCTCGGCCGCGACGCGGTCGGCGTCCACGACGACTTCTTCGCGCTCGGGGGCCATTCGCTCAAGGCCACCCAGGTGGTGTCGCGGCTGCGCCGCGTGAGCGGCGTCGAGCTGCCGGTGCGGGCGCTCTTCGAGGCCCCGACGGTGGCGCAGCTCGCCGCCCGCCTGGCCGCCGGCGGCGGCGACCGTCCGGCGCCGCCGATCGCCGCCGTGCAGCGCGACGCCCCTCTGCCCGCGTCGTTCGCCCAGGAGCGGCTGTGGTTCCTCGACCGCTTCGAGAGCGACCTCGCGGTCTACAACGTGCCCACGGCGCAGCGCCTCACGGGCGCGCTCGACGCCGCCGCCCTCGCCGCCGCCCTCGCCGCCCTGGCGCTCCGGCACGAGACCCTGCGCACCGTCTTCGAGTACGCCGGCGACGAGGTCGTCCAGGTCGTGCGGGCGCCGGCGCCGGCGCCGGCGCCGCTGCCCCTCGTCGACCTCGGTGGACGCGAGGCCGAGGCGCGCCGCCTGGCGCGCCTCGAGGCGCGGCGGACGTTCGATCTGGCGCGGGGACCGCTGTGGCGCGCCGTGCTGCTGCGGCTCGCGGAAGACGAGCACGTGCTCCTGCTCACCCTGCACCACGTCATCAGCGACGGCTGGTCGCTGGGGGTGCTCTGGGGCGAGCTCGACGCGCTCTACGGCGCCTTCGCCGAGGGCCGGCTCTCGCCGCTGCGGCCGCTGCCGATCCAGTACGCCGATTTCGCCGCCTGGCAGCGCCGCTGGCTCTCGGGAGAGGAGCTCGAGCGCCAGCTCGGCTACTGGCGCCGGCGCCTGGAGGGTCTGCCGCCGGTGCTCGAGCTGCCCCTCGACCGGCCGCGGCCGGCCGTGCAGACCAGCCGCGGTGGCGAGGTCACGACAGGCCTGCCGGCGGCCGAGACCGCGGCTCTTCGCGAGCTCGCCGGCGCCAGCGGCGCCAGCCTCTTCATGGTCTTGCTGGCGGCCTTCCAGGCGGTGCTGGGCCGCCTCAGCGGCCAGCGCGACCTGGCCGTGGGCACGGCGATCGCCAACCGCAACCGCCTCGAGATCGAAGGCCTGATCGGCTTCTTCGTCAACACCCTGGCGCTGCGCGGAGACCTCGGCGGCGACCCGAGCTTCGGCGAGCTGCTGGCGCGGACGCGCGAGTCGACGCTGGACGCCTACGCCCACCAGGACCTGCCTTTCGAGAAGCTCGTCGGCGAGCTCGTGGAACGTCGCGACCTGAGCCATCCGCCGCTCGTCCAGGTGCTCTTCGTCCTGCAAAACGCGCCGCCGGCCACCGCCCGCCTCGGCGGCCTTGCCCGCGCGCCGTTCGCCGCCGGCGGCGAGACCGCGCGCCTCGACCTCTCCCTGGCCTTCCGGGAGGGCGGCGGCGAGCTCGTCGGAGGCGTCGAGCACAACCTCGACCTCTTCGACGCCACGACCGTGAAGCGGCTGCTGGGCCAGCTCCGGACGCTGCTCGCCGCCGCCGCCCGCGAGCCGGATCGCCCGCTGTCGCGCCTGTCGCTGCTCGGCGCCGGCCAGCGCCAGCAGATGCTGACGGAGTGGAACGACCGGCGCAGCTCGCCGCCGCGGCAAGCGATCGCCACCCTCTTCGCCGCTCAAGCCGCGGCGACGCCGGACGCGGTGGCGGTGGCGACGGCGGCGGCGGCCGACGCCGAGGCGCTGACCTACGGCGAGCTCGACCGCCGCGCCGATCGCCTGGCGCACCGCCTGCGGGCGCTCGGCGTGGGCCCGCAGGCGCCGCTCGTGGGGCTGTGCATGGACCGCTGCGTCGAGCAGGTCGTGGCCCTGGTGGCGATCCTCAAGGCCGGAGGCGCCTACCTGCCGCTCGATCCGGCCTATCCGCGCGAACGCTTGGCACTCATGTTCGACGACGGCGCAGTCGAGGTGCTGATCGCCCACCGGCATCTCCTCGGCGAGCTGCCGGCCGACCTCCTGGCGGCGCGGGAGACGCGGATCGTGTACCCGGAGGACGACCTGCCGGCCGCGCCGGCGTCGGCCGTGCCTGCCGCCGGGGAGCCGGACGCTCTGGCCTACGTCGTCTACACCTCGGGCTCGACGGGCCGTCCCAAGGGCGTGGCGGTCGCCCAGAAGAGCGTGGTGCGCCTGGTGCGCGCCACCGACTTCATCCGCTTCGGCGCCGAGGAGCGCTACCTGCAGCTCGCGCCGGTGGCCTTCGACGCCTCGACCCTGGAGCTCTGGGGCAGCCTCCTGAACGGCGCCCGGCTGGTGGTCTTCCCGCCCCACGCGCCGTCGCTCCACGAGCTCGCGTCGGTCTTGCGGACGGAGCGCATCAGCACGCTGTGGCTCACGGCCGGGCTCTTCCACCAGATGGTCGACGAGGAGCTTGCGAGTCTCCTCGGAGTTGGCCAACTGCTGGCGGGCGGCGAAGCCCTGTCGCCAGCGCACGTGCGCCGGGTGCTGGCCGAGCTGCCTCCCGGCTACCGCCTGGTCAACGGCTACGGCCCGACCGAGAACACCACCTTCACCACCACCCACGCCATGACGCGCGGGGAGCGGCCGGGCGACCCTGTGCCGCTCGGCCGCCCGGTCCGCAACGGCATCGCTCACGTGCTCGATCGCAGCCTCGAACCGGTGCCGATCGGGGTGCCCGGGGAGCTCTGCATGGGCGGCGACGGCCTCGCCCGCGGTTATCTCCGGCGCCCCGCCCTGACCGCCGACCGCTTCGTGCCCGACCCGCTGGCGCCGATGCCCGGCGAGCGCCTCTACCGTTCCGGCGACCTGGCGCGCTATCGCGCCGACGGGACCCTCGACTTCCTCGGCCGCCTCGACCGCCAGGTGAAGCTGCGCGGCTTGCGCGTGGAGCCGGGCGAGATCGAAGCGCGGCTCGGCGAGCATCCCGACGTGCAGCAGGCCGCGGTGCTGGTCGCCGGCAGCGGCAGCGACCGCCGGCTGGTGGCCTTCGTGGTGGCGCCGCCGCGGCCGGCGGAGGCCGAGCTGCGGCGGTTTCTCGAGGCGCGGCTGCCGGCGTTCATGGTGCCGGCGGTCTTCGTCCGGCTCGACGAGCTGCCGCTCAACGCCA